>CAZIVO010000083.1:0-16434 GCA_964542765.1 uncultured candidatus Brocadiaceae bacterium | reverse complement strand
TGATCCGTGCGATGGAACGGGGTTGTGTTGGCATGCAGGCGGTCGATCAGAACCAGAGATTACGAGGTGTGTTCGTGCCTTTTTTTGGTGAGGTTGCCAGCACCGAGCGTGCGGCAGCAACGCTGGCATTGCGCAAGGGCTATCCGATGGTTGTCGCGAGCATCATTCGGATCGGCGGCGGTTTTCGGTTTCGGTTCGTGGTGGATGAGCCTTTCCATGCGGAATCGACTGGCAATCTGAACGCGGATGTCACGGCGACAGCGGTCGAGATCAATCGCCGATTGGAAAGGCATATCCTCGCCAGCCCCGAGCAGTATCTATGGATTCATGACCGGTATCGGCGGCGCCCAGAGTCGGAGTTGCGCGATGAGCGGGCTGACCCCTCCCCTGTGCTCTAGCGGCGTTACCGGCAGAGTCTGCCGCAATCTGCCCGACAGGGTGTGCAACATTGGCGCTGAGTCCCCCTATATCAGTCAAGCCGTGAATACCGGAGCAGAAGCGCGACACCGAGGCCTGCACGGCATATCCTCATGTACAGGTTGGAAGGGGCGTGGGCCCCATGACACGCGACTCATGGTCCATCTCAGATGACAGAACTGCCTGACGATCTTCGCATCAAGCCGCTTGCCGAGCGCAAGAACCTCGTGAAGAAGGAGGATTTCGCGAAGGCTCCAGGGCCGGTGCCGGGCTTCTCTGATTGGTTTGACAGCTTGCCGGATATCTACGGGGGCAAGGATCTCAAGCGCATCGTTGATCTTGTTGTCGAGGCCAAGGCCGGCGGAGCTCAGGTGGGAGTGAGTCTAGGAGCCCATGTGATCAAGGTTGGCTTGTCACCGCTGATCATCGACCTTATGCAGCGGGGCTTCATCACACATGTCGCGACCAATAGCGCTGGCGCGATCCATGATTGGGAGATCGCGTTTCAGGGGGCCACATCGGAGGATGTTGCCGAGGGTCTCGAGGATGGGAGCTTCGGCTTCTGGCAGGAGACCTTCGATGCGATCAACGGATCTGCCAAGCGAGCTGCTTCGTCCGGTGTTGGCTATGGCCAGGCTCTTGGCGAGGCAATTCTCGAAGATGACCTGCCGGATGCGGGCTTGTCGGTTTTTGCCGAGGCTGCGCGGCTTGATATTCCGGCGACGATTCATGTCGCCGTCGGCTGTGACATCGTGCACATGGATCCGGCACTCGATGGAGCGGCTCTGGGTACTGCGACGCAAACCGATTTTTGGAGGTTGGTCGCGACGGTCGAGAAACTTGATGGTGGGATCTGGCTCAACATCGGCTCGGCAGTGATCATGCCTGAGATCTTTCTCAAGGCCGTGTCCATCGCGCGAAATCGCGGCAGGCTCGGCAAGGACTTCGCGACTGCGAACTTCGACATGATGCATCAGTACCGGGCGATGACGAATATTGTCACGCGGCCTCCCCGGGAGGGTTTTTCCGTGCTCGCGCAACACGAGATCATCCTGCCCCTGCTGCATCAGGGCTTGCTCGCCCGCGGAGGGGAGTGCGAATGAGCAAGCTGGACGGAGGAATTTCCGGGACCTTCCAGATGAAAGAAGCTTTGTCTCGGACCCTCCAGGAACTCGGTGATCCGGCGATTCTCGTCATCGGCGACCTGATTCTGGATCGATACATAGAGGGCGGCGCTTCGCGTGTATCGCCCGAAGCACCGGTCCTTGTCTTCGAGACCCAAGGCGAGCGGTATCTGCTCGGAGGGGCATGTAACGTCGCGGCGAACCTGGTGGCCCTGGGCGCGAAGGCATCGATACTCGGTGTGGTTGGTGAAGATTCTGCCGGTGATCAACTCATGGGTCTCCTTCGGGACGGGGGCATCGATGTTGATCGAGTGGTGCGCGACCCCGGCCGCCCGACCACGCGCAAGACTCGTTATGTCAGCAAGACTGCGCAGGTACTTCGGGTCGATGAAGAGCGGCGGCACTACATGGGAGAGCAGGCCGAGAGACAGGCTCTCGAGAGTCTTGCCGAGCGGCCCTTCCCTTATCAGGGTATTTTACTCAGCGATTACGGAAAGGGAGTGCTCAGTCCGGCCATCATCGCGGCAGCGATCGAGGCTGCCCGATCATCCGGAGCAGTGGTGATTGGTGATCCAAAGGGCACGGATTACTCGATCTATCAAGGAGTTGATTTTCTGACTCCGAATCGAGAAGAGGCCGAGGCTGCTACTGGTATTTCGATTGATTGTCATGAGGATCTTCACCGGGTTGCGGCGCGGTTGCGAGAGATCACCGGAGTCCGGACTGCTACGGTCACGCTTGGCAAGGACGGGATCTTCTTCGAAGATGAGGGCGGTGAACCGCGGATCATTCCGACCGAGGCGAAGTCGGTGTTCGATGTCACGGGAGCAGGCGATACGGTTGTTGCTTCTCTGGCTCTCACCATGGCATGTGGCGTGTCGATCACCGAAGGCCTTCAACTCGCAAATCTTGCAGCGGGGATCGTCGTTGGCCGGTTCGGCACCTGGGCAGTCTCACGTGAGGAGGTTGCGACCGTTCTGAGGAGCCAGGAGCCGGGTATGGTGCAATCGGTCGAGGAGGCGGTGTCGGTTGCGGCGCGCTTGCGATCGGAGGGCCGCCGACTCGTCTTCACGAATGGGTGTTTCGATATCTTGCACCCCGGACATACGGAATATCTTGAACGTGCGCGTAGCTACGGGGATGTGCTGATGGTGGCCGTCAACTCGGATGCCAGTGTTCGGCGACAGGAGAAGGGCTCCGGGCGACCTGTGAACCCACTGGCCGACCGGATGGCCGTGGTTGCGGCATTGCAGTCAGTGGACTTTGTCGTGTCATTTGATGAAGACACGCCCTTGGAACTTATCAAGAAAGTGACCCCTCAGGTGCTGGTGAAGGGTGAGGACTGGAGGGACAAGGGGGTTGTTGGGCGTGAATGGGTGGAGTCGAACGGTGGCCAGGTGGTTCTCGTTCCGCTGGTCGAGGGCCGTAGCACGAGCGCGATCATGGAGCGCATCTCCCGAATCCGGGACGATTAGCTCCGAGACAAGAGAAAGGGCGTCCTCGCCACACGGCGTTTGGTTCGCTATCCTCCAGACTTCAAGTTCGTTCTGACTCTAGAGAGGAGATTCGGTGGTCGTTGTTCCACGTAAGGTGCAGTCAAAGGACAAGGTTTTTGCCGACAGTTCGGGTCTGCGTACGATCCTCGAAGGATTGCAGTCGCAGGGTAAGACGATCGTAATGGCCAACGGGGTCTTCGATCTCCTTCATGTTGGGCATGTCCGTTTTCTCGAAGATGCTCGCGCGCGTGGGGATTACCTCATCGTTGCGGTCAACAGTGACAAGTCTGCGGAACGCGTGAAGGGGAAGGGACACCCGATCATTCCGATGGCTGAGCGCATGGAACTCCTCTCGGCTCTCTGGGTGGTTGATTACGTCACCTGCTTCTCGGAGGAGACAGCGGATGAGATCTTGCAACTGCTACGTCCCGACTTCTATGCCAAGGGCACGGATTACAGTGCTCGAACGATCCCTGAGCGGGGTTCCGTCAAGGAGCTTGGGATCAAGGCTGTCTTTGTTGGTGACAAGAAGAACCATTCGACCGCGAAGATCATCCAGCGCGTTCGCAAGAAGAAGTTCGGATAGCCGGGATGCTGGCCGGTTTGGCCGATGGCTAGGAGAGTGGAGATCTGAGCCTTGACGATTCGCTGGGAATCCGGGGTCTCCTCTGAACTCATCGACCGGCTCGATTATCGGGAGGCCAAAGATGCGATCCTCGATTCGCGTGGCCGTACGGTTCGTTGTACACCGCGTCGGCGTGTGACGATGTTCATGGGGCCGGACGGAGACTTTGTTTTTCGAAAGTGGCGTTTGGGCCGTGGTGCGCAGCGGGAGTGGTTCTGGCTTGCAGACCTTGCTCGCCGCGGTTTCAAGGTGCCGTCGCGGGTTTGCATTGCGGAATGCGATGGTGCCAGCATGGTGGCATGCTCGGCTGTGCCTGGCCGGCCCATGGGAGCCTTCCTGTCGCAGGTTCGTCATGACCCCTTCGCCATGCGTCAAGCCGAGGACTACTGCATCGAAGTCGTCGCTCCCATGGTGCGAAGGCTGCACGGTCAGGGTCTGGTGTTCAGGGATCTCTACTGGGATCACCTCTTCGTGACCGAACTGAGTGGTGAAAGCGAACCCTGGTTCATCGATGTCGAGAGGGTTTTCCGTCCGCGCTGGCGTCATCGCCGCTGGATCATCAAAGACCTGGCGGGTTTGGCTTCATCCTTGCCCGGCGGTTTCTCCAAGGTTTCTTTGTTGCGATGTTTTCGGTCCTATCGTGGCGGTCTGGATTCCGGATGGAAGGCCGATGCCCGTGCGATCCTTGCCAAGGCGGCCAGGATCCGGGCTCATAAACCCCGATACGGTTAGCCTTATCCGGCACCGGCGCAACCTGTCCCATCCGATGGGGGATATCGGCGCTGTCATCGCCGAGAGAGCGAGGTTCCCGGCTGTGCCGAGGTGCTACGGCGAAGGAGAACACGGTGGGCGTGTAACCACCATCGCACCGAGGCTGGTGTCGATCGCCCACACCGTGTGGTAGCCGCCAACAGAGGTGAAAGAAGTCCGATCCCCGTAAGCCGGGTTCTGGTGCTGCAACATGGCAGCGGTGACCATTTCTCTAGGGGTGTCCTCGCAGACACCCTCCAACGACCTACCCGAGAGCCTGGGCGCGGGCAGCGCGACTCTCCTATTCAGTCTTTCTCCGGGTGGGGTTTGCCTTGCCAGCGCGGTTTCCCGCTCTGCGGTGAGCTCTTACCTCACCATTTCACCCTTACCGTCGCCAGATGATCTGGCCGGCCGGCGGTGTTATTTCTGTGGCACTTTCCCTGGTCTCTCGATCGGTGGGCGTTACCCACCACCCTGCCCTGTGGAGCCCGGACTTTCCTCCCGCAGGCGTTGTTTGCCTGCCGGCGGTCACCCGGGGACCGGACAGGGGTCAGATTACCCCCGTATAGCGGTGAACCGCAAGTCTTGGTCGAAGTGGTGGGGGTTGCCTTGTTGCCATGGTGGGGTACTCTTAGGTACTTCCCACCGCTCGGGCGTAATCCCTGCCAACGCTCACACCTCACTCCTCACACCTCAACCATCTGGGATTAACCAACAAGAGGCCGCCGTGCTGCATCTGAGCATCATCTTGCTCTTGGCCTATTCACCTCTGGAACCACTGCCAGAAGTGGATGCCATTTCGCTCGAATCAAGCATTGTCAGCTATCAGGATTCTGCCCTCCCGCAGGATGTTGCGAAACCGCCCAGCGCCGAGCAGGCCGATGGTGAGAGGGAGGAACCGAGTGGCAATCCGGTGCCGGAGCCTGCCACCTTGTTGCTGGTAGGGACCGGGCTTGTCGGGCTTGCGCTCTCGTCCAGGCGTGGACGTCGACCCCTGGCGATTCCTTCCGACCTGTAGACAAGACCCGTCTCGCATTCAGGTTCTCGACCCCCAAGCTCAGCGGCGCACTACAGGCAGCCGGATTGTGGAAGAAGATCCATTCGGTCATGCCGGAGAGGATTGGTAGCGCTCGAGGATCACGATGGCGGCAACACTGTCGGCAATCTTTTTGCGTTGAGCGGCTTTCAGCCCCCCGCGCTTCAGGCGCTCGTGCGCCTCATCGGTTGTGTGGGTTTCGTCGACGGTGACCACCTCGCACGGAGCTAGCTTCTCCAGGGTCTTCACGAATTTCAGCGTGCGCTTTGCTCGCGGCCCGATATCGCCGTCTCGATCGAGTGGTAGACCGACGACAATGATCTCTGTTTCGCGCTCGGTCGCCAGGGCGATGATGCTGCGGGCACATTCATCGTCGGCGCTGGCGAGGATGACAGGTAAAGGCAGGACCACGGCGCCAGTGTGATCAGTGGTTGCTACTCCGGTTCGACGATCACCGAAATCGACCGCCAGAATCCGTCGTCGGTGGCCGCTCACAGCAGGTCCTCATGGCCCTCTTCTCTCAGCCTCGCCACCAGATGGCCTATTTCATGAGCTCGGTCCTTGGGGCAGATCATGGTGATCTCGCCGATGGAGGCGATGATGAGGTCATCGACTCCAAACAGGACTGTCTGGCGTGGCCCCTCGCCGTAGATCACGCAGTTGTGGGAATCTTCCAGGAAGGCGCCGGCCGCGGAGCGAAGGAAGACCACGTTACCGTCTGGGTCGGGCGGGGAAACTGATTTGAGCGTCAGGAAGGAACCGAGATCTTCCCAGAGGACATCTGCGCGGATGGCAATGATTCTTGATGCCTTTTCCACGAGCTCGGTATCGATGCTGCTGCGCGGCATTTCACGAAAGGCGGTTGCCAGGGCTTCGGTATCACCTTCGAGGGCCGATTTTCGCATCTTGCGTGTGCAGTCTGCGAGTTTGGGAGCATGTGCATCCATCGCGGACAGCAAGCCGATCGTGGTGGCGACGAAGATGCCGCTGTTCCACAGGACTGTTCCGGTATCGAGGAGTTGCTCGGCGGTTTCGTGATCGGGCTTTTCGATGAACTGCTCGACGTGATAGGCCGGGGGAGTGAGGTCATCGAGGAGTTCGGCACACTTGGCATAACCATACTGGGTCGAAGGCCTTGTAGGTTCGATTCCGAAGATCGCGATGGTCTCGTTGTCTTTGACGATCGCCAGGCTGCGTTCGATCATCTGCCGGAATGACTCGATCGGTTCGATCAGATGGTCAGCTGGCAGGAATGCAAGCGTGGAGCCTGGATGCAAGGAGTCGATCCAAGCTGTTGCTAGCGCCACGCACGATGCGGTGTTTCGCCCTTCAGGCTCAATGATGACGCGTTCTTTGGAGAAGTTTTCGACAACTTCGTGAATTCGTTTTGCTTGCTCGGCGTCGATAACGATCCAGGTTCGCTCTTCACCGGCTACAGCGATGGCGCGGTCGACGGCGGCAGTGAGCAAGGCTTTGCCGTGAGCCAGAGGCAGGAATTGCTTTGGCCGACTTTGTCGACTCGCCGGCCAGAAGCGCTGCCCTGATCCACCGGCCATGATGACGGCATGCAGGTCGTTCATGCTCCCTTTCTCCTTGGGGCGATGGGGTGGATCGATGGGCGGTTTGGCTTCCCTTGCCAGAGCCATCGCGGGCGAGTTCGTAGATCGTGAGGCCAGCCAAAGATGTGGAAGCGCACAACCTGATCGGTCAGTATGCGCCAGAACGTTGGCAGGACGAGCCAGTCCGGTGAGGAACCGAGCATGCTGGGAAAGGACATGACCATGTCCACGTAGCCGTCCATACTCACCCCTCCCTTACCAGTCACGGTGACCAGGGGGGATGTGATCTCGAGTTTCTGGATGTCGATGTTTCCTTTGCCGAATTCGAGCGCGACATCTGCTCCGGTGAATCGTGGGCGTTTCTTGGGCGCGAGGAAGTCGTAGATGGCCGAGAACATGGGCACCAGACCAAGGTTTCCCTTTTGGATCTTTAAATTCCCCCTGCCCGCCAGGTTGACCAAGCTGTTTTCCGGGGGGATGGTCAAGGTCAGTCCACCCGACATGGTCCCCCGGAGTTCCTGTGGCGTTTGACCACAGGCGTGCAGGAATTCCCTCAAGCCCATGTCAGACCACTCCAGGCTCAGGTTGAGTTCGCCACTATCGCTGGGTCCGCCATCGCTATCTTTGATGTTGTAGGTGATGGCCGGCTTGAGCTCTTCGCCGGGCTTGGGCTTCGAGGTCTTGACATGGCCTCCGTGGAGTCGCAGGTCCTTGATGTCGAAGGAGATCTTGCCCGGGTCAGCGCGGAAATCGGCGAAGATGCTGCCAGCATGATGTCCGAGGACGGTGCAGGAGACGTCATCGAGGCGTCCGGTGACAGGTCCACCCGCTGGTGTGAAGTGGGCGCTTATATCTTTCCAGTAACCGTTGAGGTTCGTGATCGGAACGGCCAGATCCATGCTCAGGTTCTTGGCGATGAGTTCCCCTTGGATGTTGACCTCGAAATCCTCTCCCTCGTCGGGGAAGCGATAGGCGAACTCCAGGTTCTTGATGGCCACGGCTCCTTGCATCTTTCGATCGAGGTAGACGGAGCGCATCGGTCCGGTCATGAGATTCCCCAACTTGTCGTCCACAGGGAGGTTCTCTGCATTGATCGTGGCCTTGATCTCCGAAAATCCTCCTTCGTGCTTGATCGATCCCGACCTGCAGATGACTTCGGTTTCGCCGAGAAACCCGGTGATTTCGCTGAACTTCGCCTTGCCGTCCTCGACCGTGACCTCGCCCATCAGTCTTGTTGCTGGTGCTGGCAGAATTGAAGCTAGAGATGTGACATCGACCAGGCGAAGGCGGAGCCGGAGTTCGGCTTCTGGGTCTTCCATACGTTTGCGATCGAGGATCACGATGTCGACCGATCCTGATGGAGCCAGGACATCCCATGCTTCTTGCCCGAAGAGATCCCCATGATCGAGCGCTTTTGCCAGGCGGCTGTTGAGTTCAAGGCCTTGGGCAATCGCGGTCAGATCCTCCGATCTACGATCTCCCTCCTTGATGATGCTGCCGTTCACCAGGATCGATGCCGGCTTGGAGTTTGGCCCATTCTCGATCCCGCCGCGGAGCATGCCGATGTCGACGCGCCACATGGTGGGATTGCCGTGAATGGCGATCTGACCACGCAAATCGTGGATTGGCAGGGGGAATCTGTCGAAGCGGGCGGTGCCGTTGCGAAAGTCGATGGACAGATCGTAGTGAGGTGCTTTATCCCCTTGGACATGCCACATGGTCATCCGGCAGTCCGCCTGGCCAGTGGGTGCTAGAGTCGCCCAGATCTTGTCCAGTCCCAGCTTCGTTGTTGCCAGCCGGATGTCCTTGTCGAGAGGTATCCCCTTGGCTTCCAGCCAGATCTCGTTTCGGAGTGCGCCGCTGTTGGGTGCTGCAGCGAGCCGACTCTTCATGGAGACGGTTGTTTCAGCGTGGTGGCCCTTCAGATCGACGGTGGAACCCGAATCCGTGACTCTGACCAGTCCCTGCAGATCGTGGATTCGATATGGGAATTCAGAAAAAGATGCGCTGCATGTTTGCGGCCGAATGACGATGTCATAGCTCGTCTCAGAGGATCCTTTCGGGCGGTTGAGCTTGGCGTTCAGGTTGATTCGACCTTCAGGCTGGTAGTCACGATAGACCGTGTGTCCCGCAGGGCTGAATGCGGCCAGAGCATTTTGCAGATCCTCAGAGAACAGTACGTTTTCGGCAGCAATTTCGAGGCTGACGCCCGGGGTTTCTGGTGCGCTGCCGACCACGGATCCGCGGATTGTCATGCGAGCACCGTCGCGTCGCGTAGCTTTCAGGTCGTGTAGATGGAGGCGTCCTGGGCGTAGCTGGACTTTTCCCTCGATCTCAATCGGATAGGGAAAGCCGATCTTGCGCTGGAGATTTTGTGATGCGAAGCCATGAAATGAAGTCCTCACTCCGCGCAACGTCAGGTCCAACGACAACTGTGGGTTTTTCAGGCCCTGCTCATTGTCGATCTGGATCTCGACATCTACGTGACCGGCTGTCGGATCGAATGCGTCCCACACCTGACGCCCCCGCGGTTGTTCGTGTAGTGCCCGGGCGAGTGTTTCATCGACCTCGATGTTTTTTCCAGAGATTCGGACAGTCGCCTGTGGCGACTCCGAGGCACATTCAAGGAAATCTCCGCGGATATCGAGCGATCGCTCCCCGACATCGTCTCGCAACTGGAACTGGACGGCGCCGTTGTTGGTGGTGGACGCTGCGACGCTTCCTTGTGCGCTATGCAGCGGATAAGGAAGTTCGGGAATGGCACAGGTGAGTTGGGTTACATCGGCCGTGACACCGGCTGTTATTTGCCCTTCAGCTCCCCCTGGATATTCGATCCAGAACGAGATCTTCGATGCCTGTCCGGAGAAGCGCGCGCTTTGAAGATAATCAGCGAGAGACGGACTGTAGTCGCGCGCAAGTTTGGGGATAAGTTCGACGTCCGTTGTTGTCATCCGCGCGCGAAAGGTTCGCTTGTCGAGATCTGCACTCCCCGATACCGCCAGCACATACCCTTCTCGACTGCGCATCGTGCCTGAGAGAATCATGCGTGCGCTGCCGGGTTCCTCGGGGAAGAGAGCCAGATCAACGGCCGAGAAATCCAGAGGCTTGGCCTCCTTGGCGAAGCGGAGTATCACCCGGGAATGGGAGATGCTGATCGTTGGGTAAGCCGCCGAGCTTTTGCCTTCCGATTGTGGTGAGCGGATGATCTGGTCGAGATTCAGAGTCTTGTCCCGAACGAGATCGAGATTCAGTTGCAGGTTACGGATGTCGACGTGACGCACGCGGCTTTCTTGGCCGAGTGGATTCGTGTTGATACCGACTGCCGCATGTTCCACCAGGAGGAGGGGCTCTCTTCCGCTTTGTGGATGAGAGAGTTGAAAGTCGGTCAGGGTCGCGCGACCGGTTGTCGGGTCAAAGGTCGCATCGCTCAGTTCGAAGTTGCCGTGGATAAAGTCGGCGAGTGCTCTGCGCGCGAGGAGTCGACTGGCTCCTGTATGGGCCATGATGACGTAGGTTGAAATGGTCAGAGCAGCGATGAAGCACACGAACAGGATGAGAATCTTTCGAGGTTTCAAACGGAGTGCTCCCTTACCATGTCATAGATATTAGCCGCCCGGGAGGGCACTTTCGTCTTCCACAGTGGCCTGAAAATGATGCTATTTCGCTCCAAAATGCCGTTTTAGACGGTTTTTGGCGGGTTTCGCTATTGACAGGGTCCGGACGGTCGTGAAACTTCGCTACCACTTCGCCGACGGTGCCGAGGGGGTGCCTGTTCGGCAGCATCAATACCCTCACCAAGGATCACGATTATGGCAAATAAGAAGACAGGCGACCTGATCATCTCGAAGGCACGGACGAAGGCCGCTGTTAAGAGCTGCAACGTTTCCTCCGAGTTTTACGGAGCGCTCGACGCTGCGGTTCGTGGAATGATCGCCGCGGCAGAAGCGCGTGCGACGGCCAACAACCGTAAGACTCTCAAGCCTCAAGATCTGTAGGCGCGAGTCGCGGACACCTCGTCCGCAGTGAATCAGCCCGCCGGTCGCGGCGGGCTTTTTCATGTACGGTCAGAATGTCTCCGCCGGATTCATTCCGCGTAGGATTGCATCAGGTAGAGGGGTTCGAGCTCGTCGCTGGCGGTAGGTCGAGGTGCGAGCGCTGCATGGAACAAGAGCGATGCCTTGATTTCCGGTGTCGCGTGTAGGGTGGCCCCTCGCGAGGAGACAGCCTCTTCGAGCTTTGGATGGAGTTCTTCCGGCGCCAAGACAGCATCTCCTTCGGCGATGCTGTCCCATAACTCCTCGGCTGTTGTTGCGCGAGGCGCGAGCTCAATGTTCAAGGTCTCGCCCAGCTTGAAGGCGGCATGGTGGAAGCGATGTCTTCTGGCGTCGAGCACGGGACGTATCGTTGCCTCTTCCGGCACCAGCCCATGGCTCCAGGCAGCGACGGCGTGCAACTCCAGGCTCGAGCATGTGAGCACGTCCGCTCGATGGAATTCATTCAGGGTTCGCGCGAATGTGACGGCAACGCGCAGGCCCGTGTATGAGCCTGGTCCGAGGTCGACCCTCACTTCCTCCAGGTCTTGAGGTGAGAGTTTGGCCATGGTGAATAGGTTCTCGACGATGACTGCCATGCCGCTGCCACTCGCGGACTCGCCTTCGTGCAGGCTGCCATCCGCTACTCTGAGTGCGCAAGAGCAGGGTCCGGGGCTTGCGCAGAGTGCCAGTGCTATGCTCATGCCCCTATCTCGTGGCGTACGGCGTTAGCGATAGCTTGAGCGTGCATGCGGATGACATCCTCTTCGGGGCCCTCGATCATGATCCGACAGAGATTCTCGGTCCCGGAGTAACGCAATACTATGCGTCCATCGCCAGCCAGTTTCTTTTCGGAGTCAGAAACTGCCGTCTGCACGGGTCCGAGCGTCTCGAGGTCTGGTTTTGAGGCGATCTCGACATTGATCAAAACCTGTGGGTAGCGGATGAAGCCGTCGAAAAGCCGCGCGCTCCCATGTTCTCGGATGCTGGGAAGGGAGAGGAGTTGGAGGGCGGTGAACAAGCCGTCGCCGGTCAGGGCGCCGTCACTCGAGAAGATGATGTGCCCGGATTGTTCGCCACCGAGGTCAAAGCCGTGGTTGCGCATGGCTTCGGCGACATGGCGATCACCAACAGGCGTGATTTCCATGTGCAGGCCATGCTTCTCGCATGCTTTGACAAGGCCGAGGTTGCTCATGATGGTCGCAACGACTGTGTCCTTGGCCAGCATGCCCTTGGCCTTCAGGGCGAGCGCCATCACCAGCATGGTTTCGTCGCCATCACGTACCACGCCTGAGTCATCGACGAAAATACCCCTGTCGCCATCACCGTCGAGACAGATGCCGAGGATGGCCTTGTGCTCACGCACCAACTCAATGATGGATTGGGGATGAAGAGCGCCGACGCCATCATTGATGTTTGAGCCGTCAGGCGCGCAGCCTGTAGTTACAACTTCAGCTCCGAATCGTCTCAGTATTCGAGGAGCGAGATCCGAACCGCTGCCATTGGCTGCGTCGACGACAATGTTCATGCCGGTCAGATCCAGATCCATGAATAGATTGCCCAGGTAATCTTCGTAGCCGCCAACGAGTTCCGGGCGCGTGTGTATGGGAGGCTCGCCAACACCTGCAACCTCCATGCTGGGGATCAGTTGTTCGAGTTCTTGTTCGCTCTCATCGGATAGCTTTGCACCATTCGCGGCGAAGAACTTGATGCCGTTGTCGGTGGCTGGGTTGTGCGAAGCGCTGATCATGATGCCCGCAGTGAAGCGTCCAGTGCGGACCAGATGGGCAAGCGCCGGAGTCGTGATGAGACCCACGTCGACAATGATGGTTTCGGTGGCTGCAAGGCCTCGGGCGAGAGCGGTGCGGATGGCTCCTGCAGAACTTCTTCCATCGTCGCCCAGGAGGACCTGCTTGCGCTCAGGACCTTCTCCTTCCAGCCAGATGCCCAAGGCTGCTCCGATCTTGCTGAGAGTCTCAGGGTCGAGCGGGGGCGCGCCAGAGGGGCCACGGATTCCGTCTGTCCCGAAGCGTACGGGCCCTGTCGGAGCGGTCATTTCTCGCCCTTGGGACGGATATATACCTGCGGCTGTTCGAAGCGGTAATCCTTGCCTTCTTGGTAGTCAGGATTGTGGAACTTCAAGATGGCGGGCACCGGGGTTTCTTTGGGATCGGCATTGGCCGGAACGACCGCATAGAGCAGCGCATTTCTCTCGATCCACTGTTGCTGGGCGGCCGGGTCTTTCGAGCTGAGTTCGTTTTCGACCGCGCCGGCGGCGTTCAGCTTGAAACCGACCATCTCTTGTTGGGTTTCCCACTTCCCCTTGTCGGCGGGATTTGCGTGAGACAGGGTCACCGGTAACTGGAGGTCGAACAGGACGTAGTCCGGGCGCAGAGTGATATCTGCGAAGGGGGCTTCGGGGTCGACTCGGATATTTTTCAAATCGTCGCGGAGGACGAGACGAACACGCGCTTCGAGATTTCCGCTCTTGGCGTAGCGGCGTAGATCGGCATGGAAGATCGGGCTTGCTGGATTGAGGGTGTCGAGGCTGGTCGCAGTCCCGTGCAGTTTGATCAGATTCGGAATGAAACGAATCTTTTCCTCCTCGATCCGATCCTTGAAGTTCGGCTCACGAGTCAGGTCCATGTCGAAGGTGACATTGCCCACGGACAGGACGAACTCCTTCTCGGCATTGGGCTCCATGACGACTTTGATTCGCCGAGGCTTCATGTCATCGATCAGGCTTTGATGGTCTGGGTTGTGAGCGCGTATGTCTCTTACATCGAACTCGTACCCATTGGCGAGTTCGTTCACCGGCGGTTCGATATAGAAGAGCGGGTTCTCGTCGATCCTTTGGATCTGGTGCGAAGGACCACTGAGAGAGAGCGTGATCTGGCGAGCTTCTTCCTGCTTGGTGCTGTCCTCGAATCGCAGGACGGTGAAATCCATTGAGGGGAAGCGGAAATCGAGAGTGTCGCCACTGCGCTCTCGTGCCACGGATATGCTGACATCGATGGACTCAAGTCGCAGTTCGACCATGATCGATCTGCGGACTTGGCTGTCCAGCAAGAGCCAGAGCAGGAAGCCAAGGCCTACGGAGGCGGCCTTCCGCCATGGATCTGAGAGGAAGCTTCCCCAAAAGCTGTCCGTCTCGGAGGCCTTTCCCCTCGGAGTCCTGGGTCCACCGGGGCGTGTCCCTGTGGGCTTCATGGAGGGAGGTGTTTCCGGGGCGTTCTTGGCGTTCATCGTAGCCCCAGGTTTTCTTCGACAGTTTGTTCCAGACTTTCGAGGGAGAGGTTCTGGCGAAGGCTCCCGCCGATTGCCGCAGAGATCTTGCCGGTCTCCTCGGAGACTACCAAAGTGAGCGCATCGGTTTCCTCGGTCAGGCCGACTGCGGCCCGGTGGCGAGTCCCCAGCCGCTTGTCGAGGTTGGGGCTGTGGCTGACAGGGAGGACACATCCGGCAGCAACGATGCGGTCACCCCGAATCACGATGGCGCCATCGTGCAGTGGGCTGCCGGGGTGGAAGATGGCTTCGATCAGGTAGGAGTTGATCTCGGCATCGAGCCTGCTCCCGGTCTCGGCCATATTGGCGAGGGACCCCTCTCGCTCGATGGCAATGAGCGCTCCAACCCGGTCCTTGCTCATGCGCGAGACGGATCGCAACAAGCGCTGCAGAGTGTGTGTTTCCCCTTTGAGGAAGCGTTTGAAAATCGGTGAATCGCCCAGGTGCACGATGGCCCGGCGAATCTCGGGTTGGAAGATGACGATGAGGCCGATCACGACCCAGGCAGCGATCGCCTCGAAGACAACCTGAAGTCGTGCCAGTTCGAGGGCCTCGATCATCACGTAGAAGGCAACGACGCCACCGCCGAGGAGGAGAGTCAGTCCGCGAATGACTCCCGATCCACGTGTCCGCCTCAGGAAACGAAGAATCAGGTAGATTCCGATCGAGAAGACCGTGATCTCAAGAATCATCTTCAGGATTCCACCCATGGCTCAGGTGACGCCCCCTGCTCGGATGGCGTCCGCGACCAGGGCGACATCGTGCATTTCGGCGATGTCGTGTACGCGCAGGATTTCTACACCGGCGAGAATTGCCGCAGTCACGGTCGCTGCCGTGCCGTAGACGCGCTGACTCACGTCCCGGCCCGTCAGATCTCCGATGAAGCTTTTACGTGAGGGGCCCACTACCAGGGGTCGCTGTAGATGTCTCAAAGAATCGAGGTTGGCCAGAATGACTGGATTGTCTGGGCCAAGTGTGCCGAATCCTATCCCAGGGTCCAAGAGGATCTGCTCGGACTCGATCCCTGCCGCAGTTGCCAGTTCCATGCTGAGGCTCAGGCCTGCGATCAACTGGCCGATCATTCCCTTGGGATCCGGGTTCATATTCGGTCTGCGTGGCGGTTGGAAGCGATGCATCAGGATCAGCGGACATCCGCGCTCGGCTACCAGAGGAGCGAGTTCAGGATCGCCACCGAGTCCCGTTGTGTCATTGATCCAATCAGCACCGGCATCGAGCGTGCGTTCGGCCACGCTCGCCAGGGTCGTATCGATGGAGATAGGAATATCGGTTTGAGGTCGGATCGCCTCGAGCACCGGCAGGATCCTGCGCAACTGTTCTTCGGCGGGTACGGGATCATGCCCGGGTCGGGTACTTTCTCCACCGATGTCGATGACGGCGGCACCGGCTTCCACCATTGCACAGGCGTGGGCAGCAGCTGTCTGAGGGGTGATGAACTGCCCGCCATCGGAAAAGGAGTCCGGGGTGACGTTGACGATCCCCATGAGTCGCGTCACGCCGTCTCCCACATTCAACTGGCGCCCGCTCGGTGCTCGGATCACGGTGATCATTCGGGCCCGATCATGACCTGCCCCGAAGCCAATGCCCAGCGAAGATTCGCCTGCTCTCCCTGCCGCCCTGGATCGGCGAGGTCTTCACTGAAGCGAGGTGTGGATGTGCGGCTAGGGATGAGCTAGCCCTTCAGCGCCTGACAGGTCCGGGTCTTCTTGCTCGGTGGGTTCGGGTCTGGCTGCCTGTTCCTGATTCCGACGTTCTTCGGCTGCACGGAGACCTTCGATGGTATCTCCGCGCATGACGGCTGAGACTTCTTCTCCGGTGATGGTTTCGTACTTGAGCAAGCCTTCGGCTACCAGGGCGAGCTTGTCGCGATGTTCATTGATCAGATCGCGTGCTCGTTCGTATTGGCTGCGCACGATGGATCCGACTTCCTGATCGATCAGTTCCAGGGTTTGCGGAGAAACATCTGCCGCCATTTTAAAGCTTTTTCCGAGGAGCGGGTTTTCTTGCTCCACGGAGTTACGGATTGGCCCGACCTTATCGCTCATCCCGAGTTCGCAGACCATGACCTTCGCCAGGTGGGTTGCTTTTTCGAT
>CAZIVO010000082.1:10811-16515 GCA_964542765.1 uncultured candidatus Brocadiaceae bacterium | reverse complement strand
GCAAAGAAGGCTCCAGCAAAGAAGGCTGCAGCAAAGAAGGCTCCAGCAAAGAAGGCTCCAGCAAAGAAGGCTGCGGCAAAGAAGGCTCCCGCGAAGAAGAAGCCGGCTCCGAAAAAGGAGGAGGACGAGTAATCATGGGGCAGAAAACCCATCCCACCGGATTTCGAATTGCCATCACCGAGCCTTGGCGTTCGCGCTGGTACGCGAACAAGAAGGATTTCAGCAAGTTCTTGGTGGAGGATCAGATGATCCGCCGCTTCATCAGGGACAACTGGGCGTTTGCAGCGATCCCCAGGGTCGAGATCGAGCGCGCTGGCGAGGTGATCACCGTTTTCCTCCACACCGCGCGACCTGGCATCCTGATTGGCAAGAAGGGCGCAAAGGTCGACAAGTTCCGCGAGGATCTCGAGAAGCTGACGGGCAAGGCTGTGCGGATGAAGATCATGGAAATCCATCGGCCGGAACTCGAGTCGGCGCTGGTGGCCGAGTCGCTGGCCGAGATGCTCAGCAAGCGGATGAACTACCGTCGCGCCCTGAAGAAGGCCGCGGAGACTTCGATGGCGGCAGGCGCATTGGGAATCAAGATCATGGTGGCTGGTCGACTGCAGGGTGCAGAGATGGCGCGCGTTGGTGAGGTCCGGCGTGGGCGTATCCCATGCACGACTCTTCGCGCCAAGCTCGATTACGGCACCTGCGTGTCCAAGACCGGTTATGGAACGATCGGTGTGAAGGTTTGGATCTTCAAAGGCGAATACGGACCGGGAGAGACCACCCAAGGTCTTTTGCCCGTGAGAACCCGCGCGGAGCGGCAGGCGGAGAGGCTGTGACACCATGTTGATGCCAAAGCGAGTCAAGCATCGCAAGCAGCAACGGGGCCGCATCCGCGGCGTCGCGACGCGTTGCAATCGGGTTGATTTCGGTGAGTACGGTTTGCAGTCTCTGGAGCCGGGCTGGATTTCGGCCCGGGTGATCGAGGCTGGGCGTATTGCCTGTTCGCGGAATGCTCCCGAAGCAAAACTCTGGATCCGGATCTTTCCGGACAAGCCCATATCCAAGAAGCCTGCTGAGAGTCGCCAGGGCAAGGGCAAGGGCGATGTCGACTTCTGGGCTGCTGTAGTGAAGCCGGGGACAGTGCTCTACGAGCTCGGAGGCTGCACGGAAGAGCAGGCTCGTCTGGCTTTCAACCGTGTTGCGCACAAGCTACCGGTCAAGGTAAGGCTCATCCGGCGGAGGTCTATCTGATGCAGGTGAGCGAGATTCGCGGCAAGGATTCACGGGAGCTGTCCCTCGATCTTCAAGCTCTTCAGAAAGAGCAGTTCGGCCTGAAGTTTCGGGCAGCCTCGGAAGAGGTTGCGAGGACATCGAGATTTCAGGAGATCCGTCGGGATATTGCCCGCATCAAGACGATCCTGCGTGAGCGAGAGATTGCCGAGAGCAAGGAACAAAAAACCGAGAGTGCTGAGTGAGGCGGGAGATGAGCGATACCAATAATCAACGGAGAGCGCGCAAGACCCAGGTCGGCAAGGTTACCTCCGACAAGAGGGACAAGACCATCACGGTGGAGGTCGAGCGCGTGGTCAGGCATCGGATGTACGACAAGTTCCTCCGTCGTCGCACCAAGGTGCATGCTCACGACGAAAACAACGAGGCTGGCTTGGGTGATGTTGTCGAGTTGACGGCGATCCGGCCTCTGTCCAAGCTGAAGCGCTGGCGTCTCACCCGTATTGTCCGCAAGGGCGAGGGAGTCGAGGCATGATCCAGGAGCAGACCATGCTTGACGTTGCTGATAACAGCGGTGCGAAGAGGGTTCAGTGCATCAAGGTGCTCGGCGGTAGTCGTCGTCGGTATGCTTCGCTCGGAGACGTTATCGTGGCGACGGTCAAGAAGGCCCTGCCCAATGGTGAGGTCAAGTCAGGCGAATTGGTGCGTGGAGTGGTTGTCCGTACAGCGCACAACGTGCGCCGCGGCGATGGGTCTTACATTCGCTTCGATCGCAATGCGCTGGTCGTCGTTGACAAGGATGGCAACCCCAAAGGAACTCGCATCTTCGGTGCTGTTGCACGGGAATTGAGAGACCGGAACTTCATGAAGATCGTGTCCCTTGCGGAGGATGTGGTCTGATGTCCAGGCTTCGTGTCAAGAAGGGCGACAAGGTCGTCATCATTGCTGGGGCCGACTGCTCCAACACGCCTCGCGAGGTCCTGCAGGTCCTCCGTGAGGAGGAGAGGGTTATCGTCAAGGATGTGAACATGCGCTGGAAGCATCTCAAGCAGGCTCAGCAGAGCGCGGATGGTGGCCGGGTACGCAAGGAGTTCCCGATCGATATCAGCAATGTTCAGCTCTACAGCGAGAAGGCTGGTAAGGGTGTGCGGGTTCGCGTCGAGCGTATCGATGGCAAACGTGTTCGCATCGGTGTCCCCTGTGGAACCAAGTTTGATTGAGATCGAGGAGCCTTGAGGTGACAGACACCAAGACAGCAAAACCAAAGGCCGAGAAGCCTGCGCCACGGATGCTTGAGAAATACCGTGCCGAGATTGCGCCTGCCTTGCGCGAGCAGTTCGGCTACTCGAATCCGATGATGATCCCGCAACTCCAGAAGATTGTGCTGAACATGGGCGTTGGCCGCGCGCTTGAGAACAAGAATCGGATTGACCATGCCGTGCGAGAACTCGGTGTGATCGCTGGTCAGAGACCTGTCATCACCAAGGCTCGCAAATCGGTTGCGGGTTTCAAACTTCGCGAGGGCTATGCAATCGGATGCTCGGTGACTTTGCGCGGGGACCGGATGTGGGAGTTCCTCGATCGCCTTGTCGCGTTGGCTGTGCCGCGTATCCGTGACTTCCGTGGTCTATCCGCGAAGCTTGATGGTCGGGGTAACTACACGATGGGACTCTCCGAACAGAGTGTCTTTCCCGAAATCATTCTCGACAAGGTCGAGTTCATCCAAGGCATGAACATCACGTTCGTGACCACTGCCGAGACCGATGAAGAGGGGTATGCCCTCCTGTCGAGTCTGGGCATGCCATTCAAGAAGTGAGGCAGAGACAGTAACGATGGCCAAGAAGTGCTTGATTGCCAAGGCGAAGCGGAAACCCAAGTTTTCGACCCGTGCGTACAGCCGGTGTCAGCTGTGTGGGCGTCCGCGTGCCTTTTACCGCAAGTTTGGCATTTGCCGTATTTGTTTCCGGACGCTTGCCTTGCAAGGCGAGATCCCCGGCGTGCGCAAGGCTTCCTGGTGAGCGAGGAGAATAACCAACCATGATGACCGACCCTATCGCTGACCTCCTCACCCGGATTCGCAATGCCTTGGGCGTTCGTTCCGGGTCCTGCATGGTCCCGGGTAGCCGACTCAAGGTGTCCATCCTCGATGTCCTCAAGCGCGAGGGTTACATCGAGGGATACGAGGTCCACACGGCAGGCCCGAAGAGCATGTTGAAAGTGGCTCTCAAGTACGGGCCTGAGGGTGAGGACGTGATCCGGAAGATCCAGCGCTACAGCAAACCAGGCTGTCGTCGATACCGGAGCATTGAGGAGTTGCCGCGCCCACTTGAGGGGCTTGGCATCTCTGTTGTGTCGACGAATGTTGGCGTGCTATCGGACCGGGAATGCCGGGAGAAGAATGTCGGCGGCGAGGTTTTGTGCACCGTCGAGTAGGAGTGAAGCATGTCTAGAATCGGCAAATTACCAGTCCAGGTGCCTTCGGGTGTGACCGCTTCCCTGAGTGGCAGCAGTTTCTCCGTGAAGGGTCCCAAGGGCGAGATGAGCCTCTCGGTTCGGCCTGAAGTAGCGGTCGAGGTGGGCGATGGCGTGGTCACTGTGAGCAAGCTTGGGCAGGAGGGAGACCGGCTGGCCCAGGCGCTCTTCGGCACAACTCGCGCCTTGATCCAGAACATGGTGATCGGTGTGACCGATGGCTACCAGCGCAAGCTCGAGATCAATGGCGTCGGTTATGGCGCTGAAATCCAGGGACAGAATATTCAACTCAACCTGGGTTTCTCCCATCCGGTCACGCTGCCGATTCCGAGCACCGTGTCGGTCGAGTGTCCGAATCAGACGACAGTCTTGATTTCTGGATGCGACAAACAACAAGTCGGCCAGTTTGCGGCAAAGGTCCGCAAACTCCGTCCGCCCGAGCCTTACAAGGGCAAGGGCATCAAGTATGACGATGAAGTGATTCGCCGGAAGGCCGGGAAGGCTTTTGGGGCAGCGTGATGAGGGTCTAGCCCGAGCGAGTATTCGATGGTTGATCTGCAGAAGAGAAAGTCACAACACCACAGGCGCAAGGCGTTGAGCACGCGTAGGCCGATGCACGAGAAGCCGAACAGGCCTCGTCTTTCGGTCTTTCGTAGCCTGAAGAATATCTATTGTCAGGTTATCGATGACCGGCAGGGTAGCACCCTCGCTTCGGCATCGTCGCGTGACAAGGACCTGCGTGGTGAAATTGTGGGGCTGACCAAGATGGAAGTCGCGGCCAAGATCGGCTTGGCCATTGCGGCCCGGGCGAAGAGCGCTGGGGTCAGCCAGGTAGCGTTCGATCGTGGCTCATTCAAGTTTCATGGTCGGGTCAAGGCCTTGGCCGAAGCCGCTCGTGAAGGCGGATTGGAGTTCTGAGGACATGGTCAAGAAGCAATATCCCGTCGTTCCGATCGAAGAAGCCTTGGGCACAGAGATCGAGGATGATGTGATCGAAATCAATCGTTCCGCCACTGTTGTCAAGGGTGGTCGACGATTCTCTTTCAGCGCCCTGTCCGTCATCGGAAACCGAAATGGACTCGTTGGGATTGGCTACGGCAAGGCCAAGGAAGTCCCCAGTGCTGTCGAGAAGTCGGTCAAGGATGGCCGTAAGAGGTTGATGCGCGTCACGCGTGCAGGCCACACCATTCCACACTCGGTGGAAGGTGTCTTCTGTGCTTCGCGTGTGCGCCTGATACCAGCGGCCCCCGGGACTGGCGTGATCGCTGGTAAGGCGGTGCGCAAGGTCGTCGAGTTGGCCGGGATTACGGACATCCTGACCAAGAACTACGGATCGACCAATGCGCTCAATGTGGTCAAGGCCACGATGGATGCGCTGTCGCAACTGCGTGACAAGGAGCATGTGCAGAAGCTCCGAGGGGTGAGTGTCGAATGAATCTCTCAGAAGCAAAGGGCCTCGGCCTCAAGAATAAGTCTCGCAAGCGGGTTGCGCGCGGAACCGGTTCCGGCCACGGAAAGACGGCGGGGCGTGGGCACAAGGGCGCTCACTCTCGCTCTGGTTGGTCGCGTCGGTTGGGCTGGGAAGGTGGGCAGATGCCCCTGTTCCGGCGGCTTCCCAAGCGCGGTTTCAACAACAAGAACTTCAAGATCTTCTATACCACGATCAATGTCAGCAGCCTCGATAGCTTCGATGATGGTGCGACTGTTGATCTACAGGCTGTTTTGGCAGCTGGCTTGGCCTCGAAGAACAAGCTCGGAGACATGTTCAAGGTGCTCGGTGATGGAGAGATCACCAAGAAGCTCACGGTGCGTGCCGATGCGTTCACCGCAAGTGCACGAGCCAAGATTGAAGCTGCTGGTGGAACTGTCGAACTGATCCCCAAGAAGGAGCACCGTCCCAAGTTTGTCCGGAAGGGGCAGACGGAGCCGACTCCGAAACGTGGTGCGGTCGCCCCTGCGGCAAGCACCGACGCTGCGGCAAGCACCGACGCTGCGGCAAGCACCGACGCTG
>CAZIVO010000082.1:0-10711 GCA_964542765.1 uncultured candidatus Brocadiaceae bacterium | reverse complement strand
GCGGCAAGCACCGACGCTGCGGCAAGCACCGACGCTGCGGCAAGCACCGACGCTGCGGCAAGCACCGACGCTGTGACAAGCACCGACGACGCGGGCAGCACCGACGACGCGGGCAGCACCGACGACGCGGACAAGGAGGAGGAGCCAGAGAGCTGACGAGTGATGGCTGTTTCCTTCACCAATCTGTTCCGGATCAAGGAGATCAGGTCGAAGATCCTGATCACCCTGGGGCTCCTGTTCTGCTACCGGATAGGCTTCGCGATTCCCTTGCCCGGAGTGAATATAGAGGCCTTCCTCGAGCAGATGGGGAGTGCCGGCAAGGGAACCTACGGTCGGCTCATGGACTTGATGAATGTCCTGACCGGTGCGCGCATCCAGTCGGCGACGATCTTTTCGCTCGGAGTCATGCCGTACATTTCGGCGAGCATCATCTTTTCTTTGATGGTCAAGGTGGTGCCGACGCTGGAGAAGATTTCCAAGGAAGGTCCTTCGGGGCAGCGAAAGATAACCCAATACACGCGCCTGGCGACGATTCCGATCTGTCTCGTGCAGTCGTTCTTTGTCGTCTTCGGCACTCTTTCCGGTGGCGGCTTGCTCTATCCGGAAGTTCAGCAGTACTGGGGCTTCTATGTCATTTTGGTGATGTGTAGCTTGACCGCAGGGACGCTGTTCATCATGTGGCTAGGTGAGCAGATCACCGAACACGGGGTTGGTAACGGTATTTCGCTGATCATCATGGCCGGGATCGTCGCTGCATTGCGGCAGTCCTTCTTGAGCATGGGTGGGCAGGAGTCGACAACGGATACCTGGCAGATGCTCTTGATGTTCTTGATGACATGGGGCATCGCGGTGATCGCGGTGGTCTACATGACCAAGGCCCAGCGCAGGATCCCGATCCAGCAGGCGAAGCAGACGCGAGGTCGGAAGGTCTACGGTGGCCAGAGGCACTTCCTGCCGCTCAAGGTCAATCAGGCGGGTGTCATGCCGATCATCTTCGCTTCGGCGCTCTTGATGATCCCCGCATTGATTGGCGGCGCGGTGGGCTGGGGCTGGCTCCAGGACACATTCCAGGGCGGTGCGGGTTTCTGGTACATCGCCAGTTACGGCTCGTTGATCTTCTTCTTCTCCTTCTTCTGGGTATCGCTGATGTTCCAGCCCAAGGAGATGGCGGACAACCTCAAGGAGCATGGCTCCTTCATCCCGGGGATCCGCCCAGGCAGGAAGACTGCCGAGTTCCTGGAATACACGATGGTGCGGATCACCTTGGCTGGTGCGACCTTCTTGACCGTCATTGCCGTGTTCCCGTCCTTCGTTAGGGGGGGATTCGGGCAACTCGACACGGCCATGATCTACTTCATGAGCGGCACATCGATCCTCATTGTGGTCGGTGTGGCTCTCGATCTCGTCGAGAAGCTGAATGGCCTTCTGATCATGCGCAATTACGAGGGTTTCATGAAGGAGAGCGGCGGGGCTAGCGGATGGGGACGAAAACGATGACGGCGTTCCACGCAATATTCCTTGGCGCTCCTGGCGCTGGAAAAGGCACCCAGGCCAAGAAGCTTGCGGGGGTGTCGGGCTGTTTGCATATCTCGACAGGCGACATGCTGCGCGAGCATCGTTCTCAGGGAACCGAACTCGGTTGTCAGGCGCAGGGCTACATGGACGAGGGGAAACTTGTTCCGGATGGCTTGATGGTCGAGATGGTGGTCGAGCGTATCGCTCGCCCGGATGCGGCGGATGCGTGGATCCTGGACGGATTTCCCCGCACGGGCGAACAAGCGCTTGCGTTGGATCGGGCGGTCGATGATTCGGCGGGCGGCATCACACATGCGGTGTTCTTCGATGTTCCTCACGGCAGCTTGATCGATCGACTCACCGGTCGTCGGACATGCTCACAGTGTGGCTCCATCTGGCACATCAAGTTCAAGCCCACTAGCCGTGATGAGATATGTGACGATTGCGAGGGTGCCCTGGTGCATCGCTCGGATGATAACGAGGCTGTCGTCGAACAGCGTTTGTCGGCCTATCGGGCGCAGACGGAACCAGTCCTGGATTACTACCGTGATCGTGGACTGCTGTGTGAAGTCAATGCGGACCAGGCGCCAGATGCCGTATTTGAGGATCTCGGCAAGGTAATGCTGAAGGAGGTTGGCTAGAAATTTTCGCCGACCAAGGAACTGATCATGAAGGTAAAAGCAAGCATCCGAAGGCTGTGTGAAAGCTGTCGCATCGTGCGGCGGCGCGGCGTTCTCCGGGTCATTTGTAGCAGCAACCCGCGCCATAAACAGCGGCAGGGAAGGTAGGAATACATGCCTCGAGTACTCGGAGTTGATATCCCCAACGAGAAGAAGATTGGGATTGCTTTGACCTATCTCTACGGGATTGGCCCGACAACGGCTGCCAAGATCGTCAAGGAACTTGGTCTGCAACCCGATACGCGGGCGAAAGATCTTCCGGACGATGATGTGGCTCGTGTCGCGAGCCACATCGAGAACAACTACATCATCGAAGGTCCGCTGCGGCGGTATGTTCAGCAGTCGGTAAGCCGTCTCAAGGACATCATGTGTTACCGCGGACTTCGACATCGCAGAGGTTTGCCGGCTCGTGGTCAGCGGACTCGTTGCAACGCCCGTACGCGGAAGGGTCCGCGCAAGACGGTTGCGGGTAAGAAGATTCTGAGGAAGTAATATGGCGGAAAAGCGAAAGCGCGTGCGCAGGAATGTTGGTAAGGCGATTGCCCATATCAATGCATCCTTCAATAACACGATTGTGACGATCACCGATGCCAGCGGGCAGGTCATCGCCTGGGATTCAGCGGGAACAATCGGCTACAAGGGCAGCCGCAAGAGTACGCCGTTCGCGGCGCAACGCGCTGCCCACAAGGTTGCCGAGAAGATTCGTAAGATGGGCGTGCACGAACTTGAAGTGCGCGTGAAAGGACCTGGTTCCGGTCGCGAGTCGGCGATTCGAGCACTCGGGCAGTCAGGTATTGAAATTAGAGTCATCGGGGACGTCACGCCGCTTCCCCACAACGGTTGCCGAGCGCGTAAGCGCCGCAGGGTGTAAGGAACATGGCCAGGTTTACAGGAAACGTTTGTAAGCTCTGTCGCCGGGAAGGCATGAAGCTGTTCCTGAAGGGGCAGCGCTGCTTTTCGGAGAAGTGTGGAATCAACCGTCGGGACTATCCCCCGGGGCAGCACACGCGTCCGCGTAAGACGACGGACTATGCGACCCAGCTGCGAGAGAAGCAGAAGGCGAAACGGATTTATGGAGTGCTTGAGCGCCAGTTCCGCAAGTACTTCAAGATGGCTGTGCGGCAGAAGGGCAACACGGGTGAAAACCTTCTGTCCTTGCTCGAGCGCCGTCTCGACAACGTGGTTTTGAACCTGGGGCTCTCACTGTCGCGTTTCGATGCACGCCAGATGGTGGCTCACGGGCATGTTTTCATCAATGATCGTCGAATGTCGGTCCCGAGCTATCTCGTTCGATCCGGCGATGTTGTGGAAGTTCGGGGCAAAGAAAAGCTCCAGAAGAAAGTGGCGGAGGCCATCGAGACCAACAAGGGGCAGGGTATCCCTGCCTGGCTCGAAGCCATCCCGTCAGACAAGAAGGGGAAGGTTATCCAACTGCCGAAGCGGGAGGACGTACCCCATCCCATCAACGAGCAGCTCATTGTCGAGTTGTGTTCACGCTAACCAGATTTTTGCTCCAGTTGAGGAACAGGAGAGTTCGTCATGCGCATTAGGTGGAGAAACTTCGAACTCCCGAGCCAAGTCCAGCTCGAGAGGTCCACGGTTACGGACGAATACGGCAAATTTGTCGTAGAGCCGTTCGAGCGAGGATTCGGAACGACGATCGGCAACGGTCTTCGCCGGGTATTGCTTTCATCGATTGAGGGTACGGCGGTCACCTCGGTGAAGATCGAGGGTGTCGTACATGAATTTTCGACGATCCCGGGCGTGCTTGAAGATGTCACTTACATCATTCTCAATTTCAAGAAACTGCGCGTTCGGATGCACACCGATGCCCCGTGCACCCTTCGGATTGATGTTACCCGGAAGGGAGATGTCACTGCGGGTGATATCGAGGCTGACCACAACGTCGAAATCGTGAACCCTGATCTCAAGATCTGCACATTGACGGAGAATGTGCACTTCTGCTGCGAGATCCAGGTGAAGAAGGGTCGTGGCTATGTGCCCGCCGAAGAGAATGTGTCGGAGGAAGCTGAGATGGGGACGATTCCTGTCGATTCCATCTACAGCCCTGTCTATCGCGTCAAGTATGCGATCGAGAACACGCGTGTCGGCAAGCTCACGAACTACGACCGCCTGATTCTTGAGGTGTGGACCGATGGCACGGTGACTTCGGAGATGGCGCTGGTCGAGGCCAGCAAGATCTATCGCAAGCACCTGAATCCATTCGTGCAGTACTTTGATCTCAAGGAAGAACTCGCTGTCGATGCTGCCATTCTTGCGCCAGAAGGCGATGAGCAGGCGCAGCAACGCGAGCTTGGCGATCTCTTGTCCAGGTCCGTGGATCTCCTCGATCTCTCGGTTCGTTCGAAGAACTGTCTCGATTCGGAGAATATCCTGACCATGCGTGACCTTGTGAGTTTGGCAGAGCCCGACATTCTCAAGGTTCGTAACTTTGGCAGGACCTCGCTCAAGGAGGTCAAGAGCAAGCTTGCGGCGCTCGGGCTCAGCCTTGGCATGGCCGTTGACGACCTGCAGAACCAAGTCTGATCATCGAGGACACAGAGTCATGCGACATCGTATATCACGGCGAAAGCTCAACCGATCGACCAGTCACAGGACTGCGATGACCAGGAATTTCATTGCCTCGGTCATCAAGCACGAACGTGTCGTGACCACGCTTGAGAAGGCGAAGGCCATGAAGAGTGCGGTGGAGAAGGTGATCACGCTGGGCAAGAAGAAGGATCTTGCGCGGTATCGCAATGCGCTTGCGCGCGTCGGCGATGAGGCGGCTGTGACGAAACTGTTTGGCGAACTTGGGCCGCGCTATGCGGACAGGCCCGGTGGCTACACGAGGATTGTGCGCCTGTCTGACTATCGCAAGGGTGATGGCGGCAGCAAGGTCATCTTCGAACTGGTCGACAACAAGATCCTGGAACAGCAGCTAGCGGCTGCTGCAATCGAGGAGGAATAGGAACCGGCTCTCCCTCTACTTCGGCATGAAGGAGAGCCGCTCCGGTCCCACGAGCGCCGCTAGTTCGTCGAGCAGGTCATCTGTGACGTGCACGGAGAAGCTGTGGTCTGCTCGGATCTTGTAGGAGCCTTGCCCGTCGGCGATGTCGAACATCAGTCGGTGTTCGCCGGAATGTTTCTTGGCGGTTGCCATGAGCCGATCGAGTGTGTTGCTCTGGATAGCCTTTTCGTCCAGGCTGATGACGATGCCGTGTACGCATGAGTGGACGACGTCCTGAACGGTTTGGATGTCTTCGATCAGGATCGTTGGCGTTTCGGATCGTCCATCGACGGTGCCGCTGATGAAGGCTATGGAGTCGTCGATGAGGCGGTCCTTGACCTTCTGATACTGGCGCGCGAAGCAGGTGACCTCGGTGGCACCGTCGAGGTCTTCCAGCCGGAAACGGGCCATCTTCTGACCGATGTTACGGCCGGATCGAATATTGGCGATCTTGATGGAACTGATCATGCCCGCCAGACGGACCTCGGCACCATGCTTCAGACCGGGTATGTCGGTCGATCTCGCGCCCGCCAGACGAGAGAAGAAGCGTCCACGCTTTTCGAATGGGTGGCCGGAAAGGTAGAAGCCGAGGGCTTCCTTCTCGTGGGTGAGGCGGTCCGCTTCGCTCCATTCGTTCGGTTTTGCGGGTGCCTGGGTCTCTTCATCAGGGGGCGCGAACAAGGTTCCTTGGCCCTTGCGCTTGTCTTCGCGTGCCTGCCCGGCGGCGCGGAGAGTTCGATCGATCGATTCGAATGCATCACGCCGGCTGAGGCTGATGTTGTCGAAGGCGCCGGAACGGACGAGTGCTTCCATGGCGGTTTTGTTGACCAGGGACGGATCGAGGCGTTCGCTGAAGTCTTCGAACGAGGCGTAAGGGCCATTCTTTTCGCGCTCGGTAGTGACGAGTTCGGCGGCACGACTTCCAACGCCCTTGATTGCCATGAGGCCGTAACGGATACCGCCATCTTCAACATTGAAGAAGCCATGGCTCTTGTTGACGTCGGGTGGCCGGACTGCGATCTCTCGGCCCCGGGCTTCCTCGACGAACTCCTTGATCTTGTCGGAGTTAGAGCTTTCCGTCGTCAGGTTAGCCGCCATGAATTCGACTTGGTAGTGAGTCTTCAGCCAGGCTGTGCGATAGGTCAGTAGCGCATATGCTGCAGAATGAGATCTATTGAAGCCGTAGCCGGCGAAGTGTTCGACGGTCTCGAAGATCTTGCGAGCATCATCGGGATTGCGCCCCTTGGCCGTCGCGCCTTCGATGAACTTGTCCCTGAACTCTGCCATGACCTCGGGTTTCTTTTTGCCCATGGCCTTGCGTAGAGAGTCAGCTTCGTTCATCGAGAAGCCGGCCAGGACATTGGCGGTGCGCATGACCTGTTCCTGGTAGACGATGACGCCGTAACTCTGTTCGAGGATGTCTTTGAGGCTGTCGTCCGGGTAAGAGACATCTTCTTCTTTGTGCTTTCTCCTCACGAACATGTCGACCATGCCGGACTTCAGGGGGCCGGGTCTGTAGAGGGCCAGGACAGCGATGATGTCTTCGAAATTGTCCGGGCGCAGTCGTTGCAGGAGATCGCGCATGCCACTCGATTCGAGTTGGAAGACGCCGAGCGTGTCTGCTTGAGATATCAGTGTGTAAGTTGGCATATCATCGAGATCCAGGTCTTCCAGATCGATCTCGGTGCCGTGCGTTTGCGCAATCAGGCGCGTTGTTTCGGCGAGGATGGTCAGGGTTTTCAATCCGAGGAAATCGACCTTCAGGAGGCCTACTTCTTCGAGTTCATTCATTTGCCACTGGGTCGTGATGTCGTCGCCGTTGCGCGCTAGCGGGACATACTCGGTGAGAGGCTTGTCGGCGATCACAACACCCGCTGCGTGGACAGAGGAGTGTCGGGCGAGGCCTTCGAGTTTGAGAGCAAGCTTGAACAGGCGAGCGTTTTCCGGCGACTCGTCGCGAATGGATTGAAGTTCTCGGTCTTCTTCGAGGGCGTTCTTCAGCGATGCGCCAGGACCCTGTGGCATCTTCTTGGCAATCTTGTCGATATCTCCCAGAGGAGTCTCGAGAACGCGTCCCACATCGCGGAGGACTCCACGGCTCGCCATGGTTCCGAAGGTGATGATCTGGGAGACGTTGTCCTCCCCGTACTTGTTTCGGACATAGTCGATGACTTCATCGCGTCGCTCTCCGCAGAAGTCGATATCGATATCCGGCATGCTGATCCGTTCAGCATTGAGAAAGCGCTCGAAGATCAGGTTGTAACGGATGGGGTCTAGATCGGTGATCTTCAGGCAGTAAGCGACGATGGAACCTGCCGCAGATCCACGGCCTGGGCCGACCGGAATACCTTCCATTCGTGCGTGGCGGAGGAAGTCCCAGGTGATCAGGAAGTAGCTGACGAAGTTGAGTTTCTTGATGATCTCAGTTTCGTAGTCAAGGCGCGATCGGATCTTGGGGGTGACTTCTCCGTATCGTAAGCGCGCGCCTTCCTCGGTCAGGCGGTCGAACATCTGTTCCGGAGTCTCTTTTGAGCCTGTCTCGAATAAGGGCAGGTGATAGGTGTTGAAGTCGATATCGACATTGCACCGCTCAGCGACCAGGCTTGTCTGGACGATCGCATCGGGATGGTCAGCGAAGTCCTCGATCATCCTCTCCTGGGTCTTGAGGTACAGGTCGCGAGAACTGGCCCTGAATCGATCGGGATCGTTGACGGTTCGGCCATTGCGAATGCAAAGCAGGATGTCCTGGGCGATCCAGTCGTCGGCCTCGAGATAGTGGGCGTTATTGGTTGCGACGATGGGCAGGCCGAGGGTTTCGTGCATCTCGACCATCCCTGCATTGATTTGGCGCTGGTGATCGGTGTCGTGCGCCATCAATTCGAGATAGAAGTTGTCGCGTCCGAGGATTTCGGCGAACTCTTTGACCTTGTTTGAGGCCTCGTCCTTTTGCCGGGCCAAGAGGCTCTGCCCGATCTCACTTTGTGGTCCGCCCGCCAGTCCGATGAGGCCTTTCGAGTATTGCGAGAGGAGGTCGCGGTCGATTCGTGGACGGTAGTGGAAGCCGTCCTTGAAGGCGATTGATGACAGGTGCTTGAGGTTGTCCCAACCCTCGTTGGAGGCTGCGAGCAGGCCGATGTGGTGGGTCGGGTTGTCCGGGCCCGATGGGTTGAGTCTCGAGTGGGTCGCGCAATAGGCCGACAGGCCGAGGATAGGCTTGATGTCCGCAGCGCAGCACGCCTTGTAAAATTCTATGGCCCCGAACAGATTGCCACTGTCGGTGAGCGCGAGTGCTCGCTGGCCGTCAGAAGCCGCCGCGGCAACGAGATCTTCTATGCGGCAGGGAGCGGAGAGGAGACTGTAATGGGAATGGGTCCGCAGGTGCACAAAGTCCGAAACCGCCACGTCTGTGCGCATGAGTGTCTACCCCTTCCCAAGTTCCCAGTTGCTGCTACCCGTTCCGGTCATTGTAACGACCCGGCCGCCAGCAGTTTCAACAGACTCTCCACAAGGAGAGAGGGCGAGCCTGAGTCGGCTCGGATGGCTAGGGCTCACGGCGCGTGCGCCGACCGCGAATCGAGGGGCCGAGGCCGCCGGGAACCGCGAACTGTGCGGGGTCGCTCGGGGCATCTGGCTCGCCTCGGTGCAGGGCGGAGTCCTGTGCCGTAGGCGGTCTTCAACTCAATAGCTGCAGGAGCAACGCTTTTTGGACATGCACGCGGTTCTCTGCCTGATCGTAGATCATGGACCGAGGACCATCGACGACATTGTCCGTCGCGACGACATTGCGGCGAACGGGTAGGGGGTGCATGAATATCGCATCTCTGGTTCGAGCCATGACGCTGGAGTCGATGCGCCATGATTCCAGCGAACGCTTGATGATGCTTTCTCGGTCGGGATCACCCCAGCACTTGGCGGAACCCCAGGAGCGGGCGTAAAGAACGTCAGCATCGGTTGCAGCTTCCTCGAGCGAATTGGTCACGCGGATGCTGCCCCCTGATCCTTCAGCTCGATCGTGTGCCGTGTCAGTGACTTCCTCGTCCAGTTCAAAGCCGAGGGGGTGAGCGATGGTGATATCCATCCCGAGGCTTGCGGCGAGGACGAGGATCGAGTGGGTAGCGCCGAAACTTTTTTGGTCGGGATGGTTGGACCAGGTCAAGGTGAGTTTGCGTTGCTTGAGAGAGACGAGTTGCTCTCGCATGGTCATCACATCTGCGATGGCCTGGCAGGGGTGTTCTTGTACCGATTCGAGGTTGATCACGGGAACCGTGGCATGTTCCGCGTAGCTATGCAGGAGGAGGTCCTGACGATCTCGTTCCCACGGTCCCTGAGAGGAAATCTGGCGGATGCCAAGAACGTCCACATAGCGTGACAGGGTGCGCGCAGCATCCTTGACATGCTCTTCAGCTGCGCCGTCCATGACCACTTGCTCTTCGGGCTCAAGATCGTAGATCTCTTGATTTGCGAAGATGTTGATGCAGTTTCCGCCCAGTTGCAGCATGCCGACTTCAAAGGAAACTCGGGTCCGGAGACTACGCTCGAAGAACAACAGGCCGAGTGACTTTCCGGCCAGCAGGTGGCGGTGGGGTTTGCCTTTCAGGGAGGCTGCGACCTCGAGGAGGTTCTCCAGTTCTTCGGGATTCAGGTCGGCAGCAGAGAGAAGATTGTTCTTTGACAAGGGTTCTCGGTGTAGTGGGAAAGGCGGGAATGATAGAACACCGCCCGTGGTGCCCTCAAGAGATGAGATTTCCGGCTGGTCAGATGCCCTGCCCGAGGATGAGGCTTTTATCCGTCATTGCCTTGAACTGGCGGAGGAGGCCGATCGGCGTGGCGAGGTGCCCGTGGGGGCTATAGTTGTCCTGGAAGGCCAGATTATCGGCCGTGGGAGCAACAGGTGTGAAGAGCTGGGTTCGCCGCTGGCGCACGCCGAGATGGAGGCCCTCGAGGCTGCTTTTGCGGGGGCCGGGAGGGGGCGATTACCCGGTGCGGAGCTCTATTGCACGCTGGAGCCGTGTTTCATGTGTGCCGGTGCGGCATTGCACGCCAGGGTTGCCAGGATCGTCTACGGGGCTCAGGACCCCAAGTTTGGGGCTTGCGGGTCGCTGGCCATGCTACCGGCCGATCACCGCCTGAATCACCGCTGCCCGGTCACCGCGGGCGTGCTTTTTGAGGAGAGCGCGGACTTGCTACAGGCGTTCTTTCGTCGCCTGCGTTGACAGATCGGGTCGGACCGGCATGATTCTGCCCCCGCGTGGAGAGGTGCCGGAGTGGCCGAACGGGCTGGTTTCGAAAACCAGTGTAGGCCTTGGTCTACCGCGGGTTCGAATCCCGCCCTCTCCGCCAATTCCGTCTTGTTAGGGGTCGGGTCGCTTGCAGCCGAAGCGGTCATCGGCTTAGAACATATGGAGAATCTTTGGAGAGGTGACCGAGTGGCTTAAGGAGCTCGCTTGGAAAGCGAGTGTGGGTGTTAAAGCCCACCGCGGGTTCGAATCCCGCCCTCTCCGCCAAT
>CAZIVO010000081.1:3075-16551 GCA_964542765.1 uncultured candidatus Brocadiaceae bacterium | reverse complement strand
CAGGAGATGAGCGATGATCGGCACCGCCAGCAGCATCAGCGGTATGGCGATGAGAAGGGTCCACAACCGCGCCCGGCAACCGGGCAAGAGTCGGTTGGTGATGCCTACGACAATCAATGTCACCAGTGCGACCAGTCCGAGGACCGCCCAGATTCCACCCAAAGAACCTTCGCCGAAATGGTTGAGAGTGTACTGGAGTGGTAGCCACAGTCCGGCACCGAGCAACCAGGCGCTGAAGCCGGCCGTGAGCAGTGGCGGGTCGCGGCGGCACCAGGCCACCACGGTCGGTAGCAGGCCGTAGAGGAGTCCCTCTGGCTTGCTCATCACCGTGACTACCACGGCTGCAGCAAGCCACGCGGGCGAGCGGGTCATCAGGCCGGCGGCGATGCCCAGGACCCCGGTCGCGACGAAGAGATCCGCATAGCCGGAATCCACGCCGCCACTGGTCGGGTTCACGAGTATTGGCGTCACGGCCAGAGCCGCAGCGCAGGCGGCAGCGAAGCCGGGTCGCACCGAGATCCGGCGCAGCGCGACTGCTACCGATACGACCGAGAGAAGATACAGCGCAGGAAACAGCAGGCGTCCCATGCCGTCGCCCAAGGCGCGGTTGCCGAGCGCCAGCAGCAGTGGTTGCAGGATCGGATAGTCGCGACTGTGGGAGAAGACCGCCGGGTTTCGGAAGTAGTCTTGCTCGAGGGTCGGCGTTTGGGTGAGAAGGGTTGCCCGCAGTTCCCACGCCACGAGCCCGTCCCAGAATCGTGTTGGTGTTCCCAGAGATCCGAACACCAGAATAGCAGCCACCGTGCCTATGCCGATGACCAGCATCGCGGTAGCTCGGTAAGAGAGGCGTGAGGATGAGGCGGGTTGCTGATTGCGGCCGGCGAGCCAGAGACCGGCCGCGAATGCTGGCAGTGGAACCCAGGTAGGTACCGGCAGTCCGGCCAGCAGCAGAAGGTGCGCGACGATCGCAAACAGGGCGAGACCGAAATAGGAGCCTCGGCAGCCGATGTCCATGAAGGTGGCCATCACCGGAACTCGACAACGACATCTTTGCCGCGGCCGACGAGAACCGCGGTTCCTTCGGGTCCGGTGCCGATCGGACGATCCAGATATCGTTTACTTCCTGCTGGGACCTTGTCCGCGCGAACCAGGAGACGTGGTGCAAGCAGGCCGCTCGCCAGTTCAAAGGCACCTTTTGTCTGGCCCCGCCACAACACGACCGCGTTGGTCGGAGTGTGCTGGAGCAGCCACTTCACCTCATCGGCGCCGCGAAGAGGTGGGTCTGCCTTCCCATGATCGAGGAAGTAAGCGGGCGCACCCAACTTCCCGTAGATCACGATATCTTTTATTCGGCGGTCCCACACCCGGCCGGGAACTCGTGCGAAGCCCCAGGCGAGGTGGATCACCACCAGAATGCAGATCCATGTCTCGCCTCGGCGCCAGTCGATGCGCATCAGTACACCAACTCCGCACTTGGTGTATGCGAGCGGCTGGCGATTGCTGGCGAGGTGAATTGATCTGCGACCATACGAGGAACATCTTCCTCTTGCCGATGGTGAATGGCAACATCGAAGTGGATATGCGGACAGTTTGCTGAGAAGTTCGGTAGTGACCAGAGGTGGTTGAATTCTGATCGCCCCAAGGGCGGATATGAACGGCGGTGGTCGGCACGCGTTGTGGATGACGGCGCCGGTCACCGACGCAAGAAGATCACCCGGTTGCTCATCATGTCCTTGTTGGAATCGCCACGGCCGCCGTCGGTGTAGATCATTGCCGGGCGTATGACGCGGTTGTGGCCGGTCGCACGTTCGATACTGGGCAGCCAGCGTGCTGCCTCCGGGTCGGTTGCGGTGATGGCTTCGCTGATCCAGGTCTCGCCGCCGTCTTCGGATACCGACCAGCCCACTTCGTGGCGGGGATCACCCCAGCCACGTTCGGGATTCTCGTGACCGATGTCGAGAGTCATCAGGCCGAGCAGGATGCGGCCCGATGTGTCGATGCTTGCTGACACGGTCTCGATGATTTGCCGGGGATCACGAAGGTTGTCGGTCCGCATGCCCAGGCCGCGCTTGCGCCATTTACCCGAGGGTTGCAGATCGGCGTGTATCAACTCGCCCGGCCAGTCTCGCAAGGAACGGTAGAAGACGTGCGGGCTTCCCTTCGCGTCGATCGCCATCGCTCCACCTCGTACGATGCCGGCTTGCGGTGGGTGGTGGGCGATGACATCGATCTCGGTAGTGTCCGTGGGAAGAGCGACGGGCGTGCCGTCCCCCTTGCTCCAGTTCACGCCACCATCGGTACTGCGCAGGTAGCCGATGGTTGTCTTGAGTCGATCGGCGTCGTGGTCTTCGTAGACCCAAAGAGACAGGTGGAGAGTTCCGTCGTTGCTCGATGCCAGGTTCTGTCCGAACTGGCAATAACCAGGGCCGCGCGCGGTCAGGAGAGCGGTTGGCGGGCTCCACGGTTCATCGGCTCGCTTCGAATAGAGGTTCAAGCGCCAGGGTGCATTGGAATGGCTCTCGCGCACGGCGAGATACAGGGTGTCGTCGGCTCCGCAGATCAGCGATGGGTAGGTGGCGCGGTTGCCGACGTGCTCGATCGGCCCCCAGGCCGAGGCGTCGTCGGGACGAACGGATCGCCGGTAGCACACCGGGTGGTGGTGGGGGTGGTAGACGATGTGCAGATACCCCGCACTGTCGATGGTCAGGGCCGGACCCCCGTGGTTGTCGACGCTCTCACCGACGGTGGTGGTTTCCGACCATGTTGCGTTCGCGTTATCGAGCGTTTTGATGCGGACCAGGAACTTGCCGCCGACGGAATCGAGCCAGGTGACGTGGGTCTTGCCTTTCGAGGTCAAGATCTTGTTGGCGTTGTCGTATGCGGTGGCTCGCCCGCAACCTTGTCCGGACAAGATCACGGGATCGACGCTCGGCAAGGAAGGGAGGGTGCACGAGGCGAGCAGAAGGAAAACCCAACGCATGGCTGTGAGCGTAGCACGGATCAGGGCGCCGCCGGGTTGTGGATCTGCTCGCTCGAACTGTGGAATGAGAACTTTGCAGGCGATGGTGCGCTTTGTTCGGTTGCTTGACCGACTTCTTGTGTTTGCTCTCCCGTGCTCGGCCTCGTGTCGCTACAATCTGCGCACCTGCCCTCATTGCACCTGCCCCATGCGAAGGAGGTCTCGATGTTCCGGCTTTCCCGTCTCGCTCGTTCAGGAGTGGCTGCTACGGCCCTCACTCTCGTCAGCTGTGTCGTTGCTGCTCAAGGAAGCTATGAGGTCTTCGGCAAGGGCTGCCCCGGTGACCGTGGTGTCCCCAGGCTCACCGGCGTTGGCGATCACAAGATCGGTGGCAACACGACCGTTCAGATCCTGAATCTTGCGCCGAATCAGGCTGGTGTATTGCTGTTTGGACTCTCCAACACGGTCTGGTCCGGCAGCCAGAAACTGCCGGTGGACCTGGGAGTGATCGGCATGCCCGGATGCAAGCTTTTGGTGAGCAACGACAGCTTTCGGTCCTTGAACACGGGGAACGGTTTCATCAGCAGCACCTTCAAGCATCCTTTGCAGAAGAGCCTGATCGGTAAGTCGCTGTTTAACCAGTTCGCCGCACTCGATCCCAGCGCCAAGACGCCGGTCAAGACCGTGCTCAGCAATGCTGCCAAGCTCATGATCGGCCCGGCGTGCAGGGACGGTGCCAAGAAGGTCGATGCCGATTCGGTCAATGTGAAGATTCCGCCGATTCCGAAGCTGAACACGCCGACGATCACGCTCACTGCCAGCTACTCCGGCACCAGGCAGACCAAGTGCTGCGTCGGGCCGCTCAACCCGCGCCATGGCTGCTCCTTCTCTGGCTCGGGGAAAGCCGCGGGCAATGCGGGCAAGTTTCTCGTGCCGGTTCCGCCGGAGATTGCCAAGAAGCTCAGCGACGAGTTGTGTGCCGAGGTCAGGAGCAAGACCGGCGGCATCGTCACCTGCGAGTTGACCTGGAAAACGCTGGAGGTTCCGGGTGCGACATTCAGCGGCGCGTTGAGTGCGTCGAAGAACGACTGCACGTCAAAGTTTGCGTGGAACGGCAGTGGCAAGATCGCCTTCGGCCAGGTGAAGACCACCGTGCGCGCCCGTTTCTGGATCAAGATCCTCTTCAAGATCCGCTACACGACGGACATCGACATCATCGCCACACCTTCGGGTTCGTGGGCGATCGCCAGCAACAAGATCAGCGCGTCGGGCCGAATTCCGTGGATTCGCGCGCAGAAGGAATTCAAGGTTCTGGGGATCCCGATCAAGATCCGCAAGACCTTCGATACTCCACAGATCTCGGGCACCACCAAGGAAGTCGCACTGCCATCGCCGCCGGTCGTCTGCAAGTGAACGACTGATCCGCCTTGGCCCCGCGAGTTCTTTGGCGGGGCCGGCGAGGTGGGGATCTTGGCACGCGTGTATTCGCAGGGTCGCTCGAGAGCATTTCGCTCTCGACGATTTTCTCCGGCCATCCTGCTGGTGGCTCGGAGTATGTTCAGTGCGTGGCCTTTTCCGATGAGACATGGATCAAGGAAGCCCTCGGCTCCGACGCTTCCGAGTTGGGGTTCCAGGAAACTTCTGCGGGCTTGGGGGCCGTCACCATCGCTTACCTCCATTACCGCAGCATGGTCATCGCTGCCGAGGGATCCGATCGCGATACCGCCCTGGCGAGCCTGCGCGGAAAGGTCTCGGCCCATCTCGAAACTCTGCGTGATGCACCCGAGATCGTTGCCGTCGAAGAGCTGAATCTGGTCGCCGAGGAGGAGGGCGGCAGTCAACCCACGCGCCGATTCGTGCGACCGATGTCGGCCGATCGCGCCCGGCTGGAACTGGAACTGGGAATCGATGACGCTCTGATCTTCCTCGACGAGGATGCCGGGACCATGGCGGTGGCGAGTCGAGGTGCCGGCGGCGGTTCTCTCCTGCTCAGGTTGGGCGATCCTGTTCAGGGAGAAGATAGTGCGCCGGCGGCCTTGCCCGTGCCCGGTCGCGTTTCCTCGACGCCCGAAGATGGCGACCGGCATGCTGCCAAGGCTGCGCGGGTTCGCACCCTGTTGCGTTGCCCGCTCTGTCATGGGGAACTGGGCGATACCGATGACGGCCTGCGCTGTTCATCTTGCGAGAGAGACTTTCCTGGCCATGCCGGCAAGCCGGTCCTGACCTTCGATCGCGATCATGATCCGTCTCCCCAGGGACAGCCGGAGTCCGCCAATCCCTACGGGCAGCAAGCTCTGTCCTTGATCGAGGCCCATCCCGATGGCTGGGTGCTGGACTGCGGGTCGGGGAGTCCAGAGCGTGGTTTCTCCAATGTCGTTCACCTCGAACTGTTCGCCTTTCCCGAGGTCGATGTCGTCACCGATGGTCAGGCCATCCCTTTTGCCGGTGATACCTTCGACGCCATCCTTTCGGAGGCGGTCCTCGAGCATGTTCGTGATCCGCAGGCTTATGTCGACGAGATCGCCAGGGTCTTGAAGCCAGGTGGCCTGGCTCTATTCGATGCCGCCTTCCTGCAGCCGTACCACGGATATCCCGATCATTACTTCAACATGACGCGTGCCGGTCTGCGGCTGGTGGTCGAGAAGTCCGGCTTGCAGGTCGTATCCCTGGCTGCCGGCCCTCATCAGCATCCGATGGTCAGCCTGTCCCTGATGCTCAATGGTTTCGTCTCGGCCACTGCCGATCCCGACCGCAAGCAAGCCTTGCTGGCCATGACGATAGGTGACTCCATCACCAGTCTGGCCGCCGGTGGTGGGCCACCCTTCGATGGCCTCGACGCCGAGGGCATCGATCGCCTGGCGGCGGGCTTCGCTTGCCTGGTGCGCAAGCCGGCGGAGGATCAGGCCTGATCGCACCCGGGTTCGCGATCAAGAGATGCTTCGCGAGCCCGAGTCAGCCCCTGGCAGGGATGCGAGCCAAGGCTACTTCTTTGTTGCCGCCTTCTCGGTGCGCTTGAGGCCGAGATCGACGATCTTCTTTTCGCGCTCCATGGTGGCTTTCTTCTTCTCTCCGATGGCGGCGAGTTTCTTCCGAAGCGTCTTGAGTTTTGACGAGCGGGGTCCGCGCTTTTCGATCTCGACATCGATCTGTTCGAGGTAAAGATCTTCCATGCTGTCGAGATGGTCGTACTGCGACAGCAATTGCTGGAGATCCTTGAAGGCGCGCTTGGCATCACGGCGGTATTCGAGTTTGAGGATCTTGAACATCGCATCCCAGAGCTTGGTCTGGGACTGGTCTCCCGGCAGCGGCACGATGGTCGAGCCATCGGCGGTGGCCAGAAGCAGATGCGGAGGATTCTCTCCTTCGAACAGGCGGTGGAAGGTGTGGTCCTTGGTGATGACGTGCTGCTTGAGCTTGACGCAGTGGAACCACTGGCTGAGCAGCAGGGTCTTGTCATTGGCGAGGGTGCGACTGAGGAAGGCGTCATCACCCTTGCAGAGTCCGCATTCACGAACGATCAGGAGCGGTCTCTGGTCCTTGCCGCGCATGCGCTCGAAGGCCTCGGATTTGGGCAGGGCATACATGCGCGCCTGGACGCTGGTGCCTTCGGTGGCCTGTTCCTTGAGTTCGATGGAAGCGGGGTAGGTCCAGTTGACCTTGAGGCGCTTCTTGCTGGTCTTGCGGCGTTCAAAGGTGATCGGAATGCCACCCGGCCCTCGGGCCGGTGGCCTGGCACCCGCTGGTGCCGCCGGACCACGGCCTGCCGCCGGAGAGGAGGCAGGGGCACCGCGGCGTGCGCCGCCGGAGGAACCACTATCGGTCGGCGCCCAACTGGGCGCCGCGGAGCTGCCGCCTCATCACTGAGCGGCGGCAGGAGTGGCCGAGATGCCCAGTGCGAGCGCGATGCTGAGTCTGGTGAAGAGCGTGCCGTGCATTCGAAAGCCTCGTTGGTGCAAGTGGAACGAATCAAAGGGTAGTCGATCAGCCCTTGCCGCCCCACCCCCGCATCACTTTTTGGGGTATTCGGCGATCACCCAGGCCTTCCAGCGCTCGTCGAAGCTCTGCGCATCGAGTCCCCAGGCCTGTTCGAGGGCGAAGGTCTGGCGTGTCAGGATTTCCTGCTTCGTCGGCATCAGCCCGACCATCGGGATTGGTCCCTTCATCAGGGTGAGGAACTTCGCGAAGGGTTCGTCGCCCAGGCTCATGAGGTAGTCGACGCGCGACCAGACCATCATGCTGTCGACGAGAGTTTTCTCGTCTTCCCAGCCCCAGGTCAGCATCTCGGCGGCGGGCGGGAAGTGATCGTAGCGCGCCCTCGCCCGCACGCGCGGCGCCCAGTTCCAGAGCATCTTCGGATCGGCATCGAAGCGCTTGTATTCGCCGTAGACGTTGTGCTTGGGATTGACCCGGCGCAGGTACCAGTGGGCGAGACCCTGGCGAAACCAGTGAGGTGCGTTGTGGGTGTAGTAGCGAAAGCCATCGATGAGGCCATGCACGATGTTGAACACCGCTTCGCAGTGCAGGGCGGAGTCATTGGTGAGTCCGCCCTCGGCGAACTCTGCGCAGGTGATGTAGCTCAGGCTGCCACGGTCGGAGAAGTTGTGGCGGATGGCATTCTCGGTGATCTGATCCAGGAAGGTCTTGGTGTAGTGCCCGCAACTGCTTTTCTTCGCGAACATCAAAACGGTGTACTTGTCGGGCTGTCCGAGGTAGGGGCCCATGCCCATCTGGCGTTCATCGGAACGGGCCAAGGCCTTCGGCGGGAAGTCGCTATCGGTGACCCCCAGGCGCTTGCAGAAATCCGCGTAGGTATTTTCGAAGCGCCTGGCGAACAGGTGCATTCGCAGCCAGCGGTCGATCATCTTGGGGCGCTTGGGAATACGTGGCAGGATCTTGCGCAGTTCGGCGAGTTCGGCGAGCAGGTGTTCTTTTTCCTCGCGGTCCTTGGGGATCTTGAAGGGCGCGAGCGAGCAGCCGATGCGAAAGTGTGCGGTCTCGAGCCACAACAGTTTCACTTCCTTGCCCAGCACATGTTCGATCTGGGCGCTGTCGTGCTTGTCTCCCCAGGGGAAGGGTCCCTTGGAGATGTAGCCGGCCGCCCGCATGAGCTCTTCCTTGTCTTGCGTGTATGGATCCTTGCGCCAGCTCGCATCGTCCTTCTTGCGGGACTGCGCCGGCAGCAGCGTCACGCAGAGCAGGACCGGAAGGGTCAGGCACAATCGCGTTGCAAGGCTGTTTGTCGATGGGGGCCGGCTCACGGTGGCAGAGAGCATAAGCTCTTCACTGGCGAAGAACTGCCTCGAAGGGCTCAAGGTTGCGTTGTTCCCGGGTAAGTCACTCGGCCCCGGAGATCTGGTCGGTCCTCTCGAAGATGGCAATATTCTTGGTGGTCGAGAAGAACCCACTGCTCTTGTAGGGAATCCAGGTGTGGGATCGCCAGCCGGTGGCGGCGAGATCGCGGTGAAGTTCCGCGGTGAGCTTCATGCGCTTTCCGAGTTTCGGGTAGAGCTTGCCGATCATGGTCCGCCAGGGGTCCATGGGACCGAAGTAGCCCGACGCGACGACCAGATAGCGGCTGGAGACTCGCCGCATCTCCTCGAGGATCTTTTGCCGTGTCGTGCCTTCGACCAGGTTCAGAAAGCGTACGCACAAGACACAATCGAGGGACCGGTCGGCGAAGGGTAGAGCTCTCGCGTCACTGCGCATGAAGCGACTGTCGCGTTCGTTGGTCTTGTCACGCGCGATCGACAGCATGGCCGCGCTGAGATCCGCCCCGATGTAGGTGAATCCGGAGTCGCTCACCATCTCGGTGAGCCTTCCCGTGCCGCAGGGCAGGTCGAGGATCCGGGTGGTTTCTTCGAGCCTGCTCAGCGCCTGCGCGATGGCCTTGCGTGTCTGCAGGTCGCGCCGTTGTTTTTTCGCGTCTTCGGAAAAGCGCAGGAAGTCGTAGCGGCTGGCGAACCTTTGGTCCTGGTAGCGTTCGCGCGAGATGAGATCTCGGGTCTCCGGTTGTGACGGGGCGAGGGGGTCGAGTCCTTGCAGCAGTCGCTGTTTCGTGTGTTCGACCTTGGCGAGGTCGCGCCGGATCCTGCGCTGCCGGTAGGGACCTCGCAATCGCACCAGTCGATCCACGTCGAACAACAGGACCGAGCGTGATTGCCGATCGAAGAGCAGGTTCTCGGCCTTGAAGTCGATGCCGCCGACACCGGCAGCATGCAGTTTCTTGGCGATCGTCTCGATATTGTTCGCCAGGAACATGCGGTCCTCGGGTCCGATGCTGTCATCGTTGGCGATGTCGGCGAGGGTGCGCATCTGGCTGTCGGACTCGGTGATCACGAAGGACGGAGTCTGCCACGGGCCTTGTTCCATGCCGCGCAGTTCGCCGGCGCCGACCAGGTGGACGGTGGCCACTCCGATCCGTTCCAGTTCTCGGAACCATCGGACCGCGCGCTTGGCCGGTGTCGGCCAGATGCGCAGGCCGTTGCGCAGGTGCCATTTGAGCTTGGGTCGGAACAGCTTGCAGAACAGCTGGCGAGTGCCCTTTGAGTGGCGAAAGACCATGCGCCAGGAGTGTGGTTTCTCCAGAGCCCACGAGCCCGAGGCACCATTCGCATCTTCGCGGGCGAAGAGGTGGATGGTCTCGACGAGTTCTGCGAAGGATGCCGCATTGTGTCGCGACGGCTCGATGAGCCAGCGGATCGAGTCGCTATCTTCGTTGCGCGGGCTTTTCACGGCCGCGATCATCCCACTTTTCGGTTCTTGGTCCACCAGGAGTCCGTGGTTGGTCTTGTTCCAGAACATGAAGTGGTCGGTTTGTCGGGCGGCCGGGTATGCGATGATCTCGGACGTATTTCTTGAAGCGAAGGTGATCTCGAGGCGATCGAGCATGAAGGCAGCACTCACGATTTCGGCCATTCTCCTCGCCTTGGCGCCGCTGTCGGCCCAAGGGCAGCATGAACCCTTCCTGGACATGAGCGAGATGCTCGATGCGAGCACCTTGAAGGTCGAGGTGATGCAGGACTGGCATCCGGTCGAGGGCGACCGGCGGTCGGTGGCGACGCGGCAGAAATGGATCACCATCGAGGTGGGGGAACTGGTGCCGGGCAAGTCATACCGGATCCCCGTGCGGATGATCGTTCCAGCGCAGACCAAGGCGAAGGGCTTTCATCTCACCGGCAGTCATGGGATGTCTGGCTTCAGCAGGGATGTTCGGCCCAGGGGGGTGGACGAGGAGTTGATCCGCGGCGGCTTCGGCCTGGTCCACACCATGGTGCAGGTTCTCGAGCAATCCGAGCAGGGCGATCTGGGCCGTGCGTCCAAGGATCTCTTCATCGAGACCTTGAACCCGCGCTACTCGATCCAGTACTGGGGCTGGCCGGCCACCTTGATGCGTGCGGTGACCGCTGCTCATGCCGAGAAGGATCACTTCGAGCCGGGCAAGATCGCCGTCTCGGGTAGTTCAAAGAACGGCGCTTCGCCATCGGTGTCGATCATCTACGACGAGCGCATGACGGCCTTGCATTCGGGCGTCGCACCGATCTGGGACTCTCCCTTGCGGCTGTGCGACCGCAAGGCTTGGGATGAGTTGCGCGCCCACAACCAGGGCTATGCCGAGAAACGCGAGAAGGGCGGTGAGCGCAATACGAGGCGGTTCCTCAGGCATCCTTTCCTGGGGGGGGCCTTCGGTCCGATCTACAACGATCAGGCCCTGGATGCCGGCCACAGCTGGGAGGATCTGCGCAAGCTCGCGAACCGTGTCGCCGACGGCGTCTTCATCGCCAGGAATATGCAAGCCTTGAAGGCGCGTGACGTGGATCTGTATTTTCACCCCGGCACGCATGATTTCGTTGCCTTCGACATCGCCTGGGGCGGTGCGCATCACCCGGAAATCCCCCTCTACCTCGGCGTCAATTCCGGCCATGGCAAGAGGGGTCGTCATCCGGGCAGGGAGAGGGACATGCAGAACAAGTCGGCGTTCCTTCTCGAGCACTTCTTCGAGGATGTCGAGCCTCTGCTTGCGCCCCCTTCGGTGAAGTCGCGCGTCGAAGGCCGTCGCTTGCTGGTGACCGTCACCTTCGCGTCCAGCGCCGAGACCGGCCGCATCTTCTGGATGTATGACCGTGGCCCTGACGGCAGTGCGGCCTACATCAACGAGCTGTTTCCCGAGGATCAGTGGAAGGACATGGAGTCCGAGGCCCAAAAGAAGGTCTGGACGGTCGAGATCGAACTCGAGTCCGGCGCGTCACGCATCGACTTCTTCACGAATCACCGTAAGACGATCGAGCATCGCTCCGAGGAATACGCCAGCTACCTGTCGAGTCCCTACACGCGAGTATCGCTGCAGGACTAGGGAGCTCGGCCTACTTGCCGAGGCCTCCGATCAGGAGTTCGACCCCGTTGCTCGTCGCGACGCCGAGCGTGTTGGCCTGAGGTTCGGAGATGATGCCCTGCATGTAGACCTTTGCGCCGACGAAGGCCCCGTTCATCGGAATGGTGAAGTTGACCGTCACCGATTTGGCGGATTGCCCTGTCGTTCGGTTCAGATTGACGACGGGTTCGGCATGGATCATGCAGCCCGGTGCGCCGATCAGCTTGAGATCATATGGCAAGGGGATCGATCCCCAGCGAGTCTTGGAGGCGCCGACTGACAAGAACACTGGACGGTTTCCGCCGGCCCGACTCCATGCCAGCGTGTTCTTCTGGAGTTTTCCGATCTCGGGTGTCTTTGGCGTGCTGCTGAGCGCTGGCATCCATGAGTTGCCATACTTCACGCAACCCTTGCCGAAGGATGCCACGGTTCCGGTGATCTGGTTGACGCCAACCCAGGTGGCCAGGGCTGATTTGATCTCGCTCCGGAGCATCTCCACGAAGACGGTGGCGATCGCGGTGAAGGCGGGCGCTTGCTTCGTGGCATTGTTGAAGAAGGTGCCCACTGCGTAGTTCCGTATGGCGGTCTTGCCGTTCGAGTAGGTCGGCAGGCCGAGGTGGCTGAAGTAGCTACCGTGATAGCTGGGTTTGGAGGGGAAGTTGTAGTTTCCTCCCTTGCTCGCATGCACGACCGTGGAGCGGAAAGCGGCGATTCGTGATGCAGAAAGTTTAAGCTTGGCTGCTTCCTGTCCGATGACGCTGTCGATGTGCAGTCCGCTACCCGAAGGAGAAGGGTAGGTGCGCTTGTTGATCATCAAGTTGTAGAAGGTGTCGCGCTGAGAGCCCAGCGCACCGCGATCGACCCTGGCGTGGAGGAGACCGAGGTCGTTGAGGGTGGTGACGTTCGGCGTCGGGCCACCGCAGCCGACCGTATGGTTGAAGGATGTATTCGTCATGCCGAGCGTCTTGGCTCGGGCATTGAGCGTGGCGCGTCCCAGGAAGTTGACGGTGGTAAGCGTGCGGGCGTTGTCGGAATTCTCCATCATCAGTCGAAGCACGGTCGACAGGGGTTCCAGGACACTGTTGCCGCCGCCGGTCGGACAGGAACCGTTCATGCCGAGGTAGGTTCGGAGATTTTGGGTCAGGGAGGCGGTCTTCTTGGAGACCCGTTCCATCGAGGCGAAGTGGGCGACCGTCTTGATGGTGCTGGCGGGCTCGAATCCACGGCCGGCGTTGAGTGAGCACAGCACCGAAGACGAGCTTGTGCCGACGCGGGCGAGGTAGCAGCCGGTGACGCCGTCGGTGCCGTTGCGCAGGATCGTCCCCATGCTCGTGGTCAGAGCATTGGAGTTATTGATCATGCAGGCGTTGAAGAGGGAGCCGACGCGCTGCAGGCTGATCAATCGCGCGCCGTTCTGGCCGAATCGTTCCTTCAGGGCGCTGGCGGTGAGGTTGTAGTACCACCAGCCCAGGGGTGTCGCCGCCTTTGTGTTCCTCACCATGACGCAGTCGTAGCGTCCCGCCGAAGATTGGTAGAAGTCGATCAGGCGAGCATTATTGGCGCTTCGAGCGTTGCTGACCTGGCTCGAGGTGGCTCCCAGGTACCACCACCAGGCTCTTTGATCGGCTCCGGAGTTCTTGACGATGACGGCGGTGTAGTAGCGTTTGCTGCTGATCACGTAGCTGTCGAGGTCGACGATGCGGCCACCGAGTGCGGTGAGTTTCTGCTGGATGAAGCTGCTCGAACCGTAGTAATAGCCCCATGACTTGACGTTGGCGCCGGTATTGGCAACGAAGCTGGCGGCGAGGTAGAGGGTGTTATTGATGACGTAGGGTGTCAGCGCCGTGACCCGGCGGCCGGCGCGCTTGCCTTCGACGAAGCTTGGCGAACCGTAGTACCAGGCTCTGCTGCTGCGCGCATAGCTTCCCGAGTTCTTGACGAAGGCGGCGGCGAAGCGAAGCGGTGAGGTGGATTCGACATCGAGGCTGACGATGCGATAGCCGTTGTTTTGCATCGTGCTGATTTGCGTGGCCGTTTGACCGTAGTACCAGGCCCAGCCAGTGGTGGCCGAGTTGTCTCGATCAAGTGTTTGCGCTGCGAGAGGCGTCGCCGACGCGATGGCCAGGAGAAAGAGCGAGAGAATGCGCGA
>CAZIVO010000081.1:0-2975 GCA_964542765.1 uncultured candidatus Brocadiaceae bacterium | reverse complement strand
GCGAGAGAATGCGCGAACTGTTCATGTGGTGTTTCTTGAGTTGCGAGAGCTTGAACCTTTCGGATGACCGGGTGGGTGAGCGCAGTGTGTGTTCGGCAAGGATGGCGGTGATGACGAGGGCGGAGGGTGTCCCGCCGAGGCCCGGATGCGCTCAAGATCGAGACCACGATCGATGTTTCGAGCGTTACTTTCACTCTAATGCCTTGTGAACAAAGCCGCAATGCATCCACCAGGCTCGGTGCTCGGCGGTCATGATCGCCGGGTTTGTCCGTGCCGTATCCTTGTCCAGGCAAGCCTTGATGACGATGCCATCGCCGCTGCCGTTCACCATCACCAGCATGCGGGATTCCCGTGCGAGGATGGCCCTGCGGGGATTCCGCCGCCGTGCAAGGTGGAGTAAGATGTGTATTACCTGCCCTGACAGAGCGAGCCATGCACCCCACTACCACCCTGATCGCCTGTTTTGGTCTCGCGCTCGCCTGTCCGGCTCAGTCGGGTAACTGGGTGCAGATGAATCCCGCGACATCGCCGTCTGCTCGATTCGACCACGCGATGGCCTATGACTCCAAGCGTGGCCGCACGGTGATGTTCGGTGGTACCACCAACGGCTATGTTCACTTCGCCGACACCTGGGAATGGGACGGCAAGAACTGGGCGCTGATCAAGCCCGCGACCTCGCCATCTGCTCGATCCGACCACGCGATGGTCTACGACGCTGCGCGTGGCCGCACGATGATGTTTGGTGGATACTCTCCGGGGGCGAAGGAACTGGCCGACACCTGGGAGTGGGACGGTAAGAACTGGGTGGAGCTCAAACCGGCGACCTCGCCACCTGCTCGCTTTGTCCATGCGATGGTGTACGACTCCGCCCGCGGACGTGTCGTGATGTTTGGTGGCACGAAGGGTAAGACGGTCCTCGGCGGCACCTGGGAATGGGACGGCAAGAACTGGGCGCTGATCAAGTCGACGACCTCGCCACCTGCTCGATCCGGTCATGCGATGGCCTACGACTCCTCTCGTGGTCGCACGGTGGTGTTCGGTGGATTCTTCGTGCCGCGACATAGCTACCTGGGTGACACCTGGGAGTGGGACGGCAAGAACTGGATGCAGATCAGGCCTGCTACATCGCCATTTCCCCAGAGCTGGCATGCGATGGTCTACGACTCTGATCGTGGCAGCACGGTGATGTTCGGCGGGCAGCGGCCGATCGTTTACTTCATGGCCGACACCTGGGACTGGAACGGCAAGAACTGGTCGAAGAGAAAGATCGCCACAGCGCCACTGAAGCGGCAGAACCACGCGATGGTCTACGACTCTGCTCGCGGGCGTATCGTGATGTTTGGGGGATACTATTCTTTTGGTCCCTTGGCCGACACCTGGGAACACCGGAAGTTCCCGGCGTCCTACACCGCCTTCGGCAAGGGTTGTTCCAATAGCGCCGGTGTGCCGAAGCTGGTCGCTACCACCTTGCCGATCCAGGGCAAGACCTTCACGACCAGCCTGTCGGGAATACCGACCCCCGGGATCGCCTACATGATCCTCGGCCTCTCCGATCAGCAGTGGGGAACGATGAAGCTGCCCCTCGACATGGGCTTCTTGAAATTCTACGGATGCAAGTTGTTCGTCAGCGGAGGTTGGACACTGAATGTCGCCAACCGTTCCGGCACGGCGTGGTTGAATCTCCCCATCCCGGGTAACAACCCGTGGCTTTTGGGCAGGGACTTCTTCTTGCAAGGTGCCGTCGTCGACTCCAGGACGAGCAAGCTCGGCTTTTCCGACGCCGGCAAGGCGACCATCGGTTACTGATCGCGGAGGAACTTCTGCCCGGATTGCGGAAGGAACCACGTGCGCGGTCAGGGTTTCGGGTATTCCTTGCCGTGATGGCGAGCGCTAGCATGTGCGGCGCAAACTTCCACGAGATCCACGCATGCACAGCGAATACGAAGGTGAGAGGCCGGGCGCGGAGGCGCGTGATCGAAGCGGTCTCCTTCCCATGATCGAGGAGGGGGTATGAGTTCGCCGAAGGCGGTGGTCCTTCTCAGTGGCGGCCTCGACTCCTGCACGGTCGCGGCTTGTGCCAGGCGCGAAGGTTTCGATATCCATGCCTTGTCGTTCGACTACGGGCAGCGCCACTCCATCGAACTCGAATCGGCGCGCCGGGTGGCCAGGTCTCTGGGTGCGAGTCGTCACGAGATCGTCACCATCGATCTGCGAGCCTTCGGTGGGTCGGCCCTGACCGACGAGATCGAGGTGCCACAGGGCGATGTTCCAACGAGTGCGGATGAGATTCCCGTCACCTACGTTCCGGCGCGGAACACGATCTTCATGTCCTTTGCGTTGGCCTGGGCCGAGGTGCTGGAATCTCAAGACATCTTCATCGGCGTGAACGCCGTCGACTACAGCGGCTATCCTGATTGCCGCCCGGAGTACATCGCCGCTTACCAGGAGATGGCGAATTTCGCGACCAAGGCGGCGACTCAAGATCAGCGCAAGCTGAAGATCCACACTCCGCTCATCGATCTGAGCAAGGCCGAGATCATTCGCCTCGGCCTCGAACTGGGCGTGGACTACGGCTTGACCTCGAGCTGTTACGCTCCTTGTGACGATGGCGCTCCTTGCGGAAGGTGTGATTCGTGTCACATCCGCATGGCCGGTTTCAGCGAGGTGGGAGCCGAGGATCCTTTGAGCTACCCTGAGCCACAAACGTGACCTATCTGATCAAGGAAGCCTTCTATTCGATCCAGGGAGAGGGTGCCCAATCCGGGCGCCCGGCAATCTTCTGCAGGTTCGCGGGATGCAATCTCTGGTCGGGCAAAGAAGAGGATCGAGCCGACGCGCAGTGCAGGTTCTGCGATACCGATTTTCATGGCACCGATGGGGATGGCGGGGGCGTGTTCGAGGTGGCGGAGGATCTGGTGCAGCATCTGTTCGGGTTCTGGCCGTCGCAGCAGGAGGGAGATCCGTTCGTCGTTCTG
>CAZIVO010000080.1:0-16816 GCA_964542765.1 uncultured candidatus Brocadiaceae bacterium | reverse complement strand
CGAAAGCGGACTTCCGGCTCGTAGCCGGCTTCCATGTAGACCTTCCACTCGAACCATTTCGGCTCCTCATTGGTCAGCTCTATACGCGCCAGCGAAGTCATGTTCGAAACGTTGCCCGTGCTAGTGACACTGCCCCGTCGATCCACTGCGGCAATTTCCATCACCAGTGGATCACCGTTACGAAAATCGCCCAAAGCTTTGCCATAGTCATGGACTCGGCCCACCGCTGCGGCCCGAACACGAATGGTGTAGACGCCGCTACGAGCAACGCCGCCTTGTCGGAGCAGTGGCAGGAAGCCGATGTGTCCGCCGCGATAATGGCGACCGTAGAGATCGGTGTAAGGCGTCTCAGGAATAAAACGGAAGCGATCGACCTTGAAGAGTTTCGGCAGTTCCTTGTAGCTCTTGCCGCCGAAATAGAACGGAGACTTCTGCGTGTATTTCTTTGATGGTGGGCGGTCTCCAAACTGAGTAGCTCGACGGATGGCTTCTTCCGCAGCGACAAAGTAGTGACCCATCAACCTGCCGGAGGTGACCAGGCCGGCTCCATTGTTATCGAACCCGTGGATCTTGACCTCTTCGGGAAATTCTTCGGCCGGGTTCCAAACGTCGACATTGAGCCCGAGCAGATCGCCGATCGTTTGGCGGTACTCCCAAGAATTCAACCGCCGCAGCACGCTGTGCCCGCCGGAAGCTTTCAGTTCAACTCGGGCGACTTTGAGCTTCTGGGTCATATGTGCAATGACCCTGGCACGCTCTTCAGCCGTCGGCTGACGTTCGTCTTCCGGCGGCATGTTTCCGAGATTCAGCTGGTCGACGATTTCCTGGTAGCGTTCCAGGTCGTCGAGCTTCCTGATCTGCGCCGGAAGCGTGTCGAATCGACGATCAGCCTTTTGCTTCTGGCTGCCGTGACATCGGATGCAGTGTTTCTGGAGAAACGCCGAAGTCATGTCGTCGGCGTCAGCGTCAGCGGCAGCGTCAGCAATCGAGCTGACCGCGATCAGAAGTAAGGCTGCACATTGGATGATAGCCTTCATGGTCTGCGCTATCCGAGTTCCATCGGGGAGAACGTTCCAGTACTCCTGCCAAATCGATCTGCCTCGGAGCCGAACCACTGCAGAACGGACAGCCACAGATTCGAAAGCGGCACACGCTTGTGTTGCTCTGCGGGACAGACAACATGACCCTGGTGTTTGAATCCGCCCCCGGCAAGCAGCACTGGAAGGTTTCGGTTGCTGTGGCGCGACCCGTCGCTCATGCCGCTACCAAAGACGACCAATGTGTTATCGAAAATCCGCGCTTCTTTCAGTCGATCCATGAAGCCACTGAGCTTGGCGGTCAGGAAGGATTCCACGACTTTCAGCTGATCAATCCGGCCGGGCGCCTTCCCGTGATGAGAAATCCCGTGATAGCCGTCCAGATCCAGTTCAGAAGTGCGGAACCCCAGTCCGGTTTCCAACGTCGCGACGCGGGTGGAATCTGTCTGCAAAGCCAGAGCCAATAAGTCATAAAACAGAGCCACCTCGTCGATGTGTTGTCGTTCTTCGTCCAGCACTTCGTCAATCGGCGGTTTTGGCTTGGGACGATTGAGCCACTCTTTCGACATCTGCAATCGCCGTTCAACATCCCGGACCGATGTCAGGTATTGGTCCAACTTGTCGCGGTCTGCCGCGTTGAGGGTTCGATTCAAGGCTCTCGCGGAATCACGCAGAGCGTCGAGCACGCTGGCTCGGTGCTTCAATCGTGTTCGTTCCGCTTCGCGTACGCTTTGAGGCGAATTAACGAAGAGACCTCGAAATAGCGTGGCGGGATTGTTGATCGGCGGCACATGAACACCGGCTTTGGTCCAGCACATATCGGTGCCTCCTTCGATCCCGGTATTGATCGATGGGAAGCGTGTGGAACTGCCGACATGCTCGGCGGCGGCCTGGTCGAGTGAGATATTCTTTTCCGGAAATCCGGCGGCTTCTTCTTTCTTGATGCTCGTCAGAAAGCCTTGAACTGCCTTGTGCCCGCCATTGAGTTCGTGATCCAGATGCGAAAACACCGTCAGGTCGTCGCGATGCGTTTCAAGCGGCTTCAGCGTCGACGTCGCCACATAGTCCTTCCCGGCCGCTTTCGGGAAGAAATTGCCCGGATAGAAGCCCAGATGATTTCCGATGCAGACCAAACGCCGTGGCGGCTTCTTGGAGGCTGACGAGCCAACCGCAAAACTGTCGAAGACCGGGAGCGACAGAGCGATGCCCGTCCCCTGAAGAAATCGGCGGCGGCTCAGGTGTGTCCGTTTATTCACCATCAATCACTCACTGAGACTTCAAGTTGTTATCAGCAGCAACGAGCACGCGGGCCTGGTCCACGCCATTCTTGACATTCAAAGCAACGCGAACCACACGCTCCCCAAAGAGAGCAATATTTTACCCGGAGGGCCTCTAAATATGGGGGAATATCACCCCCTGCCCGCAAGCTGTTAGAAGCAAAGCCTCATTCAATACCGCTTCAGCAGACTGTCGTAGGAATTCTCAAGCAACCGATCGTTGGCGAGACGGTTCTCGATCTTGTCCTCGACGGTCTTCTCCCTGGCTTCATCAGCTGCCAGCTGGAAAAGACGCCGTGCGCTCGGTACATGAACGAGGGCAGGCCCTTTGGCCCACCCTCGCAGTGTGATCAGCCGGGCGGAGAGCAAGGCTCCCGCCCGAAAGAGATCACTGCTTGCCGACCGTGCCCTTGCCACCGCGGGTAAGAGCCACGCCAAGCTTGTTGGCGCCGGAGTCCAGAACAACACCCTGGTTGTAGAAGGACTTCTTGATCAGGCTCGTATTGTTCGGCACGTTCACCGAAAGCGAGCCCGAGCCGGTGCTGGCAATGTTGAAGCCTGCAGCAATGCTCGGCGTTGCCTGAACCACGCATCCCGCTGCGCCGATCCCGCCGAGGTTGATGCTGGTTGTTGCGGCGCCGAAGAGTATGAAGGCACGCGCACCCTTCTTGGCCTGGCTGACATTCAGCTGGAAGGACCTACCGGCCACGGGGACGCCCGTGCTGGTCAAGAGCGGAACAGCATTGCCGCCGCCACCGCCACCACAGATCACCTCGAAGGCCCAGCCTTGAGTGTTCCAGGGGCCGCTCCACGTGCTACCACTCGGCGGATGCCAGTAGTGCGTCGTCGGAGACGCTCCGGTGCAGATCGGGTGGTGAGAGCTTCCCGAAACCCGGTTGTGGACGAGAGCATAGTTTCCTGCCGCCAACACGACCGGTGTCGAAAAGTTGCCCGAATAGCTCCCATAGGAAGAGCCGATCGTGATCGAACTGGTTCCACTGAGCTTGCTGGTGGGCTTGCCCGCCGCATCGGTCCTCCAGATTTCGATGTTGAAACGACCCGAGTTACCCGTGCGCAGCTTGGCGCCGGTCGCAACCGTGGTCGAAGCGACCTTGAAGGGCGTCGCAAACACGTTGGTGTTGCCGCCGTTGCGGGGTGTCCCACAACTCATGTTCTGCGAGTGGCACTTGCCACCGCTGCTGCCTCCGGTGCCCTTACAGCCCGAGCCGTAGAAGGTGTAGAGTCCGGGAATCCCACTGCTACTGCAGTTAGAGATCGGATTCGCAATCTTGCGCTTGGTGATTGCAGCGATCAGAGCCTTGCAGTTCGGCGTGCCGTTGTTGAGGTTGCCGTCGACATCATCGAGAAGAGCAACTTCACGCACACCGTTCGGCTGACTCGTCGGATTCGCGACGAACACACCAACCAGCAACTTGCGCGCCTGAGTTAAACCAGCCGCCTTGCCGAGGCTGGCGACGAGTTGGTTACGAGCGTCCCAGCAGAAGCCCATCCAGACCTCGCCCTGGGAATGCACACTGCCCGATGGCGGATAAGTCTTGGTGTTGGTTCCGGAACGAAGAAAAGCCCCGCCTCTCCAACCATGACCGATATAGGGATCATCGTTGTAGAGCATCGGCACGGTATCAGCCGAACCCTCGGACATGCCCTGGTTACGCTGGATACCACCGAAAGCATGGTCGAGACCGTGGCCCCATTCATGCATGACGACCGAGTTGTAGGCCGTGTTCGTGCAACTTGATGCCGCGTTGTAGAAGCGCATCGTGTAATTCGAATAGATTGCATTGCACGATGCGTTGTAGTTCACCGTCGAACGAATGCTATCGAGGCGGGACATCTGCGATTTGTTGCCGATGATGCCGCGGACATACAGATTGGAAGCGTTGGTGAAGTAGTAGCAGGTCGACTGCGAACGATCGTATTCGCCAGCGCTCGACGTATAGATCTGGATCTGATTGTTGGATCCCGTCAGAGTCACCGTCCGGCTGTAGGTGGTTCCCTTCGCGGCCGTGATGGTGCCGCTGTAACGGCCCTGAAAACGGATCGTGACCGTCTGCGAACTACCCGAGAGGGTGAACTTGCCGTTGGCGTCGGTGTAAGCCGTGCCAACCCTCAGGTTGTGAACGGGGACATTCTTCAGCGCCGCCTTCGGCTGGACATTGGTGTTGGTCCAGGCCTTGACCGTGCCGCCGACCGACGATGCGTTCGGATTGGGATTCGGATCGGGAATGACCTCGATGCGAAGACTTCCAGCGTCAACTTCCGTATTGGATGCTGCCTCGGATGCTGCATGGTCATGCTCACAGCCTCCGAACCCACACTCATGCAGATCGGTCTCGTAGCGCAGGAACTGGCCACTCTGAGCGTCGACGTAGGCGCGACCGACCATCTCGGGCTTGGCGGAGTCCACCTGGACTTCCCAGGCGAGCTTGACCGGCGTCAGAACCTTGGCAAAAGGATCGCCCCAGATCACCAGGCGATCTGATTTCGGCTGGACCCATTCCTGTGCCCGAGAGGCAACACCAAGGTGGGTGAGGGCGCGAGCCTTCGCCTCTTCGCTGCTGACCCGAGGGGACACATTGAAGGTCGCCGGGATCGGCATGGCCTGCGATCCGAGCATCGAAAGTACACCATTATCATGGATACGGATGTCTGCACGGCCACCGACGACAGGCAAACCCTTGAAGCGCTGGCGGTACACGAAGATATGAACTCGAGCGACCTTGGTTCCGATCTCTTCCACGAAGTTCGACGTTCCCAGCCCAAGGAGTTCGCGATAGCGCTCGAGCGCCATCTCGGACAAGTGACGGGCTTGGGCATTCGATGAAATCGGGCCGGGCTGCAAACGCATCCCATCGCCCCAGATGGCCTCGGGCGTTCCCGTGGCACGGTTCCAAGCTGCGGTCCAGCCAGAACCGTTCTCTACCAAGAACTGGGCCCAAGCCTCATTCTTGGTCCCAGATACATTCCCGACCCCATCATCGCCCTGAGCGGCGACGAGGCAGGTAATAAGCGACGATGCGATGAGCGTTGTTAGATGAGATTTCACTATTGAATAGCTCCTATCAGGACTTTCTCTACAGGGTAAAGGTAAGGGAGGGAGCCTGAGCCCACCTCTGGGCATTGGTGTCCGACTCAGGCATTCGGCCGGACTTTTATACGACTTTGTGAAGGGTTCCGTCCAGCGGTTCCGTTCAGCCTGTTAGGCGGATCCCAGCCCATGGGCGGCCTGGTTACCTTCAGCCCCGAAACCCAGCGAAGACAAGGACTCCCTCGCTCTTCGCTTTCATGCAGACTGCGCAAGATCAGGGATCAAGGAAAATTTCCATGGGCTTGAAGTCGATCGCATCGCACGACGTCAAGTAATAGCGGATCCCGCCCGCCTCTCCCTGGAAACCATGCTTGTGGTCCTTGCCATGAAGATGCCCGTAAACACAAGTGCTCACGCCCGCATCCTGTAGCAAAGGAACAACCGCCGTCACTCGGCCGTCCGTATAGCGCGGAGGATAGTGCACGAGAGCGAGGGTCCGATCACCGGTAAGTTCTTTGCCCGCCGCAATCGACAGGCGCAATCGACCAAGTTCACGGTTGAAGATCTTTTCGGCATTCTCATCGGCCCAGGGAGCGTCCGGCGGATCCCAGAGCCTCCCTCCTATCACGACCGTGCCATCGGGCATCGGCACAGCATCGTTCTGAAGCGTCCTGATCGAAGGATGCAAAACGGCATCGACCTTTCGGCGAGACCGCCACCAGGTGCAGTGATTCCCCCGGATCAAGATCTTGTTCCCGGGACGCTCTCCCAGCCATTGCAAATCCGGCAAAGCCTGCTCGAGATTGAGGCCCCAGGACGTATCGCCAGCCACAAGCACCCAGTCTTCGGGCCCTACCATCTCATCCCAAGCTTCTCTCATGCGGTCCGCGTGCCCGACCCACTGTGGACCGAAGATGTCCATCGGCTTGTCAACACCGAAGCTGAGATGCAAATCACTGATCGCAAACAGTCGCATACACCCTATCCAACTAGCGCCATGAGCAGGACTCACCCATAGAGCACCACATCAACATTCACAAGCACCACCCGGGATCAGCCGACCCGTGCACGGATCTCTTCCAAATCCTCGACTTGCGCCCAATCGCAGTCCTCTCTACCGAGCGTCCGCGTCGAAAAACCGATGAGTTCACGCGCCAGATCGCGGAACTGAAGACCATCGGGCGTCCTCGCTTCAAGGCCGTTCCGCGCAGCATCCAGGTGGATTTTTCGAAGAACATCCGGGTCGCGGATGGCGAGCGACTCCGACAGATTCCAGGCCGCCTGACTCGCCGCCCGGCAGTAAACAAGGCCGGAAACCAAAGCCAGCACGCTGCGGGCAAGTTTCCACGGAACGGCATCGAAACACCGTAGTTCCAGATAGTTTCGAGGGCGCACAAACGGGAACAGCGTGGTCAGGTGGAGTTCAAGATCCTCGGCAGTCACTCCCCCTGCCGCCACGAGATCTTCGAACGGCAGGTGGGGAGATGGCATCAGTCCCTGCGCGCCATTGGCGAAGAGGGCGCAGGCCTTGCGCGCATAGCGCACATAGCCGGAGATGGCAGTCTCGGCGTCCAGGCAACCCTCGGGAACTCCGATGCGTTCCGAATCGGTCTCCCACCAAACCCGTTGCCGGAAGCTCTCATGCCCCGAATCCTCTCCCTCCACCATGCGCGAATTGGTCGTCAAGGCACCCAGAACCGGTGACAACCGGAACAGCATGGCCATCTTGCGACCCGCGTCCTCCCGGTTCTCGAAATCAAATGCCAGTTGAAACCCGGCGGTGGCACGCATCATGTTGATTGTTCGTGGTCCCCGCTGCGGCATCTCCGCATCCATGATCTGGTAGCGCGGGCGCGGAAGGAGTCCGAGTTCGGAAACCTTGGTGACGGGAGCGTGGCCGAGGGCGGTCAATTCATACGGCGTATGTTCGAGCCGACCATCGATCGCACCCTTGACCCGATGGAAAATCTCATCGAGAGCGGCCAGATTGGGCTTCGGCTGGCTATCCAATTCAATCTGACCACCCGGCTCCATCGAGAGACCGAAGTCATCCGTTGCCATCTTTGCGAGGACGCCATCGTCAAACCATGGTCGCGCCTCAAACACATCGACAAGGTCCTTCATGAGATCGCAACAGAAGGGCAGCGGCGCGCTCTCTCGAGTATCACGATGGAGAATCAGATGCTCTACCTCGACACCCAAAAGTCGCTGTCCCTGCGACATCGGAGCCCCGACGAGAAGATCGTCGATGGTTGCATCCAGTTCAGCCGGGTTGAGGTAAGCCGTCATCAGAACCTCCTCATGCTACCCCCGAACCAGCGCTGGCGAATCAACTTTGATGGCTGCGGCCTGTCCGGATCCAGAACCGGGGACTTCGGAAGTTAGAGCTCGCACACGGAGATCTTCGCTGCCCGCTGACAGGCATCGGCGAACGGGATGGCTACGAAGGGAAAAACCGCCTGCCGACGGCCCCCTCCTCCACCGGAGCAGACTGCCCCAATCCAGTCAGCCTTCTACGGGGGTAGATGAGTATGATCGGCCTTCGTGAAGTCTCCCATCGAGCGCCTCGTGGCCATGTTCGGACCCCAGCGAGCACTGGTGACTCCCGACGCGCTGACCGCATACGAGTGCGATGCCTTCACACTCCTCAAGCATCGGCCGCTCGCCGTCGTTCTACCCGAGTCGACACAGGAGGTCGCCGCCACCGTCAAACTCCTCCATGCGGAGGGAGTGCCTTTCCTGCCCCGTGGCGCCGGAACTTGCCTGTCAGGTGGGGTGACCCCCAGCGCTCCAACGGTGATCATCGAGACAGCTCGCATGAACAAGATCCTTGAGGTTGACGCGGAGGATCTCTTGGCCATCGTGCAGCCGGGCGTCATCAACCTCCACCTGACCGAAGCCGTGTCGCATCTCGGCCTTCACTATGCGCCTGACCCGAGCAGCCAATCCGTTTGCACGATCGGCGGCAATGTTGCCGAGAACAGCGGCGGTCCGCACTGCTTCAAGTACGGCATGACCACAGACCATCTCCTCGGCCTGACAGTCGTGCTGCCGGACGGAGAGATCGCAAAGCTGGGGAGCACGCTCGGGCCACGGGCACCGCACGAACTGGATCTTCTCGGCGCCTTCGTCGGCTCCGAAGGGACCTTCGGCATCGCCACCGAGATCGCTGTTCGCCTTTCGCCGAACCAACCATCGATACGAACCCTGCTCGGCGCATTCCCGACAATGGCAAGCGCCTGCGCCGCCGTCAGCGACATCGTGGTCAGCGGACTCGTCCCGGCCGCGCTGGAGATCATCGATCGCGCTTCCATCGAGGCCATCGAAGCATCCGTCTATCGGGCTGGTTACCCGACCGATGCGGAGGCCGTCTTGCTGGTCGAGATCGATGGTGCGGAGGTTGCTCTGCGAGAGGAAGCCCGGGAGATCAAGGATATCTTCGCTCGCCAGGGAGTTCTCAGCACCGAGGATGCGAGCGCCCCCGAGGATCGGGCGCGCCTGTGGAAAGGGCGCAAAGGAGCCTTCGGCGCCATGGGCCGACTCAACACCGATCTCTACGTGCTCGATGGAGTGGTGCCGAGAACCCGGCTCGTGGAGACCCTCGAACGCTTTCGAGAAATTGCCGAAACACACGGCGTGACCATGACCAATGTGTTCCATGCCGGGGACGGCAACCTGCATCCGAACATCAGCTACGACGGGCGGAACGAGGAAGAGAAGGAGAAGGTCCTCGCAGCGGGATGGGAAATCCTGCAGCACTGCGTGGCCGTCGGCGGAAGCATCACCGGCGAACACGGTGTCGGGCAGGAGAAGCTCGAACATGTGCCCCTCATGTTCAGTCCTGATGATCTCGATGTCATGGAGCGGCTGCGTCGCGTCTTCAATCCCCAGAATCTGTGCAATCCCGGCAAGGCTCTGCCGGAGCGAAACTCCTGTGCCGAGGTCGCCAAGTGGCCGCAGATGGTTGATCGAGTGCTGCAACAAGAAGAAGGCGATGCACCCCGACTTTGATGTATTGAGCACGGTCGATGTGCGCAACACCGACGAGGTCATACAGACCCTCGCCGAACACGCCAGCGGAGCGCTGCGGGTGATCGGCAGTGGCTCCGCCCAGCATCGCCTTCCCGCACCACAACAGCCCGTGACACTGATGCGCCTCGCGCCGATGAACCGATTGCTCCGGCTCGAAGCAGGCGACCTGACCTGTTCGGTGGAACCCGGCCTCTGCCGCGCCGAACTGGATCGAATACTGGCAGAGGAAAAACTTCGTCTCGCCTGCCCCGGCGAAGGCAGCCTCGGAGGGATCTTTGCCGAAGGTCGCCACACACCCTTGGCACCGGGAGCCAGTTCAACCCGCCAATCCCTCCTTGGAATCCAAGGTGTGCTGGCCGAAGGTAAAGCGTTCAAAAGCGGTGCTCGCGTCGTCAAGAGCGTCGCCGGTTTCGATCTCCACAAACTCTTCGTCGGCAGCCGTGGCAAGCTGTTCGTGGTCACGCAAATGCACCTCAAACTGCAAACAGCCCCGCGAGCGACGCGACACTTCGAACGCGCTGGAATCTCGCGACAGGAAGCCCTGGAAACCTTCAGCTCGCTGCGTCGCTTGCCGACAACACCGCGGAGTCTGTGGCTAGGCGCCTCCCCAGGAGGCTTCCGGTTGAGCGGACACTTCGAAGGCCACCCTGAACTGCTCGATCAAATCCTTGCCGAGCACCATCTCCGCTCGCGAGAAGAGCCGGCGGATACCGAACTGGATGGTGGCGAGGGTGCCGAGGTGCTCCGCGGCCTGATCGCGCCCAAGAAACTCGGCCAGCTTCTCGACACGCTGCCCGAGCAGGCTGACCTGATCATCAATGGCACGGGTCAGTTCGAGCTTCGAGTGACACCCCAACAATCAGACGCCTTCCTTTCGCAGTGCTGCACAATCCCGGCCGTCGCAGAGATTTCCAAGGCTCTACCAGATCGGAGGGGCCTTGCAACCAGCTCGGACCCGGCCGGTGCTCGCCTCGAGCAAGGCATCAAGGAGGCCTTCGACCCCATGAGCATGTTGCTATGACGAGTGCCACGGAGAAGGGAACCGACATCTACACGCTATCTCTCGATTGCGTACACTGCGGTCTGTGCCTACCCGCCTGCCCGACCTATCAGGTCCTCGGCCTCGAAACAGACTCTCCGCGCGGCAGGCTCTACCTGATGCGGGCCCTGCAAGAAGGGCGGATCGAAGACCCGCAGACCGTCCGTCTCCATCTCGATCAATGCCTGGGTTGTCGCGGATGCGAAGCGGCCTGCCCCTCGGGGGTCGAGTATGGACGCATCCTCGATCTTCAACGTAGCGAGCTCGAAGAGAAATCTCCGGCCAAGGGAGTGGGAGCCGCACTCCGACGCTTCCTGCTCAATCGCGTCATCGCCTACCAAGGGCGACTGCGACTGGCATTTCGACTCCTGCGCACGGCCCAGATCCTTGGGCTGCATCGCATCGCTGCTGCCCTGCGCTTGCTTCCTTCAGCAGCGGTCCTCTTGATGCCCAAGATCCCCGCCGCTCGCCATCGACGGCCTCTGACCGGCTCGTTCGAACCCGAAGGCATCCCCCGAGCTCGGGTCACCCTGTTCACCGGCTGCGTGATGGAACAACTGTTCGGTGACATCAATCGGCGCACCCTGCAACTGCTCCTGGCGAATGGCTTCGCTGTTGACATACCGTCAACACAAGGATGTTGCGGGGCCCTCCACCGCCATGATGGCCAGACACTGACCGCGCAGCGCCTCGCACGGAAAAACATGGCCGCTTTCGCCGATGCAGAGATCATCATCAACAACAGTGCGGGCTGCGGCGCCGCCCTCAAGGAATACGGCGAGTTGCTCGGCGATGATCAGGCTCGAGCCTTCGCGACCCGGTGTCGCGATGTCACGGAGTTCCTTGCCGAACAAGGACTCACCGCCGAACCAGCGCCCTTCCCACATCGAGTTGCCTACGACGATCCCTGCCATCTCTGCCATGGTCAGGGTCTGCGCGCGCAACCGAGAGAACTCCTGGCAGCGGTGCCGGAACTTCAACTGGTGCCCCACCCCAACCCCGAGAGCTGCTGTGGTGCTGCCGGCATCTACAATCTCGTCCATCAGGATCTCGCGCAACAGATCGGGCAGCGCAAGCTAACCGACCTCGCCAGCAGCGAGGCCGAAGTTGTGGTCACTGGAAACCCCGGCTGCATGATGCAAATCGATGCCCATCGTCGTGCTGCCGGCAGCGAAATTCGAGTCATGCACCCGGTAGACCTTCTGCTTCCCGAGGAAGAGTCAGGGTGAGGCTTTCGCCTAAAAAGCTCGCGGTGGCGGGAGCCATCTCCGTGGCGGCCGCATACCTTCTGATCAGCTATCTGGCGCCTTCCATCGCATCGCTCGGCGTGCCAAAAACCGGTTCATACGCGCCGGAAGCACGAGCGGCCCTTCTCGATCGCACGCGTCAGTCGTGTCAGGTTGCACACGTGAGCAACTTCATCGAAGAGCAACGGCAACTGGTCGACAGCCACCCACAAAATCCCGCCCAAAAGCGTGTGCTGGCCTACGCTCTGCTCGAACGCGTCACCATGAGAGGGCTGTGGAAAGGCATGAAGCCGGGGGCGTTGCTCTATACCGACCCACCCGAAGACATCGTCCGCGATGTCGAAGAGGCTCTCGAACTGGTGCGTGCAGCGCGGACGATGGGTGACGAAACCTCCGAGAACTACCGCCTCGAATCCAGCCTGCTGCCCTTCAAGGCAACCAACTGGGGAGCCGCTCTCTTGCTGTTGCGTACGATGACGAATGCCCTCAAAAAAGCGATGGAACTCGACCCCAGCAATCCAAAAGCTCAGCTGGTCATCGGCGGCCGGAAACTCTACTCGCCGTCGTATCTCGGCCAAGATCTCGAGAAGGCCATCGAGCATCTGGAGTTCGCCGGCAAGGCATTGCCCCTGGACGAACGCCCACTGATCTTTGCTTCACATGCATACTATCTTCTCGGTCGTCGCGACAAGGCGATCGAACTCCTGGAGAAAGCTATCGCTCGAACACCTTCGAACTACTACGCAACGACCGCGCGAGAAAGGATTCGAGCCGGAGAAGACAAGCCCTTCGAGCGCGACATGCCCCGGCCGACGAAGGAGCAAGGCCGGTGAATGTCCGCAAGACCGCCGGTGTAGTCACGATCCTCCTGCTCGGAGCATGGGCCGGCTATCTCTATCTCAACCCCGGATTGCGTGAAGCCAAAATCCCAACGAAAGTTGTCTTCGACGCCAAGAAAGAAAGCCAGCTCCTGCGACAGGTCCGCAAGAGTTGTGATGTCCAGGACATCTCGGACTTCATCGCAAAGCAACGCCAATCGGTGGCGCGATATCCGACAGATCCAGAACATCTCCGGCTTCTTGCCGAAGCTCTGCTTGAACGGTGTGCTACCCGCATCATCAACAAGGGCTTCGCTCCCGGAACCATGCTGTTCGATGGAGAAACACCCAAAGACATCCTGAGCGACATCGAAGAGGCGCTCGGCCTGGTCTCGAAAGCCCGCGAGCTCGGCGATGAGACATCGGAGAACTGGCGGATCGAAGCCAGCCTGCTGCCCTACAAGATCGTCAGCCTGCCCTCGGCAATCATGTTGGCTCGACCCATCACACAGGCGCTCGACAAGGCTCTGGAACTGGGGAAAGACAATCCGCACATCCATTTTGCCCTGGGTTGCCGCAAACTCCTCGCGCCGCGGTATCTCGGCCAGGATCTCGAGAAGGCCATCGAACATCTGGAATTTGCTGCCGCAGGCCTCCCCCTCGACGAGCGGCCCCTGATCTACGCCGCACTCGCGACCCTGTTGCTCGGTGATCGGCCAAGGTCAACCGAATTACTCGAGCTTGCCGCCAAACGCACACCGGCCAACGATTTTCCGGCCGAGGTCATACAGAGGCTCAAAGCTGGCGAGAATGATCCCTTCGCACGCGATGTCATCCCGCGCCACTGAACGTGGCGGCCATTCGCTCCTCAGCGACCGATGATGTGCCAAAGAGCTTGCGAGCTGGCCATCAATCCATTGGAAGCCTGGTCATCCAGAACCAGCCACTGCGCGAAGGCCGGGAATCCGACGAAGATCGTGACTGGCGGAATCGGCGTCCTCGCATTGGCGATCCCGCCGATGGCGATGGTGTTCAGTTGGACGGTTGGAACGGTATAGAGGAAGCAACCACCCGCCTTGATGATGCTCAGATCCAAAGGCAGTTTGCTGCTGCCCCACCTGTCCTTGCTTTCGCCAATGAGCAAGGCGACATTGCGATTAGGCCGCGCGTTGGTCAGCAGATGCGTCCAGTTCCGGTTACCCGGCTTCGGCAAGCCACCGGCCGTCGAGGCCACCGGGATCTTGTTGTGCTGCCCGGGACATCCCTTGCCGAAAGGCACCGTGACACCCTCCTCGAAGGTGAACTGCGTCGTGATCCCCTGGTTTGGATTGAACTGACTGGCGACGAGTTGCTGATCGGGGTGACCGGGCGAGTAAAGCCGTGAGACCTGATTGAAACCAGTGACCGTGAACTCGAAGGGGTAACCGTGCGGATTGTTCTTGTTGCCGTTGTCATACAGCTTGATATCAAGCACAACAGCAGATGCCCCATCCCAGACGAACTGACGCACGCCAGGAAAAGTAAACTTGACCACGAACTGGCCGGGCTTCGCCGCTGGCAGGGTGTATTTTCCACGCGGCACGACAACGACCCTATCCTTGACCATGTTGCTGTCGAACGACGCCGTCGGACCGAAGGAGGAGCCAGCGGCCATCGCAATCTCCAGGTCGAGGATCTTGGTGGAGCCCCCCCCAACCGTCTTGAAGGCGATCCCCACCACACGCACCGGATGCTTGGCGCCCTTGGTCCATTCAGCCGCCGAATACCATTGCTGGTAGCGCATCATCGGACCTGCGAATGGATAGGGATTGGTGAGGGCGGGTGGGTTGAGCTTCGAGGGAACCACAAAACTCGCCTTCTGACCCGAAGCCGTAGCCGCCAGCACCGAACAAACCATGACTGGGAAAGTGAGTCTCATCAATAAGGCCGTGGGTTTCGCGAGCACCCCAGAAGTCTACCGGATCCTCGGGAACTAGTGCGCGAACCGGCCCAGGAAACCAGGTTGGCAAGATCTCCCGAGATCGCGATCCCGACCATGGGATGGCTGACAGGCGACGAGACCTCCAGCCGCTACCAGAGTCCGGAGTCCCGAATCGAGACCGGCAGCAGGGTTCTGACTGGCGCTTCCCGCCTCGCACCCTCGCCTCAGCCTCGGCCAGTCGCTGCACATGTTCGGCACCGGGATCGCTTATCCCGTGCGCGCACACATCGTGGGTGAGGGCGCGGGGGCAGCCCGAGCCATGATCACCGGTAATACCAGTCAGTCGTATTGCGCACGGTCGCAGCGGGGCCCGATCCGCCACCAAGGAAGTGAATCTGGCCAAGCTTGGTAACGTAGGCGCCGAAGCCCAACCTCGAAGCCGACATGGCGGGCGCCACGCTCCACTTGCCGCTGGCGATGTCATAGGCGTCGGTGGCGTTGGTCGCGATCGGCTTGGTCAGCGAGCCCGTCCCACCGCCGAAGCAATAGACCTTGCTGCCGATCTTGAAGGCCTCCATCGCTCCCCGAGCCATCGAAAGCTTGCCCGCAGAACTCCAACTGTTCTTGCCAGCATCATAGATCTCGGCCACATCCGTCATGGTGATGCCACCGCCGCCGGTCAAGGTGACAGCGGAGCCACCACCGGCCAGCAGCCAGCGCCCGGAGCCGACAGAAACGACTGCAGCCTCGGTGTGAGGAGTGCTCATGCCGGGGCCTGCGACTATCCTGTTCGACTTGGGGTCGTAGATATCGCAATCCTTGAGAATCTGAGGAATCACGATCAGGATCTTGAACCAGCTGATTCCCCCCACCAAAAGAATGCGGCCATCGGGGAGGGTGATCGCTGAATGCGCAGCCCGCGGAGCCCTCATGTTCGGCCCCCCAGACCAGCTGTTGGTCTTTGGATCGTAGATTTCCGTGTTGTTCTGGATCGACCCGATACTGCCGAGGATGTCCTGGCTGCTGACCAGCAACATGCCGCCCGCAACAAGCACGCGACCATCGGGAAGAAGCGATGCCGTGTGGGCCATCCGCTTGACGGCCATGCTCTTGACCGCGGTGAATTGATCCGTGGCAGGGTCGTAGATTTCTGCCGATGCCTGCGGGTCGTTCTTCGCATCGACTCCGCCAACGACGAGGTAGCGCCCATCAAGAAGCTTGGTCGCCGTATGCAGCGAGCGCGCCGACCGCATGTTCGGTCCCGCTTTGAAGCTATCGGTGAGGGGATCGTAGTATTCGGTCTTGTCGGTCGCGATTTGCGCCAGCAGCGCGCCGCTTCCGCCGCCGATCATCATCATCTTTTGATCTCCACGCTCGACTATCGGGAAGAAGGCGCGGGGCGCGTTGAACTGCGTACGCCTGTCCCTGAACCTGCCCGTGGCAGCGAATCTGATCGGTTCCGGCTGACTGATCCTTGTAACGATCTTCCCGGGGATCTCGTTGAGCGTGATCGCTTGAAGATAGATCGTGGCATCGAGAAAGGATGGGTTGTTGGGCACCGGCACCACCGGCGCCAAGGCCTTGCCACCCGGGAAGAAGACCGCCGTCATCGACATCAATGCGGTCGCGCCAACATGGAGGACGCGCGGATCGCCGGATTGAATCAGCCTGACCGGTATGGGACCCGGTGTAGGACTCAGCAGCACGGCGCCGAACACCCCGATCTTACCGGGGGAGAGTTCGAGAGCCATCTTGCCGGGAAAGGAGCCAGCCTCGCCACTCAAGGTCAGTTTTTGGAACTGTGCAGTGAGCCCGAAACCCGCTAACGCGAGAGCCAAAGATGTGAGAAGAGTCGGAGTTCTCATAGCCAGCATGCTAACCGGGAATCCGGTTGATGTGGGGAATCTGCCCCCGCGACACGCGATGCAGACCTCCCGCAACCCCTTCACAACCGCCCAAAACCTTGCCCGAGGGCCATGGGATCTCCAGCGATGCCCGAGAAGAGGTTCCGAGCATGCTGACCGGAGATAGAATCATCCGCATGGGCTTATACACACGCACCGGGGATGAAGGTCAAACAGGGTTGGCGAGCGGTCGGCGGGTAGCCAAATACGACCCCCGAATCGCGACCTACGGCACCGTCGATGAGCTGAACGCCTTTGTCGGCCTGCTGCGAGCGGAGGATCTGGACGAGGACCTCGACCAAAAGCTGGGCGAGATCCAGAACATGCTTTTCGAGATAGGAGCAAATCTCGCAAGTGAGGGAGAAGAAGCCTCCTTGAACAGAATCCGCCCCGGGATTGCCAAGCTCGAGGATTGGATCGATGCCTGCGAAGAACAGCTCGAGCCCCTGCGGAACTTCGTCCTTCCGGGTGGCCACCGGACAGCAGCGCTCC
>CAZIVO010000079.1:0-16865 GCA_964542765.1 uncultured candidatus Brocadiaceae bacterium | reverse complement strand
CGGCACTGCTTCCGGCTTCGTAACAGGCACGGTCATCCGCGTCGATGGCGGTTACGGGGCGATGACCATCTGAGGAGGTGAGGCCATGACCAGTCCCCGCAAGGATGTTCGATGACCTCCACCAGCGGACTCGGACACACGGACCGCCTCTTGACCGACGAAGAGATCTCCACGATCTGCCAAGCAGCACTCGACCCACAGGACTTTGCCAAGCAGCGCATCCTCCTGATCGTCCCCGATCACACCCGCACCTGCCCGCTAGACCGTTTGTTTCGCCAAATTCACACCATCCTCTCCGAACATGTCGCAGCTCTCGATGTCCTGATTGCGCTCGGCACCCATCCCCCGCTCACACAAGCTCAGATCAATGAACGCGTCGGCATCACCGAAGAAGAGCGCCAAACAACCTACAAAAGAGTCCGCTTCTACAACCATGAGTGGGCCACACCGGAACATCTGGTAGAGGCCGGCCAGATCACGGAGGACGAAATCTCAGATCTGACCGAGGGGCGCTTCGCCATGACCGTCTCCGTCACCTGCAACAAGCTGGCTCTCGACTACGATCGCTTGCTCATTGTCGGCCCGGTCTTTCCACACGAAGTCGCCGGCTTCTCCGGAGGAAACAAATACATCTGTCCGGGAATCGCCGGTAAAGAGATCATCGACTTCTTCCACTGGCTCGGTGCGATCATCACCAACCCGAGCATCATTGGCCACAAGTGGACACCTGTGCGTCAAGTCATCGATCGAGCAGCAGCACTCTTGCCGACGCGACGGCAGGCCTTTTGCATGGTGGTCAAGGATGGCGGCCTCGCCGGCCTGTTTTTCGGGAACCCCGAAGATTCATGGTCCGCCGCCGCCGACCTGTCAGCACAGTTACATATCCACCATGAAGACCGCGCCTATTCGACGGTCTTGTCCTGCGCGCCAACGATGTACGACGAACTCTGGGTCGCCGGAAAGTGCATGTACAAACTCGAACCCATCGTGGCAGATGGCGGGCAACTGATCATTTATGGCCCGCACATCACGCAGATTTCAGAAACACACGGGCGCGTGATCGAAGAAATCGGCTACCACACCCGCGATTACTTCCTCGATGACTGGGATCGATTTCAGAACTATCCGTGGGGCGTCGTCGCACACTCGACCCACGTCAAGGGCATCGGCTCCTTCAAAGATGGCATCGAGAAACCACGCATAGAGGTGATCCTGGCCACCGGCATTCCTGAAGATGTCTGCCATCGCATCAATCTGGGGTACATGGACCCTGGCAAGATCGATCCAGCCGACTATCAGGGCCGTGAGGCGGAGGGGATCCTGTGCGTTCCCCACGCTGGCGAACGCCTCTACCGGCTAAAGGATGGCCAAACGACCGTCTAGCCTCCCTAAATCATCGGGTCGACGGGGTCGCTTGGGGTCCGCCGACTCAAGCCCTATGATCTTCGGCGCATGTCCGCAAAGAAGAAGGCCAGCAAGATCGTCCGCCGACGTCCAGCCAATCGTCTGATCGGGCCGATGCCAAAGATAGGCATCCGGCCAACCATCGACGGGCGGATGCAGGGAGTGCGGGAGTCCCTCGAAAAACAAACCATGGCGATGGCCCGGAGCGCCGCTCGATTCCTTTCGGAAAATCTACTCCACCACAACGGCATGCGCGTGCAGTGCGTGATCGCTGACAGTTGCATCGGCGGCGTTGCCGAAGCTGCTCATGCCGCTGAAAAGTTTGCCGCCGAAGGTGTTGGCGTTTCCCTCACCGTCACCCCGTGCTGGTGCTATGGATCCGAGACGATGGACATGGATCCAATGCTCCCGAAGGCTATCTGGGGATTCAACGGAACCGAGAGACCGGGAGCTGTCTACCTCGCCGCGGCTCTGGCAGCACACAACCAAAAAGGCTTGCCGGCCTTCGGCATCTATGGCCGCGATGTCCAGGACAAGGGCGACACTTCCATCCCTGACGATGTGAAGGAAAAACTCCTTCGCTTCGCGCGGGCGGGTCTGGCCGTCGCAAGAATGCGAGGTAAGAGCTACCTCTCCATCGGCGGGTGTTCGATGGGCATCGCCGGATCCATCGTCGACCATGATTTCTTCGAAGGTCACCTCGGCATGCGTGTTGAATCCATCGACATGACAGAGGTCGCCCGGCGACTCGACAAAGGCATCTACAACCCAACCGAGCTTCGTAGAGCACTACGATGGGTCAAGGACAACTGCCGCGAGGGCTTCGACCCAAACAAACCTCAGCACCGCCAGTCACCCGAACAATTGCAGAGCAACTGGGAAACCTCCGTCGCGATGGCTCTGATCACCCGCGATCTGATGACGGGCAACCCGAAGTTGACAGAACTCGGTTGGGGCGAAGAGGCTCTCGGGCGCAACGCCATCCTGGCCGGCTTCCAAGGGCAGCGCCAATGGACAGACCATTATCCAAACGGCGATTTCATGGAGGCGATCCTCAACACCTCCTTCGACTGGACTGGCATCCGCGAGCCCTACCTGGTGGCGACAGAAAACGACTCGCTGAACGGTGTGTCGATGCTGTTTGGACATCTGCTCACGGGAACCTCTCAAATTTTCGCTGATGTGCGCACCTGCTGGAGCGCAGACGCAGTCGAGCGCACCACCGGCCATCGACTGACCGGGCGCGCCGAGGGCGGCATCTTGCACCTGATCAACTCCGGACCCGCAACGCTGGACGGCACTGGGCGCCAATCACGGCGCGGCAAGCCAGCGATCAAACCCTACTGGGAAATCTCCGAAGCTGAAGTCCAGCGCTGCCTGAAGGCGACTACCTGGCATCCCGCCGCCACCGAATACTTTCGTGGTGGCGGCTGGTCGACGCGTTACACAACTCGCGGAGACATGCCCGTGACCATGTGCCGCGTCAACCTCGTGAGCGGTCTGGGTCCTGCTCTTCAGATTGCCGAAGGTTGGACCGTCGAACTTCCCAAAGAGGTTCACAGTGCCCTGGATGAACGCACCAACCCAACCTGGCCAACAACCTGGTTCGCCCCCAACTCAACGGATAGCGGACCCTTCCGGGACGCCTATTCGGTCATGTCCGGTTGGGGAGCCAACCACGGAGCCATCAGCCACGGTCACATCGGCGACCAGTTGGTGAGCTTGGCGGCCATGCTGCGGATCCCTGTCTACATGCACAACATCAGCGAAGACCGCATCTTCCGACCCAGTTCCTGGACCAGCTTCGGAGCCCAGGACCAGATGGGTGCCGACTTCCGCGCCTGTGCTGCTTACGGCCCGCTCTATCGCTAGCCCCTCTACGGCGACTCTATTTCTTTTTCTCTCGTTCGCGCGGCTTGGCGACATAGCTATCGGCAATCTTTCCATCTAGCAGGATTGCCTCGGCCTTGAGAGCCTCCTTCGAGAAAGAAAGCTTCCAGACGTGATTCATGCTACCCGCCATGCCAGGCGGTTGAATGAACCAACGATCCATCTTCGGCTTGCGCGGGGTCACGCCGAGACCGCCCTCGCCGAGGTACACCACCCCGGTAGGATCGGCCATCTCCTGACGGATGGGAACGGTGCGCTTGAGAGTGTGCCCGTCAGCCTCCAACACGACATCTAGATTGTGTTTCTCGAACAGGGGGAGCCAATGAGGCTTGGCTCGGCCCGGAGCCTTGAAAGCCGGCCAGATCGGTCGGTGATACTGCGCCAGCAACCAACGAGTCTTGCCCTGTGCCACCAAGGCCTTCTTCAGGAACTTCACCTGATTCCCGCCAGCAGCAGTCTCCGAGTTGAGCGTGATCAAAAAGACTTCCGAGCCCAGCTTGAGCGCGAAGTAATTCTTGCCGAGACCTCCTCCCGGCCAGTTGAACACATGATCGAATTGATTCCCTTTAGCCTCGTGATTTCCTCGCGCCGGAATCACCGGCAGCATGCGGCCATCCTCGGTCACGGTCTTCTCGTGATCGGACATCCAGCGCGACCAAAGGCCCGACAAATCACCCGTCGTCACGTAATCCCCACCATGGGCAAAAGCGATGATACTGGGATCCGCGGCGGCAAGTTTACGGATGTGCTGATTGACTTCCGCACGAGCCTTCCAGTCGGTGCGCGAATCTCCACCCCAGAGAATAGAAAAAGGACGATCGTCAACAGGGCCGGTCACGAAGTGGAATTCGCGTGTCGCGAACCCATCGCTCTCCATCGTCAGGTAATAAGTCGTGGATGGCGTCAGGCCGACGAGGCGTGCGTGGTGGTAATAGAGTTCAACCTTCTTGCCTTCGAACTTTCCGTTCTTCTCGCAAACAACCGTCTTCCTGTAGTTAGAGACCTTCCCGCCGCACGACTTGGTGTCGAAACGAACGCGGTGGACGGTGCCCTTTTCCTTCGTCGACCAGGATACGATGACCTCCGTCGCCGGATCAGCCGTCCACAAGAGCCGCCAGTGAGCTGGCTTGACCCCTTCCAGCACAGGGGCGGCCTTCTTCTCTTTCCCCTCAGCTTTCCCTTCGGGATTTTTCTGTTCTGTCTGACCAGAACTCCATGCGGTGACCAAAAAAACTGTCACGAGCATCCAGGAGAGCTTGCGTATGGAAATCATTGTGAGCGGCGTGCGAAGAATCGCCAGTAAAAGAAAAGGGCCAAGGGAACGCAGAAGTTCGGTGCCCGTAGAAAGAACTCGTCCCACCGCACGAGCCCGGAGTGGACGATACGAGCCCCAGCAGTGACAAGACCCCAAAAAGCCATGTATGCCAGGATGAAGCGCCATCTCGTGATCAAGACGAGGAGCGCCAGCAGCATGTCGATGACTCCCACCCAGGTCAATGCGGTGCAGGCCACCTCTTGGGAGATTGACATTCCGACACGCTGGCCCGCCATGAGGATGTAATCGATGAAGGAACTCTCGTGCCCGAGTGCTTCATAGCCATGCATGGCGAAGATGACAGCAGCAGCAATTCGCAAGAGCCAGATGCCCTTCGCAATCCGAGCAAGCGGCACAGCCCCCGATTTCGGACAGGCCAGGAACAAGCACAACGCCAAGGGAACAAGCCATCGTGAAGAATGAGAGACAAGTGAAACCTCGCGAAAGGGCTCGCCGCCATGCTGAAGGTAGGCAGCCACGGTCAGCAAGGCAGACCATCCCGAGATGAACACAAGGACCGGCCAGGCTCGCCGGGAAATCATCTGGAGCACTGCCGCCGTCAGCAAAACCCAGCAACCAACAGAAGCCACCGCCAACGAATCTTCCCAGGACCAACCGATATCCATATTCAAGGTCTCGGCCAACTCGTCACCAAAACGGAGCGTCGCGCCAGCAACCCCAATGCAGTAACCAAGCACACCCCACCTCAAACAGAGGGTTGGAATGCGCAAGGCCGGGCCACGCAGATCGATGGAACCACCTGTCATCTCTGCCACAAGATCCTCACTGCCCCGAGGGCATCACTGCCCCGAGGGCATCAAACAGGAAAGGGCTCAAGCCAGAGGCGGCGGGAACGGGTTGAAGTAATGGCACGGCAAAAATCGAAGATGCGGCGAGAGGCGGGGCTTTCGTTATTCTCTACCCAGCAGGGAAGGGCATGTCCATACAGAAGGAGTAGAGACCATGAGGCACGTATTGTTGATCAGCAATTCCACCCAACACGGTAGCGGCTATCTCGAGCACTGTGCCGATGAAATCCGCGAGTTCCTGACAGGGTGTCGGACTGTGCTCTTCGTTCCATATGCGCTTCACGATCACGACGCCTACGCCGCTGCTGCAAGAACAGCCTATGACGCAATGGGCTTCGAGATGGAATCCATCCACACCTTCCCTGACCCATGTGCAGCGGTCGCAAACTTCGACGCCATCTTCATCGGCGGTGGCAACACGTTTCGCCTGCTGAAGACCCTGCAAGAGCAGCAACTGATCTCGGTCATTCGAGAAAATGTCGCCGCCGGCACACCCTATATCGGCACCAGCGCCGGATCGAATATCGCCTGCCGCTCGATACAAACGACCAACGACATGCCCATCGTCCAGCCCCACTCCTTCGAGGCGCTCGCCCTGGTGTCATTCAACCTGAATCCTCATTACCTCGATCCCGACCCTTCCTCGACCCACATGGGCGAGACTCGCGAAACCCGCATCACGGAGTTCCACGAGGAGAACGATGCCGCCGTTCTCGGCCTGCGCGAAGGCGGTCTGCTGCAGATCGACGGTGACACCATGACCCTGAAAGGCAGACGTGACCTGAGGCTCTTCGAACGCGGTGAGGCCCCCAGAGAATTTCCTCCCGGAAGCGACCTGAGCCAGCTCCTGTGAAAAGCTGTCAGCCGCGACAAGCCGCTTCGATATCGCGCAACTCCTTGGGAGCTGCGGCCGTGAGAACCCGATGGCCGGAGCGGGTCACCAGAACATCATCTTCGATGCGAATGCCTATCCCGCGAAATTCCTTCGGGACGCTCATATCGCGAGCATCGAAATAGAGGCCGGGCTCCACCGTCAACACCATCCCTGGACGGAACCGGGTCGGGCGTCCCTTCTCATCCTCGTAACTCCCCACGTCGTGAACATCGCGCCCAAGCCAGTGGCTAGTTCCGTGCATGAACCATTTCCGGCAAGCGCCATCCTTGACCAAATCGGGGACCGAACCCCGCAGAACCCCGAGCTTTACCAGCCCACGCGTGATCACACGCAAACAGGTCGTGTGAGGAGAATTCCACGAAGACCCTGGCTTGACAGATCTAATCCCTGCCTTCTCCGCGGCCAGAACAACGCGGTAGATAGCAGCCTGTGCAGGCGTGAAGGTGCCGTCGACGGGGAAAGTCCGAGTGATATCAGCTGTATAGCCAAGCATTTCGGCGCCGGCGTCCACCAGCAGAAGATCGCCACGGCGCATGCGCCTGTCGTTATCCGTGTAGTGCAAGATCCCTGCATTCGGTCCGCTAGCTACAATCGAGGGATACCCATTGCGGCGCGAACCTCCCCGACGAAACTCCGCCTCCAGTTCTGCCTGCACCTCCAACTCACTCATCCCCGGACGAGCGACACACATCGCACGAAGATGGCCCGCAACACTGATCTCGGCAGACCGCTCCATGATCTCTATCTCTTCTCGAGACTTGATCAATCGCAACTGGCCAATCGCCGGAGTCGGATCTTCAAACACCGGATGAGCTGGTGGGTTGCTGCGGCGACGGTCATGAGCCCGCTTTCGCAAGACCTCCATCAGCGACCCATCGAAACGACCATCCCGGCCAAGCGTGTGAAACACTCGCTCGTGACCATCAAGGAGCGTTTCCACCTTCTTCCATAACTCCGCGATGGAATACGCCTCATCGACGCCATGCCGTCGAATAGCGCCGCTCACGCCAAGCCTTCGGCCATTCCATATCTCTTGCGCCTTGTCACGCGGACGCACAAACAAAACCGAGCGGTGGCGACCACGGCCCTCTCGCCAGGCGACCAGCACAGCATCTGGCTCGGGAAAGCCGGTGAGATATTCAAAATCGCTGCCGGGACGGAAATCGTGGTGCACGTCGCTGTTGCGCAGCAGTTCCTGGCCCGTCGGCAGGATCAAGAGTCCATCCCCGAGCTTGTCCAGCAAGCTCTGCCGTCGACGTGCGGTGATCGCAAGGTCTGTCATGTCACAAGCCCAGAGACGTGTGAATAGCCATCGTCGCAGAAGATTTGTTCAACGTGTAGAAGTGTACTCCCGGCGCTCCTTGATCGAGCAACTGCCTGCACTGAGAAGCTGCCCAGTACACGCCGGTAGCAACCACAGCCGAAGGGTCATCCTGGACAATCTCGAGCCGACGCATCAGCTCGGGGGGGATCTTCGAACCACACATCTTGGTGAAACGCTCAACCTGGGCAACGTTCGTGATCGGCATCAGGCCTGGGACGATCGGCAGGTCGATACCCGCATCACGTGCTCGACCCACAAAGGAGAAGTAGTCCTTGTTATCGAAGAACAGCTGCGTGATCAGGAAGTCGACACCGGCCTCTACCTTCTTCATCAGGTTCGACAGATCGGACTCGATATCAACGCTCTCGACATGTCCTTCCGGATAGCAGGCTCCGCCAAGACAAAAGCTGAAACCCTCGTCGCGAATGAACTCGACCAGTTCATTGGCATAGCCAAACCCTCCCTCGACCTTGCAGAACTCGGACTCTCCTTGCGGTGGGTCGCCGCGTAACGGCAAAACGTTTTCGATGCCGGCCTCTTGCAACCGCTGCAAAACCACCATGATCTCTTCACGCGTCGAACCAACGCAGGTCAGATGCGCCATCGTCTCCACACCCAGGTCCTTCTTGATGCGCGAGACCAGATCGATCGTGGACTGGCGCGTGCTGCCACCGGCTCCATACGTCACCGACACGAAGGATGGTCGCAACACCTTCAGTTGTTGCACGGTCTCGTATAGCTTCTCCGTTCCCTCTGGCGTCTTCGGAGGAAAAAACTCGAAGGACACCACAGGCTCCGAGCGGCCAAACAATTCATTGATCTTCATGCGCTCGCTCAGGATGGATGCTCGGCCCCGCGGTGTCCAGCGACAGTCGAGACTCCGGGGCCACTACCTGCTTCTTGCTCCGTCAAGGATCCACTGCCGCACCAAGGTCTTACCGGCAGCACCGAGCGGTGGTAGCCCAATCGGCATCTGTTCCCCTGCCGCCGGCCGACGGTCAACAAGCTTGCGGTAAAGGTAAGACCCTTGAGGGTCTCCCGGCACCACCAGAGGGCGCTTGCTGTTCGGATCTCCCGAAACGGCCAAGAGGCTCGGCGTGTCGATCCGATAGCCGCCACGCTGATTGCCGTCCATATGGCAATGAGCGCAGGCCGCGCGAAATAGCGGTTGCACATGCTTGGACCAGGTGACCTTGCCGACAAGGGGTTCGTCTTCCGGGGCCGGGCCATGGAGAATCTCGCCCACGAACACCGGCGCCCGTCCATTTGGACCACCCGCGAGGGATGGTTCGGGGATGCCATTTTGATCCGTGTCGGGCTTGCCGTCACCGATCAATTCGCCACGCCCATCCCACTCGGAATAGACCAGTTTGGAGCGCAGTTGGCCAAGGAAGAGATCATGGATCTCGACCGCCTTCGGCAGCACGGCGACATCGGAAGCCTCGCGCAAAGCTTCCAGGACCACGGCCAGAAGCCCAGGCGTGTAACGACGGCCCTTTCGACGCAGATCGGTCCGGAACAATCTATTGCCGGAATCAAAATAGCCGTCGGCAAGTTGTGCAGCCGTCGACCGCGCCAACTGCGAAATACGAGAGTCACCAAGCAACCGCGCAGCTGCGGCCATCCCGGCCACCATCCGCGCCTGACCATCGAGGTCCGCGAGAAGATCGGAACGAAGTTCGTTGGCAATTTCGACGCTGGAATACACCTGCCCGGAGTTATCGACAAACCGCGACGCCGCCAAGGCAAGCTCGCTCAGCAACTGCCGCGCGTCCTGCGCCTCTTGCCCATCGACCACGCGCGTAAAAGCCGACAAGGCCAGGAGTGTGTCGCCGGTAGACCCAGCGGACGCGAACTCCGAAGGGCTATCCCCTTCATGGCGATCGTGAAGTAATTTGCTCTTGGCATGGACATGCCGGGACGAAATATTGCGGACCAGAACTCGGGCGAGATCGATCCCTATACTCGGAGGTTCTTGCTTTGCTGGAGGATCCTTGATGGCACCGCCATCGATCCAGCCGGCGATGATAGAAATCTCACCCGACGACAGTCGCGACTGTGGTACCGGCGGCATTCGCGGAAGATCGAAAGATGGACGCCCTGGAAGCGGCGTATCGCCGTTCAAGCACATCCACAGCAGACTCTTGCCATGATCGCCCTTGACGACGGAGCGTGGATTCTTGGGGTCAGCGGCGAGATTGCCGCCCTTCAGGACGGCTTCGTACGAGGTGGCGTCAAAGCCACTCGATGGCTGCGGGTGGGAGTGACAGCCGGCACAGCGCTGCGCCAGGATCGGACGGACATCTTCGGTAAAGCTGATCGCGCCAGCTCCGTTGTTGGCGATCGATGGGTGGCTCGGCGGCAACGGCCCGAAGGGGCTGCCGTTCAAGATGCTCCGCAAGTCGGAATGAGGGTTTTTCGCCGAGGCTACCCAGGCCAACTCGGTCGCGGCTCTGAGCACAGCCGTCAGACCGCTCAAAGAGGCCGCGCGATCCTGAGGAAAGTAGAGAAGCGGAGCTCCCTTGATCTGCCTCTCTTCGGTGATACGAAAGGCCGAGGGTAACCACCGAGCTTCCTTGCTCGGATCGTAACCCTTGGGATCCTTCAGTCGGCGCAAGCCATCTCCGTCATGGAAGAGACTGGCCAAAAGCGTCTCCTCCATGGCCACGGCTTGCTGCATGAGAAGGATGCCCATCTGTCCATCAGCAGCCGTTGCACCCACATAGCGCCCGCGGCTGTCGCGCAACCATCGCGACGCAGCAAGCACGCGTGCGAGCATGGCATGCCCCACCTGTTCGATATCAAAGGCCTCGCGCGGGCCTTCCATCGTTCGATGCTCACCGTGCGCCGCACGATCGTTGGCGACGGCCTTGGTCACGAAGTCGGCGCGTCCTTCCTGCCAGGGGAACAGAAGATCCCAGGCACCGCCCAGCGGTGACGTGCCAGCCCTCTCGGCCAGCATCGCCAGATCCTCGGCCAGCACTTCATCGAGCGCCGTCCCATTGCCATTACGATCCTTGGGAGCTCCCGGCAGGGTCGCAAGACGACGGTTCCGCGCCGCTCCAGCCAGATTTGCACCGGCGCCCCGGCCGAGCGCATTGGCTTCGAGATGAGCCCGCACCATGAAGACCAGGGCCTGCTCCAACTCGCCGTTTGCCATCGCGAACGCAGGACGGCCAGGACCACTCAATGCGAATCCGGTGGACTGCAAGAGCGACGCCGCCAAAGCATCTTCATCAACAGTTCGACTACCTGAAATGCGAAGAGTCTCAGGTTTAGAAATGATCTGCGGCGGACCGGAACCTCCGCCGCTACATGCAGACACAAGCCAAGCAGCGATGGCGACGAGGATTGCTACACAAAAGCGATTCATGGGCGGGAGGGGCTCGGCGGCTCATACAAGTATAACCCACCCTTCGCACGGGGAAGAAGATCTCAGGGGAGGGCCTGGGAGCCTTACCGCCTATCCTAACAATCGCGCATCACTCCGAATCATCGGAGTTCGTCACCGAATCTCCAGCGGCTTGGCGAGTGGGGCTTCATAGTGCAAATAGCGTGACTCGTCATAGAACTCATCGAGCACCTCACTCAGAGCTTGGTCGCTGAACGCAGCCACAAAGGCGTCGCGTGCACGCACGGGCTCGGGATGGAGTTGAGCATACTTGATCGCATGCCGACGCACCTTGCGAACAGCCTTTTCAGATCCATATAACTCGGTCGCATGCCGCCAGTGCAATTCGATGGCCTCGCGCATCTGAACCATACCCGGCCCCTTCGGCTCACGCCCGGCGAACAGATCGCCAACCTGTTCAAAAATCCACGGGTTGCCGATGCATCCTCGAGCAAGCGAAACACCATCGACCCCGGTCTCCTCCATCATATTGTGAGCATCGACCGCCGAAAAAAGATCACCACTGCCAAGCAAAACATGATGACCCACGCGCTCCTTGACAAGCTTGAGGAAACTCCACCTCGAAGGACCCTGGTATCTCTGGCGTACCGTGCGACCATGCAGAGTGACCGCCGAGACTCCAAGTTCGTAAACTCCGTCGAGGATCTGAAAGAAGGACCGTTCCGAGTCCTCGGAGTCATCCATCCCACGGCGCATCTTGACAGTCACGGGAACATCACCGGCAACCGATTGGAGCACTCGCTCGACAATTTCCAGCGCCGTGTCCGGATCGCTCAAGAGAAACCCCCCACGGCAGCGCCCGAGAACCTTCGATACGGGACATCCAAAGTTGATATCGACCACGTCATATCCAGCTATCACGAGATCTTTCGCCGCATCACCAAACATCGAAGGCTGCGAACCCATCAACTGCCCGCCCACGGGATGATCGTCCTCGGGTAAGCCCAAAATCCGACGCCGCTCCTTGCCCCGGCGAATCACCAGCTCATCGAGCACCACCTCCGTCAAGGCGTAGGGTGCGCCATGAGCGCGAGCGACCCGGCGCATTGCCAGATCGCTGTAACCACTGAGTGCCGCCTGAACGACCGGGATGTCCAACTCGATCGGGGAAGGCATCCGGGTAGGGTCCTTGCTCGCCACACCAGGAACACCACAACCACCGATCCGAAGGCCGCGATCCATCATCGACGAGCCTCGACCTGGGCGACCACATCCTCGACTACCGGCCATCCCCTACCAACCATGCGCGTGAACAAACCCCCGCTCAGAGATGCAACGAGTTCGCCATCGATGAGAACATCACACCGACCGAGTTTGCCCTTCGCGAGTTCCACCTTGAGGCCCGTACGCTCTTCAATCTCCGCGGCGAGACTCGCCACGCGACGCGCGTAGGGTCAATACCGGCAGTAAAGGATCGAGATCTGCATACGGATAGTGTACCGGCGAGAACTCCCGGCGAGAACCCGATCCGTCACGATCAATCCATATCTCCAGGGCAATCTCGCACGGCGGAATCCACTCAGGTTTTTCGCATGCCGAAGGAACCCCTCCTTCAGACTCTGAGGATCGAGTTGTGCCCCGGCAAATCAGTCACCGGGAAGCCAGCCGCAGCAACAGCCGCTGAACCTCCAGCGAACGGGGGGCTTCGAGAATTCGGGCCGCGATCTTTTGGCACTCATCGACGGCGAACCTCTCGAGACCTTTCAGAACCGAATCCATCCGCACCGGCGCGACGGAGAACTCTCGAATTCCGATACCCACGTAAAAAGGTATCCGAGCTGGATCGCCAGCACCTTCGCCGAACAGGATCAACCTCTTCTCCTTGCCCTCGGCTTCCCGCGCCAATCGAGCGAGCAACTCGAAAACGCCAGGGTGCAGCATCTCGTAGTAATCGCGGACACGCACATTGTCCCTGTCAGCCGCCAGGAGATAAGCCTGGAGATCGTCCAGCGCCACCACAACGAAATCGCTCTCGTCCAAAAAGGCGCGCAACATGAAGGCTGCTGCTGGAACCTCGATGATCGGCGCCACCAGCAACGAGTCTGCGCAGGCAACGCCTCGCTTTCGCAAGGATTGACGCTCTTCCAGGATAGCAGCCCTGACTCGCTGCAAATCAGAGATCCCGGTCACGAAGGGGACCAGAATAGCGACCTCGCTCGCCCCTGCAGCGGCTCGGAGAATGGCCCGGAGTTGAAGGCGCAAGACATCTGCGTTGGCGAGGAGGTTGCGGATACCGCGCAGGCCCATCGCCGAATTGCGTTCGGGTGAAAACGCGATCCCCTCCACCTGCGTGCTGCTCCCAACATCGAGTAACCGGAAATTGACGGGGGTTCCAGAACGCGCACGGACCACCTCCTCGTATTGCTTGACGAGCATGTCCTCCGACGGCATCCGAGAACCTGCAAGAAACAAGAGTTCGGTCCGGAATAGACCAACACCGTCCATTGCATATGCACGGACAAGATTGGCCTCGCCAACGCTTCCGCAAGAACCATGAATTTTCACTTCTGTGCCATCGCGAGTGGCATGAGGGGCCTCATCAGAAGACGCCATCGGCAAGGCATCCTTGAACTGCTGAGCCGTTCGCTGAAACTCCTCGACCAAGCGATCATCAGGGCGGACGTGCAACTCTCCCGCTTCGCCATCAAGCACAACAAACTCACCATTCTCAAGCTTCGACGGAAGGTCTCGGATACCCGTGATGGTCGGTATCCCCATGGAGCGAGCGAGGATTCCCGCGTGTGAACTTATGCCACCCTCCTCGGCAACGATCCCCGCAACCTTCTCGTTGTCGAGATCGAACATGTCTGCCGTGCTCAGCTTCCGGGCTGCCAAGATGTAAGCCCCACTGGGCCGCGATATTGCTTCCACCTCCTTCTCGCCATCGCCAAGATTGCGCAGAACTCGGGTCGCAACATCCCGGAAGTCGCTAGCCCGTTGACGGAGATGTTCGTTCTCGACAAGTGCAAAAATCCGATCATAGTTTTCCACGACTCGGAGAATGCTCTCTCGGACATGCAGGCGCTTCTCCATGACGAGTTTTTCGATCTCGTTAACGAACATCGGATCTTGCAGGTAAGAGATATGCGCATCAAAAATCCGCAACTCGTCCTGGCTCAAGTTGCCCTCCTGCTTGGAGCGAATCTTCTCGATTTGCTCCCGGCTCAGCCCGAGAGCAACACGCAACATATTCAGTTCGCCCTCGACCTGATCAGAGGAGATGCGAGACACGAAGGCCTCGCTCTGGTCATAGCCCTGCAGATGGATCTGCCCCAGAGCAATGCCGCCCGCCAGTGACTCACCCTGATACACATTCATCTACCGCTCTCCGCAATCCATGCCGCGACTCATCGATGGTATGGGGTCAAGATCCTACGAAGAACACATCGGAAGAGCCTACGGAAGAGATTTTCGCATGAGCAACTGACCGGCTCCAGAGGATTTGCCCCCCCAGCCGTGGCCCGCTCACCTCCAAAGCAGGGGATAGCCTCTCGAAGATGTTGCCAGGGAGTGGCACAATACCGGCGACCCTCACGGCATAAAGTCTCACCAGCAACACTTCCGTCAATGCAAACCCACCTTCGTGCGGATATCCACCCCACCGCCATCATCGCAGATGGCGCCGAGTTCGGTGATGGCGTCGCCATCGGTCCCTACGCCATCGTAGGGTCCCAGGTTCGTCTTGGCGATCGCTGCCGGGTTGGCTCGCATGCCGTGATCGAAGGCGACACCTGGCTCGGGGAAGATTGCGTCATCTACCCAAAAGCAATCCTCGGCACTCCTGCTCAGGACAAGAAGCTCAGCCCGGATGCCCCCGCCGGCAAGCTGAGAATGGGCGCTCGCAACCGAATCCGCGAATTCGTCACCATCAACTGCGGTACCCCGCACGGTGGCGGCGTCACCAAAATTGGTGACGACAACATGTTCTTGGCAGCATCTCATATCGGTCACGATTGCTTGGTAGGCAACGGGTCCGTCTTTACCAACCTATCTCTTTCAGCAGGGCATGTTGTTTTCGAAGATGGTGCTTTGCTCGGAGCTGGCGTTGGTATCCACCAGTTCTGCAGAGTCGGCTCGCTCGCCATGGTTGGCGCAGGCTCAATGGTCACGAAGGATGTATCTCCCTATGCGGTGATCCAGGGAGATAGGGCGCGGCTCCGAGGCATCAACCTGATAGGACTCAAGCGTGCAGGCTTCTCTCCAGATCGGCTCCGGCTGATCAAGCAAGCCTATCGCGAGCTGTGCTGGCGACAAAGCAACCTCAAGGACCGCCTCGCGAAGGTTCGCGAAATTGCCGGCAAAGACCCTGCCATCTTGCATCTCGCAGACTTCGTGGAAGTTTCGAAGCGCGGCATTGTCATGCCAAAGGGCGACATGGAGGAGGGCGATGAGGGCGCGGAGACCTGATAGAGGATCTGCTCCCGTCGCAGCCCTCGCCCTCGGACTCCTGGTGATGGCCGCGCCGCTGGGTGCCCAGAGTGCCAATCCCGTATTCGCAGAGTTCTCCACCGCTGATGGGAGCCGCTTCCTGCTGGTCCCCACCGGGGGCCCTCCCGTCATTCACTGGGTCATGGCAACCCCTGCAGGGCCGCTCGAAGACCCACTCGGAATGGAAGGCCTCTCGCACGCCACCGCTCATGCCGCCATGGGCGGAACCCTGGCCTTCGGCTCCAAAAACGCTCCCCTGGAACTCCAAGCCCTCAATGATCTCGATGTCATACAGCAGGAGATTGACGGTCTCCACGTCATCGGACACTCGCCTTCCGAATCGCTTGTCACCTCATTGATCAAGGCGCACAGAACAGTCCAAGAACTCGCTGACCCACTGGCCTGGGAATGGACATTGCGACGAGCGCCTGCACTGGAGTCTCGACTCTCTTTCCATCGCGCAGGGACGCTCCTGCACATCACCACCAGCTTCGCCGGACTCGGAAAGGTTGCCGGGTTGTTGATCGAACGCCGAGAAAACGCACTGCTGCGAGACGTTCACAACTCCTTCCGCCATGAACGATCCGAGCTCTTACGCAACGGTGCCTTGGGCCACATCCTCGTCGGGCTAGCCTTGCGAGGGCAGGCAGTCAAACAACTCCCGGGGAGGGCGCATGCCCCATTGCCTCGGAAAAAATCTCTGGCCGTATTCCAGGCAACCCACCATCCATCGCGAACGCTCCACGTCCTCACAGGAGGTTTCGATACTCGCCTCGTGCGCAAAGTGGTCGAGGAGACCTTCCAGGAGACAGTCCTCCCCGAACCACTGGATTCCGACCTTTCAATCGCCACACAAGCAAAGCGGCGACTGTCCATCAAGAATGGTGACGGTCACACAGTGGCACTCGCATACCGCTGCTCCTCGAAATTTTCTGCCGAAGCAGACATGTTCATGGCCTGGATGGCAGGCCCTGACGGCGCACTGCAAAAGGAGCTTGCCCGAACCGGACGGAAAAGCTGCATGGTGCGCGGAGAAGCCGTATTCTTCGGGCCAGATCGACCAGGAGCCCTTCTACTTATTGTGACTGACCCGACTACAGTGGTGCGCGACACTCCCTCGGACCCGTTCATCCAAGGTGTAGAAGCATCGCTGGCCACGCTAAAACAAACAGGGCTTCCGCAGAACATTTTGGACAAGTTGCTCAAGCAGACACATATCAAGATCGCCGCAGTTCGAACCAGCGCCCGCGATCTTGCGCAACATCTTGCCCAACGCGTTGCCTTCGACGGATCAGCCGCCGACCTCGTTCTGACCGGTGAAAGAATCGTTTCAGCCGACTCTCTCCGCTCCATGATGGAAACCGTTCTCACCGAAGAAAATTGCACCC
>CAZIVO010000078.1:15284-17358 GCA_964542765.1 uncultured candidatus Brocadiaceae bacterium | reverse complement strand
GCTACCTGTTGCACACAACCGGCGAGCTCTGTCTGTCGCCGGTCGGCCTGTCGGCAGTCACCAAGCTGATGCCCGCGCGCGTGGTGAGTTTCTTCATGGGGATCTGGTTCCTGTCGATCTCGATGGCCCATAACCTCGCGGGACAGATCGCCAAGCTCACCGGCGACTCGTCGAAGTTCCAGGTGAAAGCCGAGATCCGACAGAATCTCATGGAAGGGGAGAAGGAGGTGCTGGCACCCCCGTCCCTCGAGGAACTGAGCAGTCTCAACAGCGTAGTCGACGCCCAGCTCGACACCCTCGGCGTCAAGATCGAGACAAAGAACCAATTCGTGGTAGATCTCGACCAGACGTACTCCGAGGACAACATCGAGTTGATGGTGGGCAAACTCAACACGAAGCTCAGCGATCTGGTCACGGCGTTTCGACCGGGCGAGGGTGAACTCACGCCCCAACTTCTGCAACAACTCGACCGCAACGTCGATACCACTCTGGAAGGGCTGCAACCCACCCTGCAACAGCTACAGGAGGCTGGCGTTCTCGATTTGTCGAAGATCGTTGAGGTCAGCGTGGAGCCGGGCGCCAGCGCCCAGGACCTCCAGACCGCAGCTGAGGGCATTCGAGCCAACGTCGAGTTGTTGGTACAAGGGTCCCTCTCCGGCTATACCGAAGTATGGACCTACTGCTCATACGGTGCGATAGGAGCTGGAGTTCTGCTATTCATCGTGGCTCCGACCCTCAACAAGCTCACGCACGGCGTCGAATAGCCTGGGTTCCACCGATCGCTACTCGCCGGGCCCATGGTTTGGCGGTTGGCGGTTGGCGGGAGAAGTGGGGCACGGATGCGCGGACGAGCACCAATCAATCGGTGGTGAACCCGTTCACGGACGGGTGAGTGTTACCGGGCAGTGAGAGCATCGGCCAACATGTAGTGCGGAGTTGACGCTCGGCAAGGAACAAGCTTTAGGCCTCGACCGGACAATTCTTGCCTTCGACTCTGTCTGCGGTGACGATTCCCCCCCCCGCTAGCCCAACCCTGACAGAGAGAGCGAGATTTGTTTAAAGGACATCCCAAGGGTCTCTTCCGCCTGTTCTTCATCGAGATGTGGGAGCGCTTGGCCTTCTACACGATGGTGGGGATTTTGTTCCTCTACACCATCGACAGCGAGTCGGGTGGGCTTGGCCTGCCGGCGGCGGTGGGGTCCGAAATCTATGGCCTCTATCTGGCCTTCGTTTATTTCACCCCTTACCTGGGCGGGATTCTTGCTGATCGTTTTCTTGGATACCGTCGATCCGTCTTGATTGGCGGGGTGTTCTTTGCGGCCGGCTTCTTCTTGATGGCTCTCGGTCTCGAGTGGAGCTTCGTGACGGGATTGGTGTTCCTGTGTTTGGGCAATGGCTTCTTCAAGCCGAACATCTCGGCCATGGTCGGCAATCTCTACGAAGACGGAGATTCCAAGCGCGACGCCGGATTCAACATCTTCTACATGGGCATCAATATCGGTGCCTTCGTGGCGAACTTCTTGGCCGCGATCATGCGCAATCAGTATGGCTGGCTGGCGATCTTCGTTGCTGCCGGAGTTGGAATGCTGATCGGCATCGCGATCCTGCTTTCCAGCTGGAAGGTACTGGAGCGAGCCGACCGTGAGCCGAGCGCTCAACCGGGAGATACGTCATTTAGCGAGATTGGAAAGAAGATCCTGATGCCTGCCCTGACGTTCGGCATCATCGGATATTGGGCGGCGGGCTACCTTCCTGACGCTGTCACCCAGCTCGTGAGACCGTCCGATATTGGTTTCTTGGTCGGGTCCATTCCGATCATCCTTTTCTTTGTCAATCTGGCGCGCAACGCTGAGCCCGCAGAGAAGCCCGGTCTGGCTTCCTTGCTGCCGATCTACATTGCCGGCGGCACCTTCTTCATGGTCTTGCATCTCAATGGCAGTGCCATGACGGCGTGGGCCAATGACAACACCAATCGCGATTCCAAACTGGTTGCCGAGAACATGCCTTTGTTCGCTGGTGAGGCCTATCCGGCTTATTACCACAATGCCGATGCCTCGGTTCCGCGTCCGCACAA
>CAZIVO010000078.1:0-15274 GCA_964542765.1 uncultured candidatus Brocadiaceae bacterium | reverse complement strand
GACACGTTGTTGCCCATTGCCGATGCCGCGCAGGCTCAGATGTTCGGGCAAAAACGCATGGACAATGAGGCCCTCGACGCGCTGAAGACAGCCTTGCCCGAGGGCATCCGGGTGGAGGAATTGCCGTCCGAAGGAGAATGGACGGCCGATCAGACCAGGTGGTCACGCCGTGCCGTCGAGATTTTCAAGGAGGTCTCGGTGGATGAGTCCACAGGACCCCATGGTGAAAGGCAGATCACCGTGAGTGTGGCCGATGGCGCCAAGGCTCTCCGGGAGGTCGTCTTCGTGCGTGGCTCGGGAAGCGCGAGTTTTGGTGTCTATCTGGTGACACCGACGGTTTTCGAGAGCCTTTATGCCGAGGGACCCCCGGTGCTGCCTCCGGGAGAACTCCTCAAGACGGCCAATCCTGAGCTCTATCAGTCACTCAATCCGTTCTTCGTGGTTCTTTTCACTCCCTTGCTGGTCGCCTTCTTCATGTGGCTGACGAGGCGAGGCAAGGACTTCAGCACGGCGCGGAAGATTTTCGTTGGCATGGTCATCACGATGCTGTCCGTGCTTTTGATGGCACTGGCGGGCTTTGTTTCGGAGGATGGCACCACCAAGGTGACCTGGTGGTGGCTGGTAGGTTTCTTTGCGATTGTCACGGTTGGTGAACTTTGTCTGTCGCCGATGGCATTGTCCCTGGTGACGAAACTTTCGCCCGCACGCTTCACCGGCTTGACGATGGGCGGTTGGTTCTTTGCCACGGCAGTTGGCAACAAGTTTTCCGGCTTTCTGGGGGGCTTGCAGTCATCGATGGATCCGACCCCCTTCTTCCTGGTGATCGCTGCGGCGGTCGGAGTGGTGGCCCTGTTCCTCTATCTCCTGCTGCCGAAACTCGACGCGGCCATCAAGCAATACGGCGCCTGAGAGATCCGCGTTGCACGCGGTCCTGACTCAGCCGACGAAGTGCTCGGGGCCGACGGCGCGGTTGTAGTCGGGGCGGGCATCGTCATGGATGACCGTGACGGTGCTTTGGCCGGCTTGCAGGCGCTTGCCCAGCGCCGAGAAAGCAAGGAGCCAGTGCCCGCCTTCGGTCTGCGTGCCGTGGCGGTCGGTGAAGCGGTAGCGCAGGCTGACCTGATTGGGATTCACGTGGTGGAGGAGCTTGGCAGAGGTGACGTCGGCTTTGGCGAGGGAGCCTTCGGTGAGGAGTAGTTTCAGCCGCAGTGCGCCGCGGAACCAGATGCCCAAGAGCACCAGCCCGGGCAAGAGCAGCAGCCCGAGCAAGAGGTCGCCGGAGATGGAGAGAGAAGATCGTCGTGTTCCGGCAAGGCGGTTGATTGCGGGATCATCGGGCAGGTACTCGACGGCATATGCGAGGCCTTCGTGGAAGCGTAGGCTGGTGGCGAGACTCTGGCCGTCCCACTCCCTTTGGTCCGAGGTCCGAAAGCGATAGGTGATGCGGATGGTATCGCTGCCCTCGATGGGGGCGATCTGAATGACCCGCGCTTCACCGGTCTCGGAGTTCTGGTCGAGGGCCTCGTCGGCAAAGGGCATCCCGTTGATCGTGGAGAAGGTGATGAGCAAGATTCCTCCGGTGAACAGGGCGATGGCCCCGACCAAGCCGACCACCCACCTTTTCCCGAGAACCGTCCGCCATCGGACGGGGCGTGGTGGTGAAGGGATGGTCGCCGGGGAATGTGTCATGCCGGTTATTTTTAGCGCGGCGGGCTGAAGATTCACCTCTCGCCGCAGTTGCCCGCCCGAGGCTGTGGGGGGGCGCATGCGCGTGTTCCGGCCAGACCTTGCCCCGGCATTGATTCTACCCGACCGTGCGGGCTGTGTTTGGCGGCACTTGGGCTTATGGTTTCCGTCCCGTTACAGAATGATCGGAGCCGGATTGCCGATGCGAACCATCCCTACAAGTATTCTTCCCCTCGCGTGTTTCGCGATGGCTGTTGCCTTGCCCGCTCAGGATCTCGAGAAGGACGAGGCAGCACTCAACAAGAAGGCTGCGGCTGCCTTGATGAGCTATGCCGGCTTTGCCAAGAGCAAGAAGGTGGGGCCGAAGGCCAAGGAGGCCTACGACCTGATCATCCACAGCTACGATCCCGACCACCGATCCGCTCGTCGAGCCCTGGGCTTTTTGGGCAAGGCAGGCGACTGGAAGGAGCCGCCGCCCAGCAAACGCAAGGTCTGGGTGGACAAGGCCGACAACAAGCAGCGGTTCGATGTGATGGGTCGCTGGCGGCAGACGGCTGTCAAGCTCGCCAAGCTGCATCGCGAGTTTGGCCTGGAGTTGCAGGGAGGAGAAGGAGGTGCCGTGGCCGTGGCCGATCAGCACCTGAACAAGGCGATCCTCTACGACCCCTTCGACAAGGAGGCCCATCTGGCGCTCGGCCATCGGGAGAGTGACGGCTATTACGGCACCGATCGTCAGATCGCCTTCATCAAGAGGATGAAGGACATCGAGACCACCGCCCTGATGCTGGCCAAGAAGAACTATCCGATCGAGGCTGTCGCACAGATTCCTGGTGAGCTGTCGAGATTGAAACTCGAGTTTCATGGCGCGAAGTCCGCGAACTTCACGATCTTCACGCGGGGCACGCAAAAGAATGCCGATGATTGCGTGCTCTGGTGTGAGCGTGGCCTCGAGTTCCTCACTTACTGCGTTGGCGAGGCCATGGCCCGCAAACTGCAGTTCGTCGAGCGTGTGAAGAACTTTGCCTGGCAGGGCTTCTTGTGGACGCCGAAGGAGAAGGAGAACTTCATCAAGGCGAACCCGCAGGTCTTTGCCGATGGCCAGGCCAGCGTCGAGCGGGCGAAGCAGTTCGTGAATATCAACTGGTCGACCCAGGGAGGAACAGCTCAAGTCTCGACGCGGTTGACACCGGCGAGCATGCATGACGACCTGATCGTGCACCTTTGGCACTATGCCTTGGGAGGCTTTGGCCGTGGTAACAACGCTCTTCTGGAGGGTGCTCAGCACGCCGCTTCCTGGTTCTTGAAGGCGACATGCATCGGCAAGTTCGGCGCTCTCCCCGAGGGCACCGTGGGGTCTGCAGAGACGGAACTCCCCGAGTCTGCGAACTGGTGGTTGCGGGCGATGCGAGACCAGGCCCTGTCAGGCACAGACATGCCGCTCAATGCCGTGCCCCGCACCAGGCTGTGGAAATTCGACAACGATGCCAGGCTGAAGACATGGAGTTTCATGACCTGGTGCCTCGCGGCTTATCCGGACAAGTGGTACCAGTTCGTTCTGGAGTGTCCGCACAAGAAGATTCCCTTCCCCGAAGAGATCGACAAGATCGGCCAAAAGGTGTTCGGCGTACCCCTGGCCGAGGTCGAAGATGAGTGGCGTGAGTGGGCGAGTGGTCGCGGTGTGACGGCGGCGGCGACGGGTTACGGCCCGCCCTTGTTGCCCGAGAGGCCTAACAACAAGGAGATCGATGGCCTGACACGGCTCAACCAGATCCGGGCGCTCGCCGGCTACGACACATCGGATGGCAACAAGATCAGCCTCGCTCCGGGTCAGGAGAAGTGGGGGCAGGGTTTGCCGGAGTGCATTCTCGATGCCGAAGCTTCGATGGCGTGCAAGGAGCACGCGCTCTTCCTAGGCAAGCACCCCGAGCATCATGTGTGGCCCGAGGCGCACGAGGAAGATCCTGCCAAGGAAGGTTTCTCTCCTCGTGGCATGCGCGCAGGGATGCGTTCGGTGATCGTCATCAATGCTCAAGACTCTGCCGAGTGTATCGATCAGTGGATCGGCACGGTCTATCACCGGTTCCCGCTGCTTCAGTACTACATCAAGCGCATCGGATTTGGTTTCGAGGACAAGATGTGCGTGCTCGATATGGCTTCGCTCGAGGAACCGCGTTCGCGTGAGGACGAGGTCAAGTACAAGTGGGTAGTCTGGCCGGCCGATGGCATGAAGAATGTCCCCCGGGTATTCGCCTTCACCGAACATCCCAATCCTCTCGAAGACGTGGGGCTTGGATTCGATGATCAAAAAAATGTCGGCTATCCGATCAGCCTGCAGATGAGCCGGCATATCGCCAAGCAGATCCATGACGCATCCATAGCCGTGTTCATCGGCAAGAAGCGCGGCGGCAAGTACGAAAAGGGCGATCCGGTGGAATGCTGGATCCACACTCCCGACAAGCCCTTGCTCAAGCGCATGGAACTTCGCGACACGGTATTCGCGATCCCCAAGGCGCATCTCCGGTCCGGCACGACCTACCTCTGCGAGGTCAAGATCAAGTTCGGGAACGGTGAGCGGACCATGAGCTGGCACTTCACGACGGGCAGTCGCCAGCATGGGCTGGGCCGACTGTAGCGGCGCGTTGCGACCGGCGCGGGATCGAGATCCCCGGGTTAGCCTGCGATGGAGGCTTTGCCGGTAGAGTTCAGGGTGAGGACCGCAAGCTCGGGAATTCCGGGGTCAGGGCGCGCACCGCGTTTTCGTAGGCGCTGCGGCGTTGCCGGTAGATTTCAGACCACTGTGGATCGGGTAGTTCTTGCTGGAGACCGGACTCCAGTTCGAGGTCAGCAAAGCAACCGGCGGCAGTGTAGTCAGGAGATTCGCTCCGTCGATGGGTCCAGCAGGCATGGACGGCAGCGCCGAGCGCAGCAGCATCGGCGGCGATGCCGGTGGTGATGGGGCGGTCGATCGCCGAAGCGATGATCCGCCGCCAGGTAGGGCTCTGGCTGCCGCCTCCGGTCAGGCGGACTTCTTCCACCGAGAGTCCCAGGGCGATCAGGCGGTCGAGGAGACGGGCAAGCGCGAAGGTCGCGCCTTCCATGGCGGCGCGAGCAACATGGGCGCGATCGAAATTGGTAGGCGTGAGGCCGAGGAAGGCGCCGGTGCCTTCGGGGAGATCGGGGCTGCGTTCGCCCGTGAAGAATGGCAGACACAGAGCCCCGGCGGCACCGGCAGGGGCCGAGGCAACGAGGTCTTCCAGTTCTTCGATCGAGATTCCGAGAGCGCTTCTCGTCAACTCCGTCGTGACCGTGGCGTTCATGGTGCAGCCGAGCGGCAGCCAGTGCCCGGTTGCATCACAGAAGGCGGCGATCTCACCCTCGGGATCGCGGACGGGTTGGTCCGCGCAGGCGAAGACCGTTCCCGATGTGCCTATGCTCATGACGACGACACCCGGGTTGACGGCGCCAGAGCCCAGTGCAGCCATCATGTTGTCACCGCTGCCGGCACTGACGAGAGTGCCTTCGGCGAGTCCGAGTTCGCTGCTGGCGTGAGCGCACAAGCGGCCTGCAGCTTCTCCCGGGGCGAGGATTTCAGGCATGCATCCGGCGAGGCCCGGAGCGATGGCCTCCATGACTTCAGGCACGAACTGGCGCGAGGCGATGTCGAAAAAACCGGTGCCCGACGCATCTCCGGCCTCGCAGACAGGGTCGCCGGTGAGCCACAGGTTGATGTAGTCGTGCGGCAGGAGGACGAGCGCGAGGCGCTGATGGTTTTCGGGCTCTTCTTCGCGCAGCCAGCGGATCTTGCCGCCGGTGAAACCCGGCGGCAGGTGGTTGCTGGTGAGGTCGAAGAGCCGTTCCTTACCGATCTCGGAGCGCAAGGCCGCACACTGCGCTGCGCTGGAGACATCGTTCCAGAGTTTCGCCGGACGGATCACCTGGTGATCACGATCCAGCGGGACGAATCCGTGTTGTTGCCCCGAAACCCCGATCGCGGAAATGGCGCCGGCGGGAGTGTCTGTTTCGGCCAGGACCTTCCTGACAGCTGATCGCAGGGCATCCAGCCAGTCGGCAGGATCCTGCTCGCTATGGCCGGTAGGCAGGTTGGGCAGCAGGCTCAGAGGCTCCGAAGCCGAACCGAGGATGCCGCGGTCTGCGTCGAGGAGCAGAGCCTTGAGGCTTTGCGTGCCGAGATCGATACCGAGATAGGCCGGCATGACGCCAAAGAGGGTATCCTGTGCCGTGTGAAACATCGCCACCTGATTTGTCTCGTCTTCGCCGGTCTTCTTTCGGTTCCGTCATCTGCGCAGGAGAGCGTGCGGTCTCTCGCCGAGGTCAATGGTCGCCTGGAGAACCATGATGGTCTGCGCATCCTTCGGGTCTGGGGGACGCCTGACGAGCGGGGCTACGCACATGGAGTGCTGCTGGGCAAGGAGGTCGTGGCGATGGCGCGAGCAGAGTTTGCTGCACGTTTTGCAAAGAAGCCCGGTCGGATGGGGCAGATTCACAAGATGCTCGAGCGGATGGTCCGCTATCCGGAAAACGTGGAGGAAGAGATGCGGGCGATGTATCGCGGGGTCAAGGAAACCGTTGATGATCTGCGGCTCGACGAATTTGATCGCGATCTCATGTACGAGGATCTCCTGGTCGCGAACGCCTTGGACATCTTCGCGCCGATCGCTTGTTCGGGCATGACCGTATGGGGGGACAAGGTGGTTGGCGGAGGCGTGTTGACGACGCGTAACTTTGATTGGCCCTACACCGGCAAGCACATGGTCGACGACACCTTGGTGCTGGTGGAACATCCTTCCGAAGGTGCGGCCTTCGCTTGCGTCACATGGCCGGGATATCTTGGAGGGATCACGGCGGTCAATGAGCGCGGATTGGCGGTCTTTTTGCATGTCGGCAGCGGCAGGATCACGATCGCACCGGAGCCGGAGTCCTACCCGACCGCGATCGCGGCTCGCGAGATTCTCCGTACGGCCACGGTTGCGGATGCACGTGAAGTGGGTGCGCGGCTGATCGCCGAGACGAGTCCGCCGATCAGCTATATCTCGCGTATCGTGTTGCCTCGTATTCCAAAGGGATCATCATCGCCCACCATCGTCTTCGAGGCGGATGCTCGCAAAGAGGTTGTTCGCGAGGTGGAGGGATACTGTGTTGTCACGAACCACTTTCTCGGTCGGGATGATGGCCGGTCCATATCCCGGGATTCCCAGTCTCGGTTTGACAAGATCACGGCCGGCGTTGAAGGAAATCTGTCGCGAGGAGATCGCAAGATTTCGGTCGCCGAAGCTTGGGAGTCTCTGAGTTCTGTCGAGCGGGGAGAACGACGGGCGTTCGGGACCCTGCACAGTCTGGTGTTCAGGGGGGATCCTTGGGTTTTTGAACTGGCGATCGGCACCCCGGCCGAGGGCGGCATGGTACGCGCTGCCACACGATCGGAGCGGCGGTACAGCGTGCCGAAGAAGGTTCTCTTCAAGTCGCCGACGGGAGAGGGGCAATAGGGGTTGGCGCTGAAGGCGGGGGAATGATGAGTTTCTTCGTGTGTTCGAGAGGGTCTCACGCTTGTCCCGCGACTGCGGCTAAGTAACCTGTTCGGCCAACCCGATGAGACTTACCCCCGGTTCCGCCATTCTGCTGACGATGCTGATCCCGGGGTCTGCCCATGTCCGTCTGGGCAAGCCGATGCGGGGCTTGCTCGCGTTCTTGAGTTGCGTTGGACTGTTTTTCGCGGGCTGGATGATCGTCAAGGACCGCATCTGGTATTTCGCACTGTTCGAACCCTTCTCCCTTCTCAAGCCCCTGCTCGACATTGCCGCGATACAGCTTTTGCCGGAATCTCCGAACCTGGGCTGCACCATTGTGGCAGCACTGATGCGAGTCGAGGCGACTCCCGATGTGTTGCGTGAGATCCGGGCGCCGGTGCCGCTGGAACACATGGGGTTGTTCTTTACCGGAGCATCGGGTGTGGTCGCTGCGCTCTGGGCCGTCGACGCACACTGGTGGGCGCAGGAGCGACCGACGTCGGCGGTTTCACCGCCGTATGCGGCGATGGTGAGCTGGCTGGTGCCAGGTGCCGGGCATGTCATGGCGGGACAGCGTCAGAAGGGCTTGCTTGTCGGTGGCGCCGTCGTTGCCGTGTTCGCGCTCGGTTTGCTGGTGTCGTCTGGCCATGGGGTGGATCGACCGCAGCTCTCTGCTTGGTGGATTGGTGAGGTGCTCTTCGGCGGCGGAACGCTCTTCTGCTCGCTGGTGACGGCGCCGATGCGCTACGCGGATCTCCCCGACATGTTCGATCTCGGGGTGGCATTGTGCACGGTCGCAGGGTTCATGAATCTCATCGTCATGATCGACGCCTACACGGTTGCCGAGGGTGTTGCCGAGGGTGTCGCCGAGTCAGAGATCAAGAAGGGCCAGGAGGAGTCGTGACCAGCTGGTACTTGCGAGTTGTGATCTACGTCATCGTGGTGTTCTTGGTGATGATTGTTTACACGGGTCAGAAACACACCACGGCAAAGGCAACGCTACATTCTGCAACGCGGGCCACGATCAAGACCTGTGGTTGGACCGCGGTGGCCGTGATCAGCATGCTCGGGCTCACCTACTTCTTCATCGACTGAAATCAGTCGCCTTCGCCGGCATGGCGGCTGGCATCGGCTTTTTTCTCCGGGGGTTCGTGGAGAGCTGTGGGATGGTTCAGGGCCAAAAGATCTCCGGCCAGCGACTGGATCCGGCCGCGTTCTTGGAGCGAGGCGAGGACCTCCAAGAAATGTTCGGGGCCGAGGCGAGTCTCGCGCTGCACGAGGTCGGCCGGTCTGGGCCCCTGTTCGAGGACGCGCCGGATAGCTTCTTCGTCGGCGGACAGATCCAGATCCATGCGGAATCCATTGCTTCGCAGCCCTGCCTCGACCTGCAGACGGCGCAGGACATCTTCGGGATCGAGCGCGATCTGTGCACCTTGGGCGATCAGTTCATGGCAACCCCGGCTGCGTGGATTCGTGTATGGGCCTGGCACGGCAAAGACCGGGACACCTGTTTCTGCTGCATGGTTCGCTGTATGCAGTGATCCGGAGGCCTGACCGGCTTCGATCACGAGGACTGCTTCGACCGCAGCGGCGAGGATCCTGTTGCGTCGAGGGAAATGTCCTCGGGTAGCCCTCTGTCCGGGAGGTGTCTCACTCAGCAGGCAACCGCCGGCGGCGAGGATCTCATGGGCCAGTCCGTGGTGGCTGGCCGGGTAGATCCGGTCGAGGCCGCCAGCGAGAACGGCGACCGTTGGCTGTCCGCTCGAGACGCAAGCGCGATGTGCCACTCCATCGATACCAATGGCGAGCCCGCTCCAGATCACGAAGCCGGCCCGGACCAGCGATGTCGCGAAGTCGTGAGATGCGGCCCTTCCGTATGCTGTTGGTGTGCGGCTGCCGACGATGGCCACCGTGCGCTGGCAGGTTGCGAGGGCGCGGGGCGGCCCTTTCAAGAACAGAGCCAGAGGCCGCAAGGGTGCGTTGCGGAGTCTCGCGGGGTAGGTCTCCGATCGCGGTGTCAAGATCGTGATGTCGAGCCGAGATGCGAGTTCCAGCCATGTTCGGACGCGCTGTTCGAGCAGGGATCGATTTGCGAGGCGTTGTTGCAGGGCCCGTGGAAGTTTCAGAGTTCTGGCGCGAGTGGGGCAGAGCAACTCACCGGGATCCGCTGTCGGGTCGAGCAGGGCCGGGATGAGCGTGGGGTTCGAACCTTCGGCAGCGGCGAGCAAGAGATGGGGGTCCATGGGCAGGAGCCTGTGGCGGGGAAGTGAAGCTGGTTTCTCATCCGATCCTGCTCGGGGGCAAGGAGCGAGCCTTCCGTGCGATCCGTCGCTGCCGTTCTCTTTCCTGTGTGGGAGATAGAGCGGGATAGTGTCCGGCCCCGGACACCAGATGAATCAAGGCAAGGCGATGGCTCCGTTGTCCGTGGTCAGCGTGCCTTGTCACCTCGGAGCGTCAGCAGGAACAGATGCGGTCGGCAGTTGAACCTCACTCGCGGAGCATAGTTTCCCTCCATGCCGATTCCGCGAGATACCGCGAAGGGCATGCCGCTGGCAGTCTCGAAGAGCCCTCCGGCGGCGATGTGCCGTGGTGTCTTGCGTGTGAAGGTCACGATCGGCCCCATCCACGGAATCTGCACCTGTCCTCCGTGCGTATGACCACAGAGGTAGAGGTCGGTTTCGGGGATTCGTGCGTGAGTTTCTTCGGCGTAATCGGGAGTGTGGCAAGCGACGATGAACAGTTCATCATCGCTTGCCTTGCCGCAAGTGCGGTTCCAGCGTGGTGCGTAGTGATTGACGCCGCCGATGCGGACCTTCACCCCCTCAATTTCCACCACGGTGCTCTTGTTGAGGAGGTAATGGACATCGAGACCTTTGAAGATCATCAATCGTTGTTCAAGTGTCTCCGAATCGCTGGTTGTCGCGTAGATCCCATGGCTCGCCTGTAGTCGTGAGATCACCGAGCGTGCAGCTGCGATTGCAGTCTCTTCGGACAGTTGTGCACAGATGTAGTCGCCGCTCATGACGATGATGTGGGGCTCGAAGTCATTGACTGCTCCGACCAGACTGTTTTCGCGAGGCCCCAGATCGATGAGTTGCAGGTCGGAGATGTGTGCTACCCGGACAGGGTTTCTACCGATCTCTTCGAATCGAAGTTCCCGATGATCACGATCGAGGAGCAGTGGTTCCACGAAGCATGCGTAGATCGCGCCGAGGACAAAGATGATCGCAGTGCCAACGGTGATGTTTCGTGCCAGTTCCGAGCCTGACTTGCGGCGGTTCCAAAAGACACGCAAGGGCCAGATGACGGCTAGCCAGTAGAACACGAGATTCACGCCGACGAAGAAGGGCAATACTCGCCCTGGTAGGAGCGATCCCCATCCGAGGCCGAGGCAATGCCTCCCCAGGAGGTAGAAGAGGGGGGAGAGGGTGATCAGTTCCAACCAGAGCCAAAGGCAGGACGGTTGTTGCCGGACACCCATGGCTCGCAGGACGAATCTGAGGAGGGCGATGATGATGCCGACGACCAGCAGCATGATGCCTTGCTGAAAGATGTAGCCCCAGTTGACGGTCAAGCACCCACTCCCTCAGTTTGGCGAGCACGATCGCATGGAATGCCTGTTGATTGCATGGCGGTTGAAGGGATATGTGGTGGTCAGTTCGAGCGAGTCCGGGGGCTTTTGATGTTTGGTTGCTCGTCTAGCGTGCTTGGATCGTGAACTGACTTGCTCCGAAGGCATAGATGGTTGTCAGCAGGAGGGTGATCAGCAAGAGTAAGCCGTACGATCTTCTTCCAGGTTTGGGGATAGGAACTCGGCTCAGCATTGCCGCTGACACGAATATGGCAGTGCAACAAGCGGAGAATCGCAGCGCTGTCGGTCCAGCAAAACCTGCAAGAAACGTCGTCGGAAAGATGAGCGCGATGTAGGAGACCGGTAAGCCGACATATTTGCTCTTTCCCACGGCTTGGTCCGTCCGGAGGCCGACGGCGTCGAAGTAGGCGAGGCGCCAGACAGCAGAGGCCGCAAATATTGCGATCAACATCAATTCCAAGGGGCTCTTCATGCCGCTGGCATGGAGGAAAAAGGTTGGGACGATCCCGAAAGAGCAGACATTGACCAGTGAGTTGAGTCGGGCGCCGAATCTTCTCTCTTCATCTGTGCGGCTGAGCCCCCTGGCAATCACGCCATCGAGAAGAGTGCATAGCCCGGCTGCGATCAGAGCGGGCATTGCCCATTGGAGCATCCCTTCGGTGGCCAGGAGGGCTGCTGCGAGGGAGTAGCACAAGCCGGCGAGCGAGATCAGGTTGGCAGCATCGAGGAAGCGGGACATGGCTTGTTCATGACCTATCTGGTGAGCGGGCGGACATATTTCAGATCGCACCTCCGCACTGCTCTTGCCCAAGCTGGGTGTTGAACCATCTTCGGTGCATCGTGCAGAGGATCATCAACTGGCTGGAGCATCCTCTTGGAGGAAGCGACGCTTTCCTTCTCCGAAGATGATTCTTGTCCGGAGATTTCAAGTTTTCCAGCGGGGGAGCGGACGGGATGTTCATCTCTGGTCTGGGTGATCTTTTTCTGTCAGCGTCGATCACGCGATCGGCGTGGCCGGAAGATGCTCTTGTGAAGTGCGTAGATCCGCTTGAGTTCGGCGATGGGCGTCTCATGATCATCGACGCGGAGATCGCGGTAGCGGTCGTTGTGACCACCGTAGCCGCCTCGTTCCTTGACGATCAAAAGGGCCGCCGATTGACGCCCTCGTCGGTCGCCGCCGGCATCTTGGCCAGCAGCCAGCGCGGCAAGTAGTCGGTCTCCGAGGTCGCCGTCGTGCTCTTCGAAGCTGGCGGCCATGGCTTTGACGACATCCTCGCCGGCGAGGATGTTGCCTTGGGCGCAGTAGTTCTTCTTGGCGATGCCGCCAGCCCAATCCGAGCAGTCGGCGCCAGTGAAGGTGACGGCGGTCCCTTGCGCGTCGATGATGCCGACCTGTCGTCGTTTCTTGCCCGGGTCCTCGTCGATCAGTTTTGTCAGAACATCGGCGACGGGCATACCTTTCTCGAGCAGGGAGAGTCCGCGGGGCCCGAAGGTCGTGTTGGCCCAGGCCTGGGTGGCAATGGCACCGACACCGGCCTTGGCCCATGGGACGACGGCGCCAACGGCGATGAACTTGGACTGAACCGCCACTCCGAGTTCTCTTGTTTGTGGGTCGAAGCCGACGATCGAGAAGGTGGCGACCGGTGGTTCGTCACGATCCCCGAAGTGGCATGACGCCGCCAGAATGGTGGGGATCAAGAAAGTGAGTGCGGCGCGACCGAGCATCGGATCATGCTAGCCACCGGAGGGGAAAGGGGCAGGTGCCCTCGATATCTTTTGAACCAACGCCTTATCCGGACCCTCGATCGCTTTGGATCAAAGGTTGCGCAGGGTGATGGCTTTTTCCGGGCAGAGCCGCTCGCATGCCATGTCCCGAGCGCACTCATGGTTGTGGCTCTTTGCAACGACGCTGCCGGTTGGAACCGCTACGAAGCCCGCCGTCGGGCAGGTTTCAGCGCAGATGCCGCAGTGGGTGCAGGTATTCATGTCGACATCGAGTTCCACGAAATCGCGAGCCGTCCTGATCGATCGGCTGATTTCATTGACCAGATCGGGTTGGCAGAGATGTCGAGTCAGACGGTGTGTCGTGAGCACTTCGAGCGCTTCGCGTTCGCCGAGTCGTATGATTTCTTGGAGGTCGACTTCGTCGAGGATGCCGATGTGTGCAACCTTGGGTTTCATCAGTGCGACATCTGGACCATGGTATCGGTGCAGGCTGAGCTCGTTGAGAGCGTCTCCCATGATCCCGTAGGCCTGGAAGAGGATGTGGGGCAGACTCTCTCGATAAGGGATGTCCTGGTGATGTTCGCGGATCGACAGGTCGACTGCGATGATCAAATCAGGGCGTCGGATACGAGCGATCCTGAGAGAGAGGCTCTCGGTCATACCTCCGTCGATGTAGTGATCACCATCGATCTCGATGGGTTCGAAGACGCCAGGCAGGCAACTGCTCGAGTAGACCGCATCGGCGACAGCGACAGGTTCGGATTCATGCCGGCCAAAATAACGCAGAGTTCCGTTGTTCAATGACAGGGCGTTGCAAGTGAAGGGCTTCTCCAGTTCCGCGAACGATTTCTGCGGGAGGTGCTTTTGCAGAAATTCCTGGAAGGCCTTTCCTTTGTAGACAGAGGCGTGCTTGTAGCCGCGAATCAGAAACTTCAGGAGGTTGACCTTGAAGTAGCTCTTTATCGAGATTTCACCGGTGATCTCTTCGATCTCGGACGAGTTCATGCCAGCTGCCAGCGCTGCGCCCATGACGGCACCCATGCTCGTGCCGACCACCTCGTCGACCTCGATCCCCAGTCGTTCGAGCGCACGAATGACGCCGATGTGGGCGAAGCCCTTCATGCCGCCCCCGCCGAGCACAAGCACGGTATGGGGGCGATGCGTCTGGCCGTTCGTGGCTGCCGAGCGTTGAGCCGGCCCCTCGGCGGCGGTCACGCTTCCTCCGAGTCCTCCGGGTCGCCGCTGCTTCCGACAGTTTCTGTTTCCGGGGGATCGTTTGCAGGGGCGGGTTCGATCTTGAAATCGATTTTCCCTTCCTCATCGATGTCGCCGGAGACCAGGTGTGGTCCCGAGATCCTGCCACCGAGCAACTCCTCGGCGAGAGGGTCCTCGATGTGGCGTTCGATGGCGCGCTTGAGTGGTCTGGCACCGAACTGCTGATCGAAACTCTTTTCGATCAGGAAGTCCAGGACTGGCTGGGTGACGTCCAGGGTCAAGTTCTTTGCTTCCAGGCGTTCTTCAACCTTGGCCAGTTCAATCTTCACGATCTTCGCCATGTCATCCTTGGTCAACTGGTTGAAGACCACGAGTTCATCGAGGCGGTTCAAGAACTCCGGGCGGAAGTGGCGTTCGACTTCTGCGTTGATCAACTCCTTCATCTTCTCGTAGCCGGATTCCGCAGACTTATTGGTGAAGCCCAACCCGGTTGAGTTCTTGATCAAGTTGGCCCCGATATTCGAGGTCATGATCATGATGACGTTGCGGAAGTCGATATTGCGACCGAAGGAATCGGTCAGGCGGCCTTCCTCCATGATCTGGAGGAGCATGTTGAAGATGTCCGGGTGAGCCTTCTCGATCTCATCGAGGAGGACCACGGCGTAGGGGCGGCGGCGAACCTTCTCTGTCAGGTGTCCACCTTCCTCGTAGCCGACGTAGCCGGGAGGCGCGCCTACCAGTCGTGACGCATTGTGTTTCTCCATGTACTCGGACATGTCAATCTGGATGATTGCGTCCTCACTGCCGAACATGAAGGCGGCCAACTTCTTTGAGAGTAGTGTTTTGCCGACTCCCGAAGGACCCAGGAAGATGAAGCAACCCATGGGTCGCATCGGATCCTTGAGCCCGGAACGTGTCCGGCGGACCGCCTTGGTGACGGCTTCGATGGCGGGGTCCTGATTGATGACCTCTTTGCACAGGTGATTGCCCATTTGCAAAAGGCGATTCGCCTCGGCCTGGTCGAGTCGGTTTAGAGGTACCCCGGTCATCTTGCTGACGGTCTCGGCGATGATGTCTTCGTCGACCTCGCCGCTGCTCTCGCGGCTTTCCTTCTCGCGCCATTCTTTTTGGATTTGCTCCTTCTTCTTGGCGAGTTGATAAGACTTGTCGCGAAGATCGGCGGCGCGCTCAAAGTCTTGGTCTGCGACCGCCTGCTCTTTTTCCTTGTTGAGTTGGGTCACATCATCGTCCATCTCCGCCAGATCGGGTGGCTGAGTCATCGACTGGATGCGAACACGTGCTCCGGCTTCATCGATCACATCGATTGCCTTGTCAGGCAGGAAGCGACCATTGATGTAGCGGCTGGAAAGTTCGACCGCAGCTTCGAGAGCTTCGGGGGTGTAATGAACACGGTGGTGAGCCTCGTACCGGTCACGCAGACCTTTGAGGATCTCCACTGCTTGACTCTTCGAAGGTGGGTCGACGGCGACGGTCTGGAAACGTCGCTCCAGTGCCCCGTCCTTTTCGATGT
>CAZIVO010000077.1:0-17593 GCA_964542765.1 uncultured candidatus Brocadiaceae bacterium | reverse complement strand
TCGATGTCGGGGCGATCATCCGGGAAGGCCACGACCTTTACGAGGAGGAGGGCTGAACCAGGTATGAAGTTCCTGCGCAAGCTCGTCGATTCCGGCCGCAAGCTCTACCACGAGCCCGGATCGAAGTTCCACAAGATGTGGCCGCTTTTCGATGCCGCCGAGACCTTTCTCTTCGTCCCCGGCACCAAGACAGGGAAGACCGGGCCCCACGTGCGTGACTACGTCGATCTCAAACGGGTCATGTCGACGGTCATCATGGCCCTGATGCCGTGTCTGCTCTTCTCGATCTGGAATACGGGTTATCAGCACTTCTTTGCGATTGCCGGGATGCTTGGCGATGGCGGTGGCAGCCCGTACCCGAGTGTGATCGGCTGGTTGCAGTGGCTGGTCTTCGGTGCCGAATATGCGCCCAACGTGGCATCGCCCGCCTTTGGCGACATTGTTGTCTTCGGCTTGCAGCAGATGCTGCCGATCCTCTTCGTGAGCTACTTCGTCGGTCTGAACATCGAGGGCCTGTTCGCGGTGCTGCGCAAGGAGGAGGTGTCCGAGGGCTATCTGGTGACGGGCATGCTGATCGCTCTGATCGTGCCACCGAGCATCCCGCTGTGGCAGCTGGCGATCGCGGTGGCTTTCTCGGTGATCTTGTGCAAGGAGGTCTTCGGCGGTACCGGGATGAACATCTTCAACCCGGCGCTGATGGCTCGCGCCTTCTTGTTCTTTGCTTATCCGGCGCAGATGAGCGGCGATTTCGCCTGGGTGGCCGGCAACGGCCAGGCCAGCTTGATCGACGGCTACTCGGGTCCGACCTCGCTGGCCGTGGCTGCACAGTGCAAGCTCGATGGCAATCATTTTGCTGCCGAAGAACTCGGTGATCTGCCGGACACGGCGGTCGAGGCCTTGCACGAGGCCGGCTACAGCTTCAGCGATCTGTTCTTCGGGATCACCTCGGGTAGCGCCGGCGAGACCAGTGTCCTCTGCTGCTTGCTGGGGGCCGCTCTGCTCCTGCTCACCGGCATCGGTTCCTGGCGGACGATGCTTTCGGGCGTGATCGGCCTGGTGAGCATGGCCTGGATCATGAACGGCTTTGCCGGTCATCTCGATGGTATCGGCGGATTGCCCGTTCATTACCACCTGGTGATGGGTGGCTTTGCCTTCGGCATCGTTTTCATGGCGACGGACCCCGTGTCGAGTCCGGAGACGAATACGGGGAAGTGGATCTATGGCTTCTTGATCGGGGCGGTGACAGTTCTTGTTCGAGCGGTTAATCCTGCCTATCCCGAGGGTACCATGCTGGCCATTCTTCTTCTGAACGCCTTTGCACCGACGATCGACCACTTCGTGGTCAGCGCGAACGTGCGGCGGAGGAAGGTACGCCTTGGATAAGAACAGCAACAGCTTCACGATCATGTTTGCCGTCGTCGTCTGCTTCGTGCTGGCGGTGGGTCTGGCGGCGACCTACAGCAGCCTGGAGACGAAGATCGAAGCCAACATGAGCTTCGACAAGCAAAAGAACATCCTCGTCGCTGTCGGTCTCTACGATCCGGACGAGGATGTCGACAAGACGCGCGCGCAGATCGAGGCGAGCTACGAGCGCTACATGAGCGACAAGGTTCTCGAAGTTGTTCGGAAGATGGTCAAGATTCCGGTCAAGAGCGGTGGGACGACGTCCGAGATCGAGCGGGAAGAAGTCGTCGACCTGATCGACACCCCGCATGACTACGCGGACCTTGCCGACTTGCAGCGGGAGGAGTCAAAGAAACCCGAGGCCGAGCGAAAGGAACTGGTGTCGCTTCACGTTCGCGTTGATGACCAGGGAGAAGCGGTTGCTTATTGCATCCCGATCTCCGGCTACGGCTTGTGGGGCACCCTCTACGGATTCCTCGCACTCAAGGCTGATTGTGATCAGGTTCAGGGCATCACCTTCTACAAGCACAAGGAAACGCCGGGACTGGGTGGTGAGGTGGACAATCGCAAGTGGCAGCTGCAGTGGCAGAGCAAGAAGGTCCGTGATGCCAAGGGGCGACTCGTCAGCGTCACGGTCAAGAAGGGCAAGGTTGACGATGGAGTCGAGATCGAGCGGCTCCATCAGGTCGATGGGCTTGCTGGTGCGACGATCACCTGCAATGGTGTGACCAATTTTGTCCGCAAGGATCTGGCCACCTACGAGACCTATTTCCAATCGATCCGGAGCAAGCGGAAATGACAGCGACAGTCGATGTGCCGGTCGCCGAGAAGAAGCCGAAGGGCCCCCTGTTCGGCAAGAAGGAGAAGCGGGCCATCCTCGATCCGCTCTGGGATGACAATCCGATCGCCTTGCAGGTGCTCGGTATCTGTTCGGCTCTGGCCGTGACGATCAAGTTGAACGAGACGGTCGCCATGTGCGTGGCCGTGATCTTCGTGCTCTGCCTGAGCAACGTGACCATCTCGCTACTGCGCGCCTGGATCCCTGGCAAGATCCGGATCATCATCATGCTGACGGTGATCTCCAGCCTGGTGACCATCGTCGATATCGCGCTCAAGTCCTACGCCTTCGAGATGAGCAAGGGGATATCGGTCTTCGTCGGGCTGATCGTGACCAATTGTATCGTGATGGGCCGCGCGGAAGCCTTTGCGATGGCGAATCCTCCCTGGCGGAGTTTCCTCGATGGTCTGGGCAATGCACTCGGCTATTCGTGGATCCTGATCGCCGTCGCCTTCTTCAGGGAACTCTTCGGGGCAGGAACACTCTTTGGCGCCCAGATCATTCCCGAAAGTCTCTACATGGCTGAGGGTGGCTTCTACCTGAACAATGGCCTGATGGTGCTGGCGCCGGGAGCTTTCTTGCTGCTCGGCATCATCATCTGGGTCCAGCGCGCGATCAGCGGTTACGCGGAGACGAACTGACGGAGATGAACCGATGATGATTGCTCAAGCAGTGGACCCCAACAGCATCAGCGAACTCATCAGCCTCGCGATCAAGGCGGTGTTCGTTGAAAACATCTTGCTCGCCTTTTTCCTGGGGATGTGCTCGTACCTCGCGGTCAGTAAGCGTGTTGACACCGCGATCGGACTCGGTTGCGCCGTGGTCTTCGTGCTGTCGATCACAGCGCCCGTCAACTGGGCGATCTACAACTTCATCTTGCGGGAGGGCGCCCTGTCCTGGGCGGGTCTGCCCGACACGGACTTGCGCTATCTCAGCTTGATCTTCTACATCGCGGTGATTGCAGCGATGGTGCAGATCGTCGAGATGGCGATCGATAAGTTCAGCCAGAAGCTCTACACCGCCCTGGGGATCTTTCTTCCTCTGATCGCGGTGAATTGCGCCATCCTCGGCGGCAGCCTGTTCATGGCCGAGCGTGATTACACGCTGGCGCAGTCGACGGTCTTTGGCTTTAGCTCGGGCATCGGCTGGATGCTGGCGATCATCAGCATGGCGGCCATTCGCCAGAAACTCCGGACGGCCCATGTCCCCGCGCCCTTGCGAGGACTCGGCATCACCTTCATCGTCACCGGCCTGATCGCCATGGCCTTCATGACCTTCTCAGGGATCCAGCTCTAGGGGGTTTACCATGGGAATTGTTGGCAGCATTGCTTTGGGAGTCGTGGCGCTGATCGTGGTGATGCTGGCTCTGGTCGGTGTCTTGATGTTCGCCGAGAGCCGACTGGTCCAGAAGGGCAAGGTCAAGGTCCTGATCAACGGCGACGAGAGCAAGTCGCCCGAGGTCGATGCTGGTGGCACGCTCCTCTCCGTACTGTCCTCCCAAGGCGTCTTCCTGCCGTCTGCGTGCGGCGGTGGTGGCACCTGTGCCATGTGCAAGTGTCAGGTCTTCGAGGGTGGCGGCGACATCCTGTCGACCGAACTGACTCACATCACGCGGAGCGAAGCCAAGGAACACTGGCGGCTGTCCTGTCAGGTCAAGGTCAAGCAGGACATGAAGATCCAGGTTCCCGCCGAGGTCTTCAGCATCAAGAAGTGGGAGTGCACGGTCCGCAGCAATCACAACGTTGCCACCTTCATCAAGGAACTCATCCTCGAGCTTCCCGAGGGCGAGTTGCTCGATTTCGAGTCGGGCGGCTATATCCAGATCGATGTCCCTGTTTACAAGGGCCTGAGCTACCGAAGTTTCGATGTCGAGGAGGAGTACCACCCCGACTGGGATCGTTTCAAGATCTGGGATTTCGTGGCCAACAACGAGGAGGAGTGTTTTCGCGCCTACTCGATGGCCAACCATCCGGCCGAGGGCAACATGGTGATGCTCAACATCCGGATTGCCTCGCCACCGCCGCGCACGCCGGACGTGCCGCCCGGACTCTGCTCGAGTTACACTTTCGGGCTCAAACCCGGTGACAAGGTGACGATCTCGGGTCCCTATGGTGAGTTTTTCATCAAGGAGACCGATGCCGAGATGGTCTATATCGGCGGCGGTGCCGGCATGGCGCCGCTCCGGTCACACATCTTCCACCTTTTTCACACGCTCAAGACCGGTCGCAAGGTGAGTTACTGGTACGGCGCCCGATCCTTGCGCGAGATGTTCTACGAGGATCATTTCCGCGCGATCGAACGAGAGTTCCCGAACTTCTCCTTCCATGTGGCTCTTTCGGAGCCCTTGCCCGAGGACAACTGGGAAGGGTCGGTGGGATTCATCCATCAGGTCGTTCACGATCGGTATCTCGGTGAGCACGAGAATCCCGACGAGATCGAATACTACCTGTGCGGTCCGCCGATGATGCTGTCGGCGGTGCAGAACATGCTCGCTGATCTGGGCGTCGAGCAAGAGCAGATCGCCTTCGATGACTTTGGCTGAGCAGGATTCGTCGTGCGCCGATTCTTGAGCCATGTGACGCTGCTGACGGTGCTGGCCGTCAGCTTCCCCGGGTGCAAGGCTCCAGCCGAGGTCTTGGTGGTCGTCTCCGGCCGGACCATGGGCACCACCTACACCGTGAAGTGTGTCGGGATCGGTTCGGCGGATCTCGGTGCGATCGTCGAGAAGGAACTCGAGGCGGTCAATGCGAACTTCAGCACCTACGATCCGCAGAGCGAGATTTCTCGGTTCAATGCGCACCAGCTCGCCGAGCCCTTCGTGGTCAGTAAGGAGTTCGCGGAACTGGTGGCTCGAGCGCTCGCCGTTGCTGAAGCCACGGGTGGAGCCTTCGATCCGACCATCATGCCGCTGGTGGACCTCTATGGTTTTGGGCCGATGAAGGAGCGACGGCTCCCATCCGATACCGAGATCGAAGCTGCCATGACCAGCGTTGGCTGGCGCAAGCTGAAGATCGGGAGCGATGGACGGCTGCACAAGGAGGCGCCCGGAGTTCAACTCGATCTGAGTGCCATGGCCAAGGGATATGGCGTGGATCGCGTGGCGGCGGCTCTCGAGGAGGCGGGGACCCACAGTTACATGGTGGAGATCGGTGGCGAGGTCCGCTGTCACGGAGCCAAGCCAGGAGGCGCGCCATGGGTGATTGGCATCGAACGACCGCCGTCGGACGGTGGTGACGATCCGATCATTGAGAAGGTCCGGCTCGGCGACGACGCCCTTGCCACCAGCGGAAGCTACCGGAATGTTGTCGTGTCGAGTGGCTCGAAAGCTCATCACATTCTCGATCCGCGTACGGGTAAGAATGCGGAGAGTGCGATTGTCAGTGTCTCTGTTCGCGCGTCGAACTGCGCCCTCGCCGACGCCCTTGCCACCGCGCTGATGGTCATTGCCCCTGATCAGGCCGCGTCCGTTTTGGATGCTTTTTCCGGGGAGGACTTGCGAGTCTTCTTCATCTTGCGTGGTGAAGAAGACAAGTGGCTGACCCATGAGTTGCGTTGGCATTAGCTTGGATTCTCGGTGACAGGCTGCAGGCCGGTCCCATGTCGGTTGCTCGGTGCCATGGGTTGCTCACCGCCTTGCCCGGGTTCCGTCCGCAGCGGCAATCCTTGGATCTGCTACACTTTCATCAGTGATCCGCTCCTTCTTCTTTCTGATATTGGTGTTGGCCCTGCCGCTTTCGGCTCAGTGCATCACGTATGTGCCGTTCAAGTCGAAAGGGCGCGTGGTCAAGGGGTTGAAGCCCAAGGGCACGATGACCGAGATTTCAGGCATCGCGCTCAGCCGACACAACGAAGGAGTGATCTGGGCGCACGATGATGCCAACAAGGGCGCATACGTGGTCGCGTTGCGAGGCGATGGTAGTCTCGCCCAGCAGTATCTGATCGCCGGAGTGGTCAACAAGGACTGGGAAGACATGGCGATCGGACCCGGTCCAGTCCCGGGCCGGAGCTATCTCTACATCGCTGACACCGGGGACAACAGTAACAATCGGACGGATGCGGCGATCATTCGTGTACCCGAGCCAACCGTTCCGGCACAACCGGGCGGGGTGCAGACCTTGCTTGGCGCAGCAGTGTTCCCGGTCCAGTATCCGGGCACCCCGCACGATGCCGAGGCGATGTTCGTCGATCCTCTCGATGGTGCTCCCTATCTCGTCACCAAGGAAAAGAACGCGCTCACACACGTTTACCGGTATCCGCTTCCTCTCGATGTCAGCCAGCGAAAGACCTTGGTCCTCGTTGGCAAGTTCTCGAATATCATCGCTCCACAAACTGCAGCGGACATCTCGCCCGATGGTCGCTGGATCTATACCCGTAATTACTCGGATATCTTCGTCTTCTCGCGGCCGTTCGGTACGTCCATGAGCCAGGCTCTTGGTCAGGCCAAATGTGGTTCGATCTGGGCCATCCAGGGCCAGGGCGAGGCTCTTGCGGTCGGACCCGATGGACTGAGCCTGACGGCGATCGCCGAGGGCGAGGCCGAGGTCGTGTGGCAGAGCAGTGGCACCATGCCATCCGGTGGCCCACAGGCCCTTCCGGGTGTCTGGTGTTTCGGCTCGGGACTGGGGAGTTTCTGGGGTGTCCCCGGGATTGGATCACCCACGGTTCCCGTTCTCGGTCGGAATCTGATCGAGATCTGCCTCTGGGACGGAAAGCCCTCGACGTCGGGTATCTTGGCCTTTTCACGAACATCGTTTCCCGATGGCAAGGTTGCCTTTGCGGGTGGCTGGGCACATGTGATCCCCGACACCGTCTTGCCGGTGACCCTCGATAGCAGCGGACGTCGGAGCGTTCCCTTGGCAGTATTACCTGCCGTGACCGCCCTCTACGGACTGAAGGTTCATGGTCAGGCAGTGTTCCTCGACAATCTGGCTCCCCAGGGGGTGACCATGACGTCGGGAATCACCTTGCTGCTGGAAAGGTAGCGGAGCTGCTGGAAAAGTAGCGGACGAAGGCCGTCACGACGACGGCGTGATCGGTTCGCCGGGCTTCCAGTCGCGATGACTGAGGTCGGCGAGAAGTTCCAGGGTGGCTTCCCGCTCGGCATGCAAGAGCAGCAGCAACAGGTCACCCGGTTGGGCCCAACTCAGCGCTTCTTTCACCGCTTCGATCTCTGACTCGCAACGAGAGTAGATCTTGGGCGGAGCACCGGCGATTTCGAGTTGCTGTTCGATGAGTGTGGCCATGGCTCCTTTCTCACGTCCGCGCAGATATCTATCCATTTCCTTGACGATGATCCGGTCCGGGCGTGTGCCCCAGACGATCTGCACCATCTGACGCACCGAATCATCGGTGCGGTCGCCAGCTTGTCCGAGCAGCACGAGGCGGCGTTTCGCGGGCAGGGAACTGGCCATCTCCATGAGCGCGCGCATTCCGTGAGGATTGTGAGCGAAGTCAGCGAAGGCCGTCACGCCGCCAAGTTCGAAGAGATTGCCGCGACCGGGATTGTCTTCGGGAGTGCTCTCGAAGGTTTGCAGTCCCGCTGCGATTGCCTCGATTGGCAGTTTGATCGCGAGTGCAGCGGAGATGGCGGCCAGGCAGTTGCTGATGTTGTAGCGGGCGGCACCACCGAGCGTGATGGCAGCTTCACTCAACTTGCAGACGGCTTTTTCCTGTCCATCTTCCCGGACTACCAGTTCATCGCCGTCCAGGAAGGCACGGAGTTGTTCTTGTCGAGGATCGAGCCCGAACCAGGAGATGGCGGGAAGTTTCCGGGTGGTGTCGAGATGTCCGCTTTGCGCCAAGGCCCGCAGTTCAGGGTCATCCGCATTCAAGATCAGGGGGCCATCGGAAAGGGCTCGGCTCACCAGCAACTTCGTCTGTGCCAGCGTGCGGAGATCATGGACGCCAGCTTCGCCGAGGTGGTCATCATCAACGTTCAGGACGATGGCGGCCGAAGCGCGGGGGACGGAGAGGCCTCGTCGCAGGAGCCCGCCCCGGGCAGTTTCCAGGAAGGCGACTTCTGTGCGCCGGTCACGAAGGGCGCGTCGGGCACCCTCGGGCCCCGAGTAGTCGCCGGTGTCGAGAATACTGCCGCCGACCCGGACCCAGTCAGTCGAGGAGAGGCCGGCGGTCATGCCGGCATGTCTGGCCATCTCCGCCAGCAATCGGACCGTCGTTGATTTTCCATTGGTTCCGGTGACGAGGACGATGGGGATGTCGTGCAACTCACTCCAATCGATGGAGCCAGGGGTCGGTAATTCGTCGACGGGCCAGCTGCGCGAACCAATGCCGAGACCGATGGTGACAAGTTCGTCGTCGGCAAGGAAGGAGAGATTTTGCGACATTGCGTGGTCTTGCAATGCGAGCAGTTCGGCGCTGGATTCCTTCTCGATTTCCTCCATGAGGTGATGGGCACCCTTGCCGATGGCCATGGAGTCATCGTCGTTGAACTCCGCGACGGCTGCCTTCCATGCCCACTCGTTGACCTCGCAGGCGGCATAGAGCGAGTCAGCAGGAGCGCTCATCGCCATGAAGGCGCCACCCGGGAATGTTCTCACGGATGTCTGTTGTAGACCCCATCCGACCGCCGAGAGGATCGAGCGGGCATGGCCTTGCCAGAGTTCGATCATCCGCTCGGCTTCGCATGGGTCGAGGCCGACCTCGATGACAGCGCCCATGCGATCCCAGATGAGGTTGGGTCCGGTCAATCTGCGCGAATCACGAAGTTCCATGACTCAGGTCAATTGGTGTCGGTGTGGGTGAACCTGATGATGGTATGGCGGGGCTGTCGCATGCCGGGGATCAGTCGCTTTCCTCGTCATCCTGGCGAGCCAGGTGGACACCCCTGTCGTCATGGACCAGGGATTGATTGTGCAGGTCGAGATCGGGGGCAAGGGAGGTTTCCGGGGGATCTGTCCGGGTGGTGCTATCGCCTCTGGGGATCTCGGTATCGCAATGGAACTCGGTGATCTGCTCCCAGCATCGAGCGATCCGGTCGCCGAAGATCAAGGCGAGATCGTCTGTTTGCGCCTTGGCGAGCACGGCATCGACGGCTTCTGCCTCGTCCTCGATGATCTCGATCTGCTCCTCGGGCACGCCGTGTTCGAGGAGTGCGGCTCGCAAGAGTGCCGGCACCTCGTCGGCTGCGCGACCTCGCAACGAGTCGTCTCGACGGCAGATGTAGTGGTCGAAATTGCCTGCGCAAATCCGTCCGATTTCCTTGATGTCCTCATCGCGGCGATCGCCAGGGGCGGCCAGGACGAGTAGTTTGCGGCCCGAAGGGTCCATCCTCTGCACGAGCTGAACCATGGCATCGATGGCTGCCGGGTTGTGGCCGTAGTCGAGGATCACGTCGAAGGGATGTTCGGTGAAAATGTTCATGCGACCCGGCACCTGGAAGTAGGTGGTGTCGAAGGTCAGCAGGCCCTGGCGGACGTCTTCGAGGGAGACCTTCATACTGAAGGCCACCGCAGCCGCGAACATGGCATTTTGTACGTTGTGGATCGCCTTGCCGTCGAGTGTCGCCGGGATTTGATGGGACCATAGCAGCGGGATGTGGGCACCACTGTCATAGATGGTGATCATGTGGCCGGTGATCCCCTGCTCGAGGACGACGGCTCGTCCGCCGGATTTGATGTGCTCTTTCACCAGGGGGTGAGCCGGGTTCATGGTCACGTAACACAGGACCTCTGCTTGTGCGTAGGCTGCCATCTTGAGACAGTTCGGATCATCCGCATTGAGGACGGCTGTGCCGCGCGCTGCTTCGATCACGATGCGCTTGACCTTGGCGAGTTGCTCCACCGTGTCGACACCCTTGAGGCCGAGGTGGTCGGCGGAGACGTTCAGGCATGCTCCTACATCGCAGTGGCTGTAGCCCATTCCTCGGCGCAATAGCCCGCCGCGCGCGGTCTCGAGCACGGCCACATCGATGACCGGATCGCGGAGGATGATCCGCGCGGCGACCGGGCCTGTCATGTCTCCTTCCACGCTCAGATGCCCATCGATGTATACCCCGTCCGTGGTTGCCAGACCGACCTTGTGGCTGGCCATCTTGAAGATGTGTGCGACCATGCGCGAGGTTGTGGTCTTGCCATTGGTGCCAGTGATCGCGGTGATAGGGATCCGCGAAGGCGAGTTCGGCGGGAACAGCATGTCCATGACAGGTCCCGCCGCATCTCGGGGGAGTCCGTCACTCGGGGCAACGTGCATGCGGAATCCTGGAGCTGCATTGACCTCGCAGATGGCCCCTCGTGTCTCCTTCCATGACTGTGAGATGTCCGTCGTCAGGAAGTCCACACCCGCGACATCGAGGCCGATGGCGCGAGCGGCTCGCTGTGCCATCTCGATATTGTCGGGATGAATGATGTCGGTCACGTCCCGAGCTGTTCCTCCGGTCGAGAGATTCCCGGTCGATCGCAGGTAGACGAGCTCATCCTTGGCAGGAATGCTCTTGCGGTCATAGCCGAGTTGGGACAGGAGTCGCTCTGCCTGGTAGTCGAATTCCAGCTTGGTCAGAACCTTTTCGTGTCCGATGCCGCGTCTGGGGTCCTGATTGATCAAATCGACCAGTTCCTCGACGGTCGAAGCGCCGTCACCGACCACGTGGCCGGGGACTCGTTGGGCGGCGGCGATGAGGATTCCATTGACGACAAGGAGGCGATGGTCCAGGCCCTGGATGTGGCTCTCTACCAGGATGGCCCTGCCGCGTTTGCGGGCGTGCTGAAAGGCGATGCGCGATTGTTCCGCATTTTGAATGCCGATCGATACGCCTCTGCCATGGTTGGCGTTCAGTGGTTTGACCACGACCGGGAAGCCGATGCGTTCGGCGGCCTTGGCGGCCTCGTCTTCATCATGGACGAGGTGTTGCATGGCGACGGGCAGGCCGAGGTCGCCAAGAATGCGATTGGTTTCCTCCTTGTCGGATGCGATCTCGACCGCGATATGGTGCGTCTCGCTGGTGATGGTCGCCTGGATGCGTTTGCGATGACAGCCATGGCCTAATTGCACGAGGCTGTAGCGGTTGAGCCGGATCCAGGGAATGTCGCGTTGCTCGGCGGCCTTGACCAGGGATGCCGTGCTCGGGCCGAAAGCTCGCCGTTGTGCGAAGCGGATGAATTCGTCCCGCGCCTCATCCCAGGTGAAGTCTGCGGGGACGGAGCGCGCAGGTTGGAGTTCTTCGGGCAGAAGGGAATGGAGAAGGGTGATCGCGAGCCTGCCTGCTTCCAGGCCGACTTCTTCCTGCTCGTATTCGTAGACGACGTTGTAGGTCCCGGGGTCTTTTGTCGAGCGCGTGCGACCGAAGGTGACGTCGGCCCCGGCAAGGTTCTGCAGTTCGATGGCGGCGTGTTCGAGGATATGTCCCATCCAGGTTCCGTCGCCTTCTCTCAGGCGTCGCGCAAAGCCTCCAGGTTCGCGATAGGAGCAGCCGTGCTCGAGCAGTCCGGGAAGGGCTTCGAGCAATCCATCGGAGAAGCTGGTGCCGAGTCGGCCCGATGGCCATTCCTCGAGATCCTCCAGGTCGAGGGTGAGGCGGATGACGCGAAAATTAGCGTAGAGGTTTGGGCCGAGATAGACCGAGCGATCGTTGATCTTCAAGGGTCACCTATGTCCCGATGTCCGGGATGGGGGGGTAGCCTTGCGGCTGCACAGATTGTAGGCCGATCCTTCCACGAGGACATGCATTCGCAAGCCTATAACGCATACGGGATCTTCGCGGTGAGCCGAGTCCATGGAAGAAAACTCGACGTCCTCGGGATCGACAATGGTGATTGCACCACTCCCGTGAACTTCGAGCGAGTTGTTCGGCCCCAGGAAGGCGGCGGTATCTTCATCTAGTCCGATGCCGATTGCGCCTGGGTTGTAGGCCAGGGCCGTGATCAGGCGACCCAACCGATCTCGCTGGCGGAAGTGCTGGTCGATGATCACACCATTCGTCAGGCCGAGCCCAGGGGCAAGGGTGACCATGTTGGCGCGCGGCGAACTTCCCTCGTCGCCAAACGCGATCATGTGCTCGCACAGGATGGCAGCGCCGGCAGATGTTCCTGCGATGTGCATGCCATCAGCGTTGCGCTCGCGCAGGGTTTTGGCGACCACCGTGCCGCCGAGCGTGGTCGAGAGCCGGAGTTGATTGCCGCCGGTCAGGAAGACTCCATCGGTTTCGCATAACGTTTGGAGGATGTCGTCGCGATTGCAGTCCGCCCGTTCCTCGATGTGGAGTGTGGAGGCGGAACGCACACCGATGTCGTCGAAGATCCGCTCATACCTGAGGCCTGCATCAGGCTGCTGCGAAGCTGTGGGAATGATGGCGATGCGAGCGTCACGGCCGCCGCAGACGCGAGCAAACTCCCGCAAGATAGCAGGCCCTCGGGTTTGTTCTTCCGCGCCACCGATCGGCACGATGTAACCGCGTTCTATTTGCGTCATCAGCTCGTGGGGCTTTCGAATGTTCCGAATATCATGGGTTTGCCGTCTCGGACGTGCCAGGTTCCAGCAATCATAAGATCGGTGACTCGGTTGCTATCGTCAAGCACGGCGAGATCTGCATCGGCACCGATGCCGATGCGTCCCTTATTCGCCAGTCGCAACAGGTTTGCCGGGTTTGTGGTGAAGGCAGGAGCCACAGCTTCCAAGCTCTGGCCGGCGTTCAGAAGTTCGGTCATGGTTGCCGCCAGGAGTTGTGGCTGACCCACATCCATACTCACGGCTTGGCCCTGTTCATCGAATCGCGGCATGCAGCCGCCGCCATCCGAACTGATGGTCAAACGGTCCTCGGGGGCTCCGGCTTCGTGCCAGGCGAGCCAGGCCTCGCTGGCGCTCATCTGGTCGGTATTCTCGTCGGCGGGGAAGGCGGTCACGTCGATCGTGCAACCGAGTTTGGCGAGATCGATCGCTTCCGCGAAGAGTCCCCGGTGGCGGTTGACGTGAGTGGGGTGGTAGGTCCGGGCCGGGATCTCGGCTTGCTCGAGGCAGGATCGTATGGGCGCGAGTCCTCGAGCACCGTCGCCGACATGAAGGTGGAGGATGCCGGCCTTGCCGGACATCAAGCCGGCAACGTGTGCGTCGGCCGCCAGGCGCAAGAGTTCGTCCAGCGTCGGTTGGCTGGATCGATGGTCGCTGATGGCGATCTCGCCGACGCCGATGATCTTGTCGATATGTACGATGTCGCCGCGGACATCCCCGGTGAGAGTGATGGGGGGGATCTGGTAGCTACCGGTGTAACACCAGGCGGAAAGCCCTTCTCCATCCAGCGCCCGGGCTGCGGCCAGGAGGGATGCGACGTTACGCGTGGTGCCGTCCGTGCCGAGAACGCCGATCACCGTCGATATGCCGGCAGTGCTGAAGTCAGTCAGGCTCAGGGGGGGGACTCGTGTTGTCGGGCCACATTCACCACCACCACCGGTGATGTGAGCGTGAAGATCGATCAGTCCGGGGAGGATGCGGCGTCCTCCCAGGTCTGTTTCTCCGCATGAGAGGGCCGGTGGGAGTTCCAGATCTTCGGCGCCGATCCAAACGATTTTTCCTTCGCTGACGAGGATTTGAACCCGGCCGAGTGGCTGTGGTGCATAGACATCGGCATTTCGTAGAAGATGGAACATATGGTGGGAATCTTGTGAGGAGGGGGCAGCAAACGCCGTCGAGGCAGGTGGGACAAGGGAGAAAACAGCAAGGAAGTGAACTGCGAGGGCTGCAGGGGATTCGATGGTGACAGGTTAGGTGTCCCCAGCGTCCACTCATATGAACAATGAACACCATTCGCCGCCGCTTTTCCTCAGGTCATGAGCGGTGGCTTTCCCTTGCCCGATGATATCTTCCATTGTCATGAATCGAGCCCTAGTAGCCCTTCTCTTGTGCAGTTTGCTTCCCGCTCAATCCTCTACTCGACCGGAGATAGGGGCGAAGATGGCCGAGTTTGAGTTTTTGGATATCCGCTACCTTCCGAGGAGCCTCGCTGATTTCCCTGCAGCCGAGGCTTTCGTTCTTTTCTTTAGCACTACAACCTGTCCCTTGGTCCAGCGCTATTACCCGAAGGTAGACCTCCTCGCGCAGGCCTACAGGGATCGGGGGGTCCAGTTCCTGTCGGTCAATGTCGGTCCTGAGGATGACATCGCCGAGATGGCGACTCAAGCGATCGAGCAGGAGGTGACCGTGGAGGTGGTCAAGGATCACCGGGGTGAGGTGGCATCAGCCGTCGGCATCGACAGATCCTGTGGTGTCGTGCTGATCGACGGAAAGCGCCGACTGCGTTACCGGGGTCGGATCGATCGGCAATTCCGCTATAGCGGCGTCAGCCCGCAAACGGGTCGCGAGGATCTCAAGGAGGCGATCGAAGATTTCTTGGCCGGCCGCGAGGTGAGTGTTTCCGAGACGCCTTACGAGGGCTGCAAGATCACGTCTCCGGGCAGGCAGGAACTTGCGCATCCTGTTACTTACAGTGCCGATGTGGCCCCTTTGATCGCTGATCATTGCCAGGTCTGTCACCACCCGAATGGGCAGGCGCCCTTCGGGCTCCAGACCTACGACGATGTTGCTGACCGTGCCGAGATGATTGCCGAGGTGGTGAGCCAGCGTCGGATGCCACCATGGTTCGGAAGTCGGTCCCACGGAAACTTTGCCAATCAGCGGGGTCTCACCGCCCGGCAACGCCGGACGATTCTCGATTGGGTGCGCACAGGAACTCCTGAAGGTGACCCGAAGGACCTTCCGCCACCACTCGAGTTCGAGGATGTCGGCTGGTCCATCGGCGAGCCGGACCTGGTTCTGCAGATGCCGGTCGAGCAGAAGATTCCGGCGACGGGATACGTGCCCTACCGTTACGTGATCTTCCCGTATCGCTTCAAGCATGACACCTGGATCGAGAGCATCCAGATCAAGCCTTCGAATCCACGGGTCGTGCACCATGCCAATCTCGCCTACGTCTCACCGGGTGAGACGTTCCGCCAAGAGAATCTCATCACCGGGATCGTGCCCGGAGGTGATGCCATGAAGTTGGGTTCGGGAGTGGCGGCCTTCGTGCCGAAGGGTGCTGTTTTGGCCCTGCAGTGCCATTACGTGACGACAGGTAAGAAAGAGAAGGACCGCACCTCCATCGGGTTCAGATTTCCGCGAGAGCCTGTGCAAAAAAAATTGAACCTCTTGATGGGCATCAACAATCGCTTTGCGATCCCACCGGGCGCTCACGCGCACGAAGTCACGGCGAGCCGAACCTTCCCGGTCGACGCCATCGGCCTCGGCCTGTTTTCTCACATGCATCTGAGAGGCAAGGACATGGCCTTTCGGGTCACACGTCCGGGTGGTGAGGCAGAGACTCTGCTGATCATCCCCAACTACAGCTTCGACTGGCAGATGTCGTATCGCTGGGAGGGTGGAACGGTTCGCTTCCCGAAGGGGACTCGTTTCGATGTCACCGCCCACTTCGACAATACGGCCTTCAATCCCTTCAATCCCGATCCCACCCAGACGGTGCGCTTCGGGCCGCAGACCTACCACGAGATGATGTATGGCTTCTTGTTCTACGTCGCCGAGGCGGAGGCGCTGAACATCCTGGTGGACCCTGCGACCGGGGTTCAGATCCAGTAGGCGTCGGTCAGCGTGGACAAAAAGGAAGCCCGGAGAAGTTGGCGACCTCTCCGGGCTTGATCCCTGCCACAGGGCGAGTAGCCCGTTGCATTTCTTTCCACCGCGCATCCATAAGCAGTTCGCGTGCCAGAGCTGGCGAGATCTTCAGAGAAAATCCATAAGACCATTCATACAAATGGTTTAAAAATATTCTCCTCGATCGGATAGGTCGTGATCGAGGAGTGAGTTCTGGCTTTTCGTCGGAGACCGGACGGCGACCGAACGGCGATCTGACGGTGATCCGTCACCGTCGCCAGCGTAGGCCGGGATCGGCTGCCTTCTGTGCCTGGGTGGCTTGCTTGGCCCTTCGCATGAGTTCCTCCCACTTCTTGTGGCCTGGAGTTCTCTGTCCGGGCTCGTGGCGTCGCAGGAGTTCAATGGCATCTTCGGGTCGGCCGAGGCGGTTCCACAGGAGGTTGGCCAGCGCCAGGGACTCCAGCAGCGAGAGGGGCCGGCGGCTTTCCAGTTCTTGAAGCAATGTGGCGGCCTGATCGTGCCGGTCTCGGTAATGCAGCGCCGTGGCCCGCAGGAGGTCCGGTATCTGTTCCGTGGCTTCCGCGATCAGATCCCAGCGCCCGATGACTTGGAGGAGATGAGCTCGATCGGTTCCCTCCGGTCCGGCGATGGCGTGCTCGGCAAGAGCGCGGACTTTGCCAGCCTCGGGATCGGTGTTGCCTTGCAGTGCTGATAAGGCCTCCTTCGGTTTTCCGGCACCGATGAGAGCCTTGGCAAGTTCGGTGGTCAGGCGGTGGTCCCCTGCCGCCAGAGAGCGGAACCCGGCTTCGGTGACGTCGAAGGCGTACCAGATCCCGAGCCTGTCGGTGGGCGAGAAGGCGCGCAACCAGTGATGGACCTTGTTGGGATCGCGGGGATCAGCGGGCGAAAGTTGTCTGGCGTGTGCGCTGAGCTTGCCGAAACGAGGTCCTGACTGCTCGTAGACGATTTGGTTGTTCGGGTGTCGTCGCGCGAACTCCTCGCCATAGCCTTGCCCGAAGGAGGAATGCGTCCAGTCGAGCGCGCTGTGGAAGATGAGATAGGGGCGGGTCACCAGGCAGTTCCAGTGTTCGAGGTAACGTGGCCAGGCTGTCGCCAGGGGAATGATCAGCCACAGGAGCAGGCCGCAGGCGGCGGAACGTCCGAGCCAGACAGACCAGCGGTGCCTTCGGGCGAGCAGGGCGAGGGCTCCTCGGGCGGCGACCATGGACAGGAAGGGCACGATCATGAGCAGATAGCGTGCACCCATCTGCAAGGAGGACCCGAACGACAGGTAGGCCAGAGGAATCAGCACGGACAGCAAGACGAGGGGTCTTTGCCAGCGTGGCCAGGGAGGGGCTCGCACGATCGATCCGAGCAGCAGGAGAAGCAGGATGGTGACGGGGACCCGCAGGCCGAGGGCGGTGACGTAGAAGGTTGCGAAGCCTGGACCGACCTGGCCATTGAAGATCGTTCGGTTCTGGCTGTCGGAATAGAATTTCTGGTAATCGATGCCGCGCACGAAGGGTTCGGGCAGCAAGCGCAGCAATCCGGGGACCACGGGGGTTTGTTCGAGAGAGCGAAACGTTCCGCTCAGTGCTCCGGCATCGGGGTCCTGGGGGCTGGCGTTCTCCTTGTGGGGGAGCAGGCGGTAGCCATGAGTTTGCCAGAGATAGCAGGAGTTGAGAGAGAACCAGGACGCCAGTCCGACGATGGCCAGGGTCGGGATGAGGTCGGCCATCCTCGCCGTGACGCCGGCACCCT
>CAZIVO010000076.1:0-17669 GCA_964542765.1 uncultured candidatus Brocadiaceae bacterium | reverse complement strand
GTCTACTCGCCGACACCATGGCACCCGAAACCGACCTCATGGCCAAGATCGTGTCGCTCTGCAAGCGGCGCGGTTTCGTATTCCAGTCGAGCGAGATCTACGGAGGTCTCAACTCTTGCTACGACTACGGCCCGCTAGGGGTCGAATTGAAGCGCAACGTCAAGGATGCCTGGTGGAACTCCATGGTCACCGGCCGGGAGGATGTGGTTGGGCTAGATTCCGCGATCTTGCAGCACCCCGCGGTATGGAAAGCATCGGGCCACCTGGACACCTTTTCCGATCCTCTCATCGACTGCAAGCAGTGCAAATCTCGCTTCCGTGCCGACCATCTCCAGGAGGGGGCGTATGGCGAGGTTCGGGATGGAGATGACGGGCGCCCTCGCTGCCCGAAATGTGATGGCGAACTGACCGATGCCCGGCAGTTCAATCTCATGTTCAAGACCTTCATGGGCCCTGTCGAGGATGCTGCGAACACGGTCTACATGCGACCCGAGACTGCGCAGGGAATCTTTACCAACTTCGTCAATGTTGCCAACTCCGCTCGAATGAAGCCGCCATTCGGGATAGCTCAGATGGGTAAGAGTTTCCGGAACGAGATCACGCCAGGGAACTTTGTTTTCAGGACTCGAGAGTTCGAGCAGATGGAGATGGAGTATTTCGTGCCTCCGGATGAAAGCGAGAAGTGGTTTGAATACTGGGTAGAGGAGCGCTTCGAGTGGTATGTCCGCAACGGGGTTCGCCGATCCAAGCTTCGCCAGAGACCACATGCGCAAGATGAGCTTGCGCATTATTCCACCGGTTGCATCGACGTCGAATACGAGTTTCCGTTTGGTTGGAGCGAGCTCGAAGGAATCGCCAACCGGACAGACTTTGATCTCAAGCAGCACACCGAGCATTCGGGGAAGGACCTCTCCTTTTTCGATGAAGCTGAAAAATTGCGATACGTTCCTCATGTGATCGAACCCGCTGCGGGTTGTGACCGGACGGCGATGACGTTTCTTGTCGATGCTTACGAGGAAGAAGAGCGGCACAACGAGAAGACCGGGAAGACCGAAACGCGGACCGTGCTGCGGTTCCATCCGCGAATAGCTCCGATCACGGTTGCCGTATTCCCCTTGGTGAAGAAGGAGGGGATGCCTGATCGTGCGAGAGCAATTGTTCAGGAGCTGGCGGGAGCTGGGCTGCGGACGTTCTACGACCAGAAGGGGGCGATCGGTCGCCGTTACCGGCGCCAGGATGAGGTCGGTACACCGTATTGCCTGACTGTTGATGGCCAGACACTCGAAGATGGGTCGGTCACGCTCAGGGATCGCGATTCGATGGAGCAGCAACGAGTGGCTGGTGCCGAGGTCGCCGGGTTTGTCCAGGCGAAGATGAGCGATTGGCGCCGCGAGTGAATTTGCTGCTGGTGGCCGGCGTTTCTGTTACTCGCCCATCTTCTTCAGCTTGGTGATCCTGCCCCGCCCATTCTTTTGGGGCATGACCTTTGGCTGTGTGAGGAACTCTCTTGCAGGCCATGGCTCCCGCCTTCGGTATGACTGAAATAACGTCGAATTTTCTCGGTTGGGTGTGTTGTTAGGGAGGAGTTCGAGAAGGATCGGGGCTGTGAGACCGATGGTTTTAGGGCCTTGCCACGAGCGCGGACGCTCCCAAGACCCTGCGGAGGAAGGGGCTGTGAGATGTAGGCAGCTCCGAGATCGGGTGGATGGCTACCCGGGCCTCTTCCGGGTAGGGTGATTTTCACCGTATCCCCCGTGTTGAATTCCGTGGCGGTGTCCCGGAAAACACCAGCGCCCATGACCCGTGTTCTGAAAGGTATCGCAGCTGCGCCCGGTATTGCCATCGCGCCGATGGTCCATTTCCATTCCGATCTGGACTTCATCTCGACGCGTAAGATTTCTCCGGACGAGATCCCGGACGAGATTCAAAGGCTCGAGGATGCGGTCATGGCGACCTCGCGAGCGATCCTCTTCTTGCGGCACGAACTGTCAGCGACGCTGTCCGACCACGACGCCAAGATTTATGACGTCCAGCTGGCCTTGCTGCATGATGAAACCTTCAAGGCCGATCTCGTGAGGGGGATCGAGGCTGATGGCGTCAATGCGGAGATGGCGCTTCAGAAAGTCATCCACCGCTACGAGAAGGTGTTTGAACTGGCGGAAGATGCAGCGATGCGGGAGCGGGCTGCTGACTTGCGTGATGTGGGTCGCCAGCTTCTGGGATCTCTCATGGAGAAGGATCGAACGGCCTATACCGCGGATGGTCAGGACTACATTTTCTGTGCGGATGAGTTTCTTCCATCCGATGCAGGCATCCTCGACCACGACCATGTTCGTGGCATCGTCACGACGCGTGGGGGTAAGTATTCGCACGGATCCATTCTTGCTCGGTCATGGGGTATCCCTGCGCTGGTTGCCGTCGAGCAAGTTCAGAAGAAGGTTTCGAGCGGCACCGTGGTTGTCGCGGATGGGGAAACTGGCTCGCTGATCATCGACCCGGGGGCCGAAGACGTTAGCCGTTACCGGGAGTTGATGGCGGAGCGAGAAGAGGGTCAGCGAAGGGTCTTCGAGGTTCGATTCTTGCCGGCGGTAACTCCGGACGGAACAGCTGTCTCGCTGATGGCAAACGTGGAGGGTGTTCGAGATCTGGACCATGTCGAGACGGGCGTTACCGAGGGCATCGGTCTCTTCCGGACCGAGTTTGCGTTCATGGAGCGGCGGGAGTTCCCCGCCGAAGAGGATCAGGTCAAGATCTACAGGAGTGCTGTCGAGCGGGCGGAAGGCAGGGTCGTGACTTTCCGGACCCTCGATGTTGGCGGGGACAAACCGCTTGATTACTTCCAGACGCCCGAGGAACGTAATCCGGTTCTGGGCTGGCGAGGTTTGCGGATCAGTCTGGATTGGCCTGACATCCTCTACGTTCAGATTCGTGCGATCTTGCGTGCGAGCGCTGCCGGAAAGGTTCGGATATTGCTCCCGATGGTGACCAGTCTCGAGGAGGTCAAGCAGTGTCGGGAGGTTGTTGATCACATCCTCAGCGATCTGGCGAAGTCTGGCGAATCCCATGACCCTCATCCGGAACTCGGAATCATGGTCGAGGTTCCTGCCATCGTTCATGTGCTCGATCAGGTTCTTGGCATCACGGACTTCGTCTCGGTTGGCACCAACGATCTGGTGCAATACCTTCTGGCGGTTGACAGGGACAATCCCCGGGTTGCCTCCATGTACGATCCCTATCATCCTGCGGTATTGAGGGTCTTGAAGGATATTGTGGAGAGATCGAACGAGGCGGATAAGCCGGTAGCTATCTGCGGAGAGATTGCTGGTGATCACAACTTCACGCCTTTGTTACTGGGTCTGGGTTACCGTGAGCTTTCGATGATCCCGGTGTTCCTGCCGCGGGTGAAACTCATGGTCCGGAGTTTCCCGATTGACGAATGTGAAGCCTTGGTGAAGCAAGCCCTGAGTATGGAGTCAGCCAAGGAAATCCGAGAACTTTCCCGGAACACTTCTCGGAAGCGTTGGTCTCACTTCCTCGAGCATCCTCCCGACGGCGAGGAGCAGGGAAGCGAGGCGTGACCGGCCGGAAAAAAGGCAACTGGTCGTCGCACGAACTCGGCCGCTTGAGAGTTCTATACCCGGGTCACCGGGAGGAAGAAGTAGCCAGGCTCTTGCATCGTTCGGTGGAGAGTGTCAGGACCCGGGCGAAGATCTTGTTTGAAGCTTCTCACCGCTCCGGCGACTGGGAATCACACGAGGATCGCCAACTCCGGATTTCCCACGGAGTTCTCGATTTTGCTGGGTTGTGCTTGGTGCTGGCCAGGAGTCGAGAAGACGTGGGGAGACGCATCGAGGAAATTCGACTCGAGCGCAGGGAGGGCCTGTGGAGTGCCGAGGAGGATCGCTTGCTCCGGCGGCTTCACGGAAGTCGGTCGGACGCTGATCTTGAATTCTGTCTGTCACGCTCGGCGCGAGAGATTGGTGAACGGGCGGCACTTCTGTGCTTGTCCAAGGACAAGAGAATGTCTGCCCGGTTGGGGGTGATACCGCAGAGCCCTGTTCGCATGCCTCGGTGGACTGAGAGCGAAGTCGAACTCTTGCGCCAAATCTATCCGGATCGAGACAATCTGGAGGTTGCCAGATGTCTGGGAAGGTCTGTGGTCAGCGTTGCCAACAAGGCGAGCCAACTCGGGCTCAAGAAGAGCGAATCGATGCTTCGGAGGATGGGGCAAAAGAACGTGTCGTCCCGCTACGCATCTCAGAGCTACGACGAGGGGTAGAGTCGAGCTTGGCGGTTCGCAACCACGTTTCCCATGCCATCGCTGGTGTGGATGAGCGGCGGTTTATCACTGCGAGACTCCCCGTCAAGCACTGAAGCCGAGAGGGTGATATGGCCGAAGATGGGCATGTGATCCGGATGACAATGATGTCATTGGCGGTGGAGAAACTGTGACCCGGGGGGGTGGAACCAGATGGAGATTGTTGGCAAGAAGAGTCAGGGGCTTTCGGTAACGGCGATCAAAGAAGACAAGGCAGTCATCATTTCGTTCAATGACCGCAGCCTCAATTTTTATGTGACTGACTCACTGAAGGACTCACTCAAGGAGATCCTCAATACGAAGATTGACGAAGGCTTCGAGCATTTCGTTTTGAACCTGGACTCCGTCAAGATCATCGATTCTTGCGGCGTTGGCCTGATCATTGTCGCGAATAACATCACTTCTTCGCGCGGTTCGAACCTGCATCTTTGTCATGTGAAACCCTTCATCGTCAAGATTTTTGACATCATGAGGATTTCGAAGCATCTCTCGATCTTTGAAGACGAAGACGCGGTACTGGGATCCGTGAAGCAGGCTGGATGAGTTGCTGATCCGCTTGGACCTGATCAGGGACGCTGTTGCTTCTGTGAGAGGATTTCCCTGCAGCGGTAGAGGCTTGAAGGACTGATGGAGAGTATTGGCAAGATCATGGATGGGGTCGTCCTCGCCGATGAGTCGGGGAGAGTGATCTTGCTGAATGCAGTTGCCGAGGACCTCCTCGGTCTGAAGTCGGTTCTCGCCATTGGTAAGTCAGTCGCCGAGCTAGAAGGGTGCGAAGAACTGCTCCAGTGTTTGCGGGCGGATCAATCGGCCATCTCCGAGCAAGGCGAGGTCTGTCGGACCGTTGAGATCCACCACGACCAGAAAGAGCTTCTTTACATCCGGTCCACCACCAACCGCATCATCAGCGCATCGGGAGAGTTTGCAGGGGCTGTGAGTTTTCTCAGGGACGTGACAGCCAACTACAAAGCTGATCAGTTGAGAAACCAATATCTCTCGATCCTCGCACACGAGTTGAGAACGCCGCTGACCGGGATCAAGACGCTGTCGTCCCTTCTATCTTCGGGAACCCTTGGGAAGCTTGAGCAGACTCAGAAGGACGCCATCGATTCGATTTGTGTGCAATCTCTGCGGCTGGAACATCAGATTGACCACCTTGTCCATCTGGGCCGTCTTGATCCGGATCAGCATGCGCAGGATCTGGAGGTGTGTGATGTGGCCGATCTCCTCACCGAGGCGGCGAGACCATTCCTGCAGATGTCAGGCGATGGTGGCGCATCTTTCGGTGTGCAGACACCCGCGCAACCGGTTTGGGTGGGCGTAGACCGAGCGGAGATCCGCCGAGCGTTGCAGGCCATGATCGAGAATGCCTTCAAGTTCACCCCCGACACTGGCCGGATTGATCTTTGCGTGGTTGCTGACGGAGAGGCCGTCCGGTTCACGTTACAGGACACAGGTGTTGGGATTGATCCCCGGTATCACCGGCGGATTTTCGAGAAGTTCTTCCAGGTAGAGGATCCGTTGACGCGTCGGCATGGCGGCGCAGGACTCGGTCTGTTTGTGGCCGCCAGGGTGATCGAGGCGCATGGCAGCTTCATCGATGTCGGCGGAGATCTCGGCGAGGGTGCAAAGTTTTCGTTTGAGCTCCCGGAGGTTTCGGAGCCCATGGCATCCGATGTTGCCAAGAGCGGTCTTGTGGAGAAGGTGGGTTGTTAGCGGAGGAAACCAAGATGGAACGCAGGGTTTTGATTATCGAAGACGAGAAGTTGATCATTGTTTCAACCCGGATGGTTCTGGAAGCAGCGGGCTTTCAAGTCGAATCTGCGTTGAATGGTGAGCAGGGTGTCAGCAAGGCCGAAGCGCTCAATCTCGACCTGATCTTGCTCGATATCATGATGCCGGGAATCGATGGGTGGGAGACGTTGAAGCGACTGAAGGGGAATCCGGAGACGGCGAATATTCCCGTTGTTGTGTTCACGGCCCGTGAGCATGCCAGAGGTCGTCAGCAGAGTGTTGAGATGGGAGCTGTCGACTACTTCCGCAAACCATTCGAGCCGGATGAGTTGATAGAGGTCGTCGAGCGTCACCTGACTCATCAGGTTTGAGCCTGAATCATCCGACGATCTTTCGCGTCAACTGAGCGGTCAGGTCTGAGTCTTTCGTCGCGCTGAACACAGCCTCTTCGATCTCGATACGAGTGGCTCCGAAACTCGCCGCCCCGCGGCCGTGCGCCACCAGTTGGGGCACCTGGTCCATGGCGGCAAGGGCACCGACGGCAAGCAGCTCTCGCAAGCGTGGTTGGAGAGCTGGTCGCGTCAAGATGCGGCCATAGGCGGCATTCATGACAAAGTCCTCGAACTCGGCGTGGAACCCGCGCAGCATGCCGCGTACAGAGTCGGTGTTCTTGCCGTAGATGGCCCCGAACAGGCTGGAGCCGGCGGCAGCTTGCTGGTCGGCAGGAAGGGTTCCTCCCGAAGGGGGGTGCTCGGGGGGCCATTCACGCTGAACAACCTCGAAAGCGGTGACAACGCGTGGGAAACCGAAGAACAAGACTGCTTGCAGGAGGGTTTCTTCCAGTTCGCTTCGGCACCAGTCATGGTTGCGAGCGGTCTTCGCGCAACTCACCAACTCGTCCCAGTCCCCTGGCCAGATTGCAGCCTTGGCAACGATGAGCAATCTCTCCCTGGGTGGGAGCCCTGGGCGAGAGAGCATTTCGTCTAGTGAGGGCATGGCGGGCAAGGATATAGCTGCACCGGTTTCTTGGGGTTTTTGATTTTCCCGAAGGCTACGACCGTTTCGATGTGGACCCGGGCGGGCGAAGCGCTGACCTGTTTGACAGTGAAGTCATCGGCGCTCCAGGAATTCGCGAGTTCCGTGTCGCGAGGTCAGGAGTTCGCCCGCGAGGGAACGAAGGGATGCTCCCAGGGAACTCGGCTCGGCCTTGAGTTGCAGGGTTGCGGATATCTCATGTATCAGAGCTTGTTTGAGAGGTTCGGTTGCATCAGCGGGATCAACATGCCCGGTGACATCGCCACAGAAAGGCGTCGTCGGAGATGCTCGCAGTACTATGGACCCGTGGTGAAGGATTCTCGGCCGAGGCTGGTTGATACGGCGTTGCGCTGAGCCGACGATTTTACGGCCTTCAACCGTGATGAGATCTGGCGCGGATGGAGTGGCGAAGCACCATCCCTGTGCCGGTCGGCGATGATTCGAGACATCGCTTTGAGCGGCCATGGCTGTGGGGACACCGACAGTATCGAGGGCTCTGGCAATGGCTCCATGGATAGCCTCGTATGATTCAAGCACAGATCCGGGCAAGAGTTCGGTATCGAGTGTCAGTGAGAAGGTGATTTCATTGTCATGATAAATGGCACCTCCGCCGGTCTGCCGTCGAACCACTACACGGTCACCGGGCACTGTTTCGGTGAAGTCATGGGGTTGGAAGTAGCCGAGTGATAGTCCCGGAGGAGACCAGCTGTAGAGTCGGAGCGCAGCGGGCGGACCTTCGAGCAGCAGCGCCTCGTCCACCGCCATATTCCAGGTGGGGTGGGCCGGGCCCGTGTCGATACAGAGCAGCACGTTCAGTCAGGCCCCGTTACCCCTGGCCCTCTTCTTCCTGGATGTGTCCTTCGTAGCTTTCGGCATCCATCAGGTCCGGGCTTTCAGCGCTGAGTTGGATTTTGACCATCCATCCCTCACCGAACGAGTCCGCTCCCAAGATCTCAAGGTTGTCGGGGAGAGAGTCGTTTACTTCGACGATCTCTCCGGTCACGGGCGAAATCATATCCGAGACCGCCTTGACGGATTCGATCTCGCCGAATGGTTCACCGACAGTCACAGAAGAGCCTTCGGCAGGGAGGTCCAGGAAGACCAGGTCTGACAGGTGCGAGACGGCGTAGTCTGAGATTCCGATGGTGGCGATTCCGTTGTCGACCTTGCACCACTCATGAGACTTCAAGTATTTGCGGTCGTTTGGGCGCATTCGATTCCTCAGCGTGGTCTTTTGTAGAAAGGTAGAGTTACGACAGTAGCGGGCTCTGGTTTATCCCGAACCATGAAATCAACTTTGGTTCCCGGCTCTGCATATTCAGCAGCCAAGTAGGCGGTTGCGATGTTGGTTGACAGGGTTGGGGAAATACTGCCGGAACAGATGCTGCCGACAGGTTCTCCACTCACGGTCACCGTGTACCCCTGGCGCGGCACCCGCCGACTTGTAGTTTTCAGACCGACGAGCAGGCGCCCGGTGCCGCCGGCTGCTTTGGATTGTTCGAGAGCCTCTCGGCCGGTGAAATCATGGGTGAATTTGACTGCCCAGCTGAGGCCCGCCTCGAGAGGGTTGGTTGTTTCATCGATCTCATGGCCGTACAGCGTCATACCGGCTTCAAGCCGTAGCGTGTCGCGCGAGCCGAGACCGGCTGGCCGCAGGCCGGAGGCTTCCCCTGCGCCCAAGGTGGCATCCCAGATGTTCGCCACATCGTCTCTGGATGCGTAGATCTCGAAGCCATCTTCGCCGGTGTAACCGGTACGTGAGACGGCGGTTTCGACACCGGCAACCTTACCTCGGGTCCAGCGGTAGAAGGCAAGGCTATCGAGGTCGATGTCCGTGATGCTTGCGATGATTTGAGCTGATGCTGGCCCCTGGATGGCGAACATCCCGAGATCATCTGTTTGATCGATGATCCGAACATCACCGAAGCCTTGCGCGGTTTCACGCATGATGTCGAGATCTCTCTGTGTGTTAGAGGCATTGATGACGAGGAAGAATCCGTCATCATCGGGATCTCGGTAGATGAGGATGTCATCGAGGATCATGCCACCGTCATCGAGGATCAGGCTGTAGCGAATCCCGCCCGGGACTAGCTTCGAAGCATCATTGGTCTGAAGGCGCTGGAGGAAGTCCGTTGCATCTACTCCTTCCACGCGGACGCGACCCATGTGGCCGAGGTCGAACAACCCTGCCTTCGTTCTCACCAGGGAAACTTCGTCGAGGATCCCGCCGAAGTGGACGGGCATCTCCCACCCAGCGAAAGGAGCCATGTGGCCCCCGGCGGAAATTTGAGCGGCGTGAAGAGCCGTGTTTTTCATGGGCTACTAGCCATTGTGCATCGGCTGAGAGCGCACTATCGCCCACGCCGGAGAAAATGATGCATCACGTGGAAAGTCGACGGGATAACTCGTCGAGATCGCAAGAATAGACCTCGGAGGATTCGATCGGAGAGGATCTGCGAAACTTCGCTCGCTCTGCGTCCGATGCGAAGTCGTCCGAGGTGCAAGAAGACATTGCTTCGGCCTCGCCGAGAGGTCGGATGTACGAGTGTGGGCGCTCAGGCCTCGTGCGGAGTTCACGGGGCGCCGTCGCAACAGCTTGCCAGATGGGCCGGTTGCGGGATGGCGTGTGAGAAACCCCGGCAAGGCGTGCTTCTTGAGCAGCATACCTGTCCCTCAGCTTCGCAAACCGCTTCTCGGAGATACTGTGCGCCCGCTCAAACTCATGCTGCCATTTAGGGTAATCGCCCATGGCGTAGGCGATGCGGCCGAGCTGGACATGGGCAGAAAAATGGGCTCCGTGAAGTGCCGCGACTCGTTCGTAGTGAATCTGGGCGAGGAGCGGGTTTCCGAGGCGTAGGAACACCCACCCGGCGATCTGGTGATGGAAACCCTGTGCAAATCGGAAGAGCTTGCTTATGGCGGATTCTGTGCTGTTTTGGGGCATGGGGGACCGATTGCCGGAACGGTCAAAGGGTAGGACCGGCACCAAGGTCTCGCAAGCTCTCAAAATCGGTCATCTGACTGCCGATACGAAAGGGGGGGATGATTCGGGTGCCGTGAAGCGTTGGCCACCACTGAGGGGGTCTTCGTGGCCCACATGGCGCCCCAGTAGCAAGCTGTGCGGAAGGAACTTATGGCTCTTCAAGGAGATCTGGCAAGCGTTGATCTGGCACAGATCTTCCAGATGCTGGCGTTGAGCCAGAAGGCCGGGCTTCTCGTGGTCGAGGCTGCCGATGACCGGAAAGCCCTCTACTTCGATTCGCGTGGCGTCACTCTTTACTACAACGAGCACACTCTCCTGGATCGCGTTCTGGCGCGGATGGTGAGGACCGGGATGTTGGCGCCGTCCATCGAGCAGCAGGCTCGTCACCATGCATCGTCGACGGGAGCTTCGGTCGCCGATGCGCTCCTGGCAGGCGCATGCTTCACCGAGGACCAGCTGGAGGCGGGTTATCGGTCTGAGATGGAAGAGGAGATCTACGACCTCTTTTTCTGGGATGCTGCTCAGTTCCAGTTTTTTGAAGGGGCTAGCACACTCGAGGGACGTGAGGGATCGGTGAGCGATCGAATGTTCTTCGCTACAGACAGCCTGATCATGGAGGCCGCCCGGCGTATCGATGAGTGGTCCTATATCCGGGAGCGAGTGTTCAGCGCACAGGAGATCTACCAGCCATCGCTCAAGGATGGGAATGCTCTGGGCGTGGATGATACCGCGATGTCGGTTCTAGATTTTGTCGATGGCAAGCGCACGGTTGCTCGAATGGTCGAGGTAGCGGGTCTTTCATCTTTCAATACCTACAAGGCTCTTGCCAGCCTTCTTGACGAGGGCCTGATCAAAAGTATCTCGCTGCAGGACATTGTTCCCCTGGCAGAAGAGGCGGCCTCTGAACATCGATTGAGAGACGCCACCAATCTCTTCGAGAAGGCTGTGGTTCTGGGCGTCGGGATACCTCATGTCCACAGTCGACTTTCTGAAATCTACGAGCAAGCCGAGGAGTACGGACTTTCTGCTGACCATCTCAAAAAGATGTCGGAATTTCATGTCGCTGGCCAAGATCTGGACGCCGCAATCGAGAAGCTTGTCCAAGCGATCGAGTTGATCCCGACAGACCTCGATGCGCGGGAACGGTTGGTTGAACTCACGGTCGGGCATGCGGATCACCGGCCGGTTGGGCTGGACCCTGTCGCCGAGGGTCGGACCCTTGTCGATCTTTATCTCGAGGTTGGTGACACCTCGAGGGTGCGGGAGATTCTTGAGAGACTTCTCCTGGACAACCCGGCCGATCTGGAGCTCAAGAAGAGCTTGGCCAATGTTCATAGCAAGGCGGGTGATACAAGGCGGGTGATCGAGTTGTACGAGTCGATCGCCGAGGATCTCACCCGTGATCGGCGACCGATCGAGGCCGTCAAGTATCTCCACAAGATTCTCAGGATTGATCGCTCGCGTAAGGATGTATCGGAGCGCATCCGCAGGATCTACGAGGTGGATCAGAAGCGCCGATCGCGTCGACACAGGCTCATGATCATGGTGCTGTCTGCCGGTGTCATCCTCGCCGCAGTGGCTGGTTGGTATGGGTATGACAGACACGCTGATCAGTTGCTCCGGGAGATCTCCGTTCAGGATCTGGTAGCGGATCATCAGCACAGTGCGGCGATCAATGTCTACAAAGAGTTTGCTCGGGATTACCCGCTGACATTCGCCGCGAAGAGTGCCGAGGAGGAGATCGCGAGAATCGATAACTTGCGCTTGGATTACGAAGCAGGGAAAGAGAAAAATCGCCTCAGAGCTGAAGCGAATATCAACAGAGCGCGAACGACTTACCGTCTCGATTGGGAGAGATACCTGGCAGCTTTCAGCGGGCACGATCTTGATGCCGCATCGGCTGCGCTCAATCGTGTGTGGGAAGGAGTGGAGGAGTCTGGTCAAGCTGAGGACCGGGAGTGGGCGGCCTCCAAGCAGGTGGAGAAGAACCTCCGAGAACTCAAGGAATACATCTCGGCTGCGAAGGATATCGAAGAGAAAGGCCGCCAATATCTGGCGAGTGGCCAGTGGCGAGAGGCTCGCGAGGCCTTGCTTGTTCTGACGGAGCGTTACGAGATGACGCGCTTGGCGAAGCAGGCGTTACTCCCGGTCATGATCAATTCGCGGCCGTCAGGAGCTCTAATTCTCAAGGATGGTCATCCTGTAAAGAGCGGAGAGGCCATTGATTCGAGCAATCTCGTGACACCGGCGTTGGTCTACTGCCACCCTCGCATTGCCGAGACCTTCACCTTGAGCAGGCATGGGTTCGAGGCGCGAAGGATCACGGTTGTCGCACGCAAGTCTGCTGAAGTCGACTGTGTCTTGACGATAAAACCCCAAGTCGCCATGCGATTTGGTGAGTCCTTGGCATCGGCGATCAGTGTCGCCAACGGCCACGCAGTTGTCGGGCTTGGCAGCAAGGTCATCGTCGGAAAGATTGCAGATGACCGAGTCATTCGGACCATTCAGCTGGATGACTTGGTGAAGATGGAAGGTCATCCGGCGATGTCCCGCGATGGGTTCTTCTTCCGGACGACAGATGACCGTATCCACGGCTATCGCTTACCCGGAGCGCGTCAGATCTTTTCGATGCGGCCCGTTTCTCGGCCTGTCCAGGATCCCGTGTGTAAGGATGGCCGAGTCATGTTTGGGGACGAGGATGGCAAGCTTGTCTGCCTCGGCATGAGCGATGGCCGAGTGTTATGGCGGCAGTCGCTCGGCGGACGGATTTCGGGGCCTCCGATGCTCCATGAGCGGCGTATACGGGTGGGAACCGAGAGTGCTGAGGTCATCGTTTTGGATGCTAGCAATGGCGCGATCATCAAGCGCCATGGTGTATCTGCGGCGGTAACGACATCGGTCATTTTGGCGGCACCACTGGTGGTGTTCGGGACCAGCGATGGGCATCTCATGGCGATGAACGAACGCGATGGCAGGGTGGCTTGGCGCCACGATCTTGGCCGATCGCCGAGGGCTGGCGAACTGTGCCGAGTAGGGGATGCAGTTGCCGCGGTCGATGAGGACGACAGGTTTGTTTTGCTTGATGCGAAAACCGGTCACGAGATTCGCTTCCGTCAGTTGTCAGGAAAGCGGACTCGTGGGCCTCTGATCGTCGGCAATAGTTTGTTGCTGGTAGTTGAGCGGGGAGTCGGTGGTGGCAAGCGATGCGATCGGATCTTGGCTTTGCACAGGCAGACGCTCGAGATTGCTTGGGAATACTCGACGGGTGAGAAATTCAGAGGTCCGCTGACCACCGATGGTGTTGCGGCTTACTTGCCCGGGCCCGACGGGGAAGCATTGAGGTTCAGGTAAAGGCGATATGAGCATTGCGCAGAAGGCTGATAGGCGAGGCAAATTCATCGGAGAGGTTCTCTCATGAAAGTTCTGGAGAGATTCAAGATGTGGAGAGAGTTGAAGGTCTTGCGGGCCAAGGCGATCAAGGACCCGAGTCCTTCGACCTACATCGATCTTGGGCAAGTCTTCATCAATACCGGAAACCCTGAAAAGACCCTGGAAGTTGCCGAAGACGGCCTCTGTTTATTCCCCGACTCAGAAGGTCTTCAGCGATTGCGCAAGTTTGCCATCAAGAACAGACTCAAAAGCCGCATCGAGAACCTTCGCAGAAAGCTGAACCGATCTCCTCACGCGGGACGCTACCAGGAACTGGCTCGCTTGCATCTAGAGGTCGGAGACGACGGCGCCGCCGAGGGGATTTGTTATGAATGCACGTCCCATTTCCCGGAGGAATCCGGCACCGATGCCATTCTTGGCGAACTTTTGCTGTCGCGCTTCCGTAGCGATCTCAAGGCGTGTGATGGCAGGAAAGCGATCGAGTGTTTGGAGAGGGTGGTATCTGCATCTCCCGGAGACACAGCAACCCGAAAGAAACTTGCCGAACTGCTTTTCTGCATCGGGGCGTCGGACTCATTGGATAGGCATCTCGACGAACTCCGTGATGAACTCCTGGTAGACCGATCTCTGAAGGTCTTGTTCGAAAGGGTCAAGGAGGAACCCTCTGCCATGGAAGAGGACCTCCAAGACCTCCTTGAAGGTGTAGAGAAGGCCGGTCGTTTGACGCGCTCCCTTCTGGCCGAGGCAAGGCTGGAGAGTTTTGCCGGAGCAGAGAGTTTGGGCATCATCCGCAGCACGGTATCGCGGATCTTTGAAACACCAGGAGTCACCAAGGTTGCTTATATCAAGGGGTCGAAAGCGCTCGTGAAAGGCGACATCGAGGGTGGCGGCGACGCGTTCCTTCAAGTTGTTCGGGTTTTGGCGAGTTCCGCGCAGCGGACTTCCCGGCGCCTGGATATGGGAGACTTCAGCAAGGGGGTGCTGGAGGGTGATTTCGGCCAGATCTGCGTGTGCCGCTACGGCGACGTGATCGCCGCGGTGCTCTGTGGCCGAGATAACGCAACCGACGTCATCGTGAACGATCTCCAGGGCCTCCTCGCGGCTTCTCTTTACACGGCCGGAATGGCGATGCCATGACAGCCATGCGGGATATTCTCGCCGAGCTTCGCGGAACGCCCGGTGTCAAGGGCTGCTCGGTGGTGACCAAGGATGGGATTGCTGTCGAGAGCAGCCTCGGGCCGGATCTGCGCGAAGATGTGGTGGCGGGTCTCGCCTCTCTTCTGGTTTCCAGGGTTGGCCGGGCTCTCGAGGTTGGTGGGATGAGCGGGTTTTCTCGTTTCGTCATGAACTCCTCCCATGGCAAGGTGATTTTGATGACATTCGACGAGGTTTGCCTGGTGGTGATCACCGATCAGTTCGTCTCCCCGGACCACTGTGACAGCGAGATCCGAGAATCGGTCATGGGGTTGCGGCAGTTGACGAAGATGGAGTCGCCACGACCCTAGAAACCTCTCAAGCAACGCTCCGGGACGACCGAAGAGGCGAGTAGGGAGATGTGTTTTCGCTGCCGAGCGAGCCGCAAGGCCTCGATGCAGCATCGGGAGCGTCAGGAAGTCGTATGGTTCAGATCAACTTCGCACTCAAGGAAGTCAACTGCAAGATTGTCTACTACGGTCCCGGGATGAGTGGCAAGACCACCAATCTTGAGATCGTTCATGAGAAGGCTCCGGAGGAAAACAAGGGCGAGTTGACATCCATCTCAACAGATGGAGACAGGACTTTGTTTTTCGACTTCATGCCGCTCGACCTTGGCAATGTTGCGGGCATGCGGACCAAGTTCCAGCTCTACACGGTGCCGGGTCAGGTTTACTACAACTCGACCAGGAAGCTCGTGTTGCAGGGTGCCGACGGTGTCATCTTTGTGGCGGACTCTGATGCCGAAAAGATGCAAGAGAATCTCGAGAGCTACGAGAACTTGGCCGTCAATCTGCACGAATACGGCAAGGACATTCGCGATCTCCCCCATGTCATTCAGTACAACAAGCGCGATCTTCCGGGCGCTCTGTCTGTCGAAGAGCTCGACAGACAGATGAACAAGTTTGGAGTGCCCACGTTCGAGGCGGTAGCAATGACGGGGGAAGGCGTTTTCCCCACTCTGAAGGTGCTCGCGGGGATGGTTCTCGAGAGCATCGATCGGACTGATGGTCGGCGTTCGCAGCCACCACCAGCTGCTCCAGAGGAGTTGTCTGGACATGACGGGGAGACGTTGGCCCAACCTGCTTCGCCGATGAATTTGCATCAATCCGACCAGCCATTACCACCAGATCAATTGGCTGTCGCGGCAACTGCTGCTCCGGCGCATTTGGTCCCAGACGTGCCGACAACTGCTGCTCCAGCGCACCCGGTCCCAGGCGTGCCGGCAACTGCTGCTCCAGCGCATCCGGTTCCAGACGTGCCGGCAGATGTTGTTCCAGCGCATCCGGTTCCAGACGTGCCGGCAGATGTTGCTCCAGCGCATCCGGTTCCAGACGTGTCGGCAGCTGTTGCTCCGGTGCACCCGGTTCCAGGCGTGCCGACAACTGCTGCTCCAGCGCACCCGGTCCCCGGCGTGCCGGCAACTGCTGCTCCGGTGCACCCGGTTCCAGGCGTGCCGACAACTGCTGCTCCAGCGCACCCGGTCCCCGGCGTGCCGGCAACTGCTGCTCCGGTGCACCCGGTTCCAGGCGTGCCGACAACTGCTGCTCCAGCGCACCCGGTCCCCGGCGTGCCGGCAACTGCTGCTCCGGTGCACCCGGTTCCAGGCGTGCCGACAACTGCTGCTCCGGTGCATCCGGCTCCCACTGCACTGACCATGCCTCCGATTTCGCCGGTGTCCGTGGCTTCTGCGGCCTCTTCTCATCAACCTCAAGCAAGCTCGATGTCTCCAGGGATGATGCGGGCTCCATGCGGACCACTTGGGCCTGCTCAACCGTTGGCTCGTGGTGGCGGGGTAGAAATTGCGGTGGCGGCGACCTTGTTTGTTGCCGCTGCGGTGGCGGGTGTTGCTTTCTTCGTGGTTTAGCGAGGCATCCCACAACCATGAATCATGACACCAGTGTTCGCATCGACGAGAAACTCAAGCAGGATCGGCTGAGCTTCTACGAAGAAGACATTCAAAAGATTGATCATCTTCTGGTCGATTTCTTGCGGCTGTCGGGTTCAAAGTGCGCCCTCTTGGTCGACAAGGAAGGCCACTTGGTCACCAAGAAGGGTGAAGTCGAGTCTTTTGACATCGACACGATCTCGGCTCTTGTCGCGGGGTCCTTCGGGGCGACCAAGGAAATGGCTCGACTGCTTGGAGAGCAGGAATTCTCGGCGCTATTCCACCAAGGAGAGAGAGGAAATATTCAGCTTTCCCTGGTGGGCGACCGCACGTTGCTGACGATCTTGTTCGATGACAGCACCACGGTTGGCATGGTTCGGCTCTATGCTGGCGAGACGGTGAAGAAACTGGCGAAGGTTCTCGAAGGCTCATCGGCGAGCAGCGAGGAGATGGATGATTCGTCCTTGCATCCAGCCTACGGCGAATTGGGCAAGGCTTCATTGGACCGACTCTTCTGATGGCCTCCTGACCTGGGGCTGATGATCGGAACAGCTCCTTGGAACCGAGTGGGCGGTTGCGAAGCGCAGAGTTCCATTGAGCGGAGCAGTTTTTCAGGTGTTTGGATCTGCGCCGGGAGGAGTTGCGTGCGACCGATTACTGCACGGCGGTGACGGAAGAACTGATGCCTCAAGCCGGATCTCGTCCGCAAGGTGCTGTTTGAACATCGGGTTCATTCCTTCGCGCGCAGGGCTTTTCAGGGGGGAGAAGAAGAAAAACCGCTAATTTGTCGCTCGAAGTTGAGCGGAAACCCCCACGCTAATGTGGAGACATAAACCCAGGTAAGACAGTGGTTAATAAGGAATTCGCAAATAAGGCGGCGAAGGTCGATCGCGGTATGTCCTGTCACAGACAAGATTTCGGTGAATCCGTCCGCGGCACCGGACGATCTATCGGGTGATTGGTGCGGCACCATTGTACCCGCGCCACGGTTAAGTCCATTTGGGCTTGCCTCTGAAAACCAATAAGGACAGAGAACATGGCTGCAAAAAAACGTACCAAGAAAAAAGCAACGAAAAGGAAGGCGACCAAAAAGAAGGCCGCCAAACGTAAAGTGACCAAGAAGAAGG
>CAZIVO010000075.1:0-17761 GCA_964542765.1 uncultured candidatus Brocadiaceae bacterium | reverse complement strand
TTTGCATCGCTTCGACCAGAAACTGAAAGTCGCGGAACTCCTGCCGCTGCGGGCTCGGACCGTGCAGACCCTCCAGGTGAATCTGGGCAAACTCTGCAATCAAGCCTGCCGACATTGCCATGTCGATGCCGGGCCACACCGAACCGGACCTGGCGACAATATGGGGGAGGAGATGGTCGGACAGATGCTCGAGATCATCGAGCACAGCAGCATCAATACCCTCGACCTGACCGGCGGAGCTCCCGAACTACACCCGCAATTTCGACGCATCGTCGAGCGTGCGCGACACCTCGACATGCAGATCATCGATCGCTGCAACCTCTCGGTGCTGTTCGAACCAGGTCAGGAAACTCTTGCAGAATTTCTTGCTGCGCAACGCGTGGACGTGGTCGCCAGCCTGCCACACCCGCGCCGGCAACGAACCGATAATCAGCGCGGGGCAGGAGTCTTTGACAAGAGCATCGAAGGCCTGCGTCGTTTGAATGATCTCGGCTACGGCGATGGACAGTCCGGCCTGATCTTGAACCTCGTTCACAATCCCTCGGGGGCCTATCTGCCCGCCGACCAGGAACAGATCGAGATGGACTACCGCCTCGAACTCGATCGCCAGTTCCAGATCAAGTTCGACCATCTTTTCTGCATCACCAACATGCCGATCGCGCGCTTCCAGCAATGGTTGCAGCGCTCGGGCAATGAGGCTGCTTACCTCGCTGGCCTCGATGAGGCATTCAACCCGGTAGCAGCCCAAAACGTCATGTGCCGCGATCTTATTTCGGTCAGCCCCGACGGCAGACTCCACGACTGTGACTTCAATCAGATGCTCGGGCTGCCTGTCCATCCCGATGCCCCGAGCCAGCTTGGTGACTTCGATCAGGCTGCCCTGGCCAGCCGCGAGATCGTCACCGGCGAACACTGCCTCGGTTGCACGGCAGGTTCGGGCAGTTCATGTGGCGGAGCCACCGCCTGAACCGGGTCACAGAGCCTCGATCGCCGCCTTCAACTCTTCCGAGACCGGAATTTTTTCGCCGGTGCCATAGTTCACCAGCACGATCACTCCTTCGCCAGTAGCTACCAGTTCATCAGGCTGGCTGGCGTGAGCGATGGCGTAGTCCATCTTGAAACTGGTCCGCCCAAAGCTGGTTACGCGTGTGCCAACGATGATCTCGGCCGGCCAGACGACTGGCTTGAGAAAGTCACAGCTGACATGAGCAAGGATGGGACCGACGCCGGGCGTGCCGCTGGAGGCCAGTTGGACGCGCTGAAAGAGTTCCAGGCGCACGGCCTCGAACCAGACAAAATAGCGGGCATTGTTGACGTGACCGAAGGCATCCATATCGCCCCAAAGGACGGGGAGGCGAATCGTGATGGGGAACCCTTCCATGAGTTCATCATAGAAGCTGGGCTGAAACATTCGCCCCCGGCCACAGATTGTGAGTTTTACATAACAAATATTATCAGAAGTTATGAATGCCCCAAAAGGGCCCTGCAGCCTGCCTATGGCTTGATAGCCCCTAGCCCATCAAGCCTTGCGCGCTCTCGGGAAGCACCAGTACGAAGCCGCCGATCCGGACTTCGGCGCCATTGGTCCGATCGATGACGCCCAGTATCAGATCGCCGATCTGCAATTCGGCCTCGGTTCCATCACGCTGAACAAGCAGCGCCGGTTCCTCACCCAAGAGCATGACCATGACGCCCTCAGGACCAATATCGGTCACGCGTACCAGGCTGGGCGTGGCTCCAGGATCGGGTGTATCTGCCTCGCTCAACTCATGACTGGCATGGTGCAAGCGGTCCAACTCCGTCACGAAGGCATCCTCGCAGGCCTTCAGAACTGGAGCCAGCTCGTAGCACTGCGTGCGCTCAGCCCACTCATAGAAACTGGACAAGATCTGGAAACGATTTCGCACCTCTTCGCACCGTCGATCCGGTGGTGAAGCAAGGTAAGCCGCCAAGAGGAAACGAAGCAGATCGGTAGCTTCCAAGGACTCCAGATTCATCCGCGGCAACGGCAGCTCCCGTTGCTGCGAAACCAGGGAGTTAAGCGTTGCCTTCTCCGGGCCCTCGTCACATTTCTCTTCCCAGAGATACTCCCCCACCAGAGGTTCCAGATCACCCTCGATGGGGGTTGTGGTGTCCTCTCCCGCCTCGGGCATACGCGGCACGCCCTCCTCGTCTTCAGCCTCCATTCCGAGCGCCTGCTCGAGTTCAGCGAAGACCGTCTCCATGTCCTCTTGTCCTGCAATACCCTCCTCGATCCGGCGCGCCAGCGACTCCCCCAACGGCTCTTCCGGCGAAAGACTCGGAGACGCGGTGGGGATAGCCTCCACCAGCACGTCATCGGGGCGGTGTGCATTCCAGATCTGTATCAAAAGGGTGCGCAACTGATCGATGTCAGCTGCCGTCTCGAAGGCGATCTCGTCAAGCAAAGGCTCCACCACCTCAGCCGGGTTCGGCGACTCCCGCAAGGCGGTGCTGATCTCGGTGGCCTGCCACTCGACACCTCCAGCCTCGTGGATGTAGCGCTCGAGATCGGCCTCGAGATGTTCGAGCGGAACGCTCGAGGCGGCTGCATCGGCCGATGTGTCTCTTCCCCGGAAGAACAAGTGCTCCAGCTCGGCCTGGGTCAAACGCTTCTCGAGATTCAGCCTCGCCAAATCGCGTTGCAACGCCTGCGCAAGTTCAGTTCCCCTTGATTGCAAGGCCATGGCCACGGAGGGAATCGACGTGGTGGCTGCGTCTGAAAATAAACGTCCTATCAAGAGGTCTCCCGGCTGAGCCTTCAAGCCTTCGGCGGTGTCTAGATCGAAACCAGAGTCCTCTTGCAGGTCGCGCAGCCGGACATCGGTCTTCGTCACTGCCTCAACCAGAAACACACCGACGATACTTTGCTCGAATAACTCAGCGATTGGCTCATCCCGGTCTGGCAACAAGATGCGCGCCGGCACCCCGCCCAGAACCTCGCTGTACCGCTCCAGCAAGTACCATTCGATGAAACGATGCTCGGCCGCTCCCTCGATTGGAATCTCGCCAACATTTCCCACCACCCCGAAAAACTCGCGTTTAGCCCGCTCGATTTCGGGGTTCAGCATGTCATTCGCCCTCACCTCTTCAAACAAAAGAGCAAGGCTCTCGCTCAGTTCGATAGGGCCGATATCAGTCATCTGCCATCTCCAACACACAAAAAGATGCATGGGGCCATCGCCACGAAAACGCTCCTCTCGCCCCCGTAGTGGAGGCTAGCTTGTGGTCAACACGTGAATCTAGATGACAGAAAGGCATAATGAATACAGGGAGGATAACAGGCGCAGCGACACTGCGTGTGGATCTTCCCCACGCCATGCTTACTCTGCAAGACGCTACCCCTGAAGCGGTTGGAAGTAGCTTTCTGGCCTCACTCGGCTGGATCGACATCACCGCGCTAGGCATCGTTTTGGTCTTCTTCGTGTTGGGCCTCTTCCATGGCCTTATCTGGCAGGTGAGCAGAATCATCACGCTCATCCTGGCCTACCTCATCTCAGGGGCGTATGGAGGCCTGGTCGCGAGCAAAATTCAGCCCTGGTTCAACGCCGACCTTTCCGCCGATATCCCCCGCTATGCGGCTTATGCAGTCGTCTTTGTGGCTGTGGTGATCGTTGTCAGCCTGATCGCCTATTTCATCGAAAAGCTCATCGAGCGGGCCGGCCTATCTTTCTACAACCGGATCTTCGGCGGAGTCTTGGGAGTGATCACCGGCGGCTGCATCGTCTTGGCCCTGCTGGCCGGGTTACAGATGTTCTTTGGACCCAACTCTTCGATCGTTCAAGCAGCCCGCAACTCCCATTCGATGTCCATGAGCAAGAGCACGCTTGCGCTGCTCGGCGAAAAAGTCCCCGTGGACATCCGCAAGGCCTTTGGCATGGCACCAGAAACCTCAGCCGAACCGACACCGGCTGCACCCGAAAACGGTCGCTGACGAACCTCAGGTATTCCCGAACAACGACACCTTGTTTTCAACGAAGCGATCGTAGATCCTTACGCCTGCTGGGGGCGTCTCCGCGGACGTGATGAACACGCCCACACACGTAGACTGAGAAGCACCCCTCGAACCTGATCCGGATCATGCCGGCGTAGGAAAGCAATATGAGCGCAACCAAAGACACTCAGCAGTTCCCTCCCCTCTCCGACAGCTTCCCGCGAAGCACCAAGAAGAGTGTCGATGACGAGTTCCAGGTCCCGGTTCGCGAAATTTCTCTCACCAATGGCGAGACCTTCACCACCTACGACACCACCGGACCACAGGATGTCGATCCACGAGTCGGCCTACCCAAACGTCGCCAGCCGTGGATCGATAAACGCATCGCTCGCGGCGACACCTGCTTCACGCAGATGCATTACGCCCGCAAGGGAATCATCACCGAGGAAATGCGATTCGTAGCGATCCGAGAAAGTGTCGACCCGGATTTCGTTCGCGAAGAGATCGCACAGGGCCGGGCCATCATTCCTGCCAATCGCAATCATCCAGAAATAGAGCCGATGATCATCGGCAGGAATTTCCTGGTGAAGATCAATGCCAATATTGGCAACTCGGCGGTCAGTTCCTCCATCGAGGAAGAAGTCTCCAAGCTGAGATGGGCCGTCCGCTGGGGAGCAGATACGGCCATGGATCTTTCCACCGGCTCCGATATCCATGAGACCCGTGAATGGGTCATCCGGAACTCGCCGGTGCCCGTTGGCACCGTGCCTATCTATCAGGCTCTGGAAAAAGTTGACGGCAAGGTCGAAGACCTCAACATCGAGTTGTTCCTGGAAGTCCTCGAAGAACAGGCACAACAAGGGGTCGACTATTTCACTATTCATGCAGGTGTCCGGCTCCCCTTTATCCCCCTGACCGCCGAGCGCTTGACCGGAATCGTCTCCCGCGGAGGATCGATCATGGCCAAGTGGTGCCTGGCCCACCACCAAGACAATTTCCTCTACGAGCACTTCGGGCGCATCTGCGAACTCATGGCCAGATATGACGTTTCCTTCTCTCTCGGCGATGGCCTGCGACCGGGCTGCATCAATGATGCGAATGACGATGCGCAGTTTGCAGAACTCGAAGCGCTGGGCACACTGACCGAAATCGCATGGCAACACGATGTTCAGGTCATGATCGAAGGCCCCGGCCATGTTCCCATGAACAAGATCAAGGAGAACGTCGACAAGCAGATGGAAGTCTGTAAAGAGGCTCCCTTCTACACGCTAGGTCCCCTGACGATCGACATCGCGCCGGGTTATGACCACATCACATCAGCCATCGGCGCGGCCATGATAGGTTCATTCGGCACGTCGCTGCTGTGCTATGTGACCCCCAAGGAACATCTCGGTCTTCCCAATCGCGAAGACGTCAAGGATGGTGTGATCGCCTACAAGATCGCCGCTCATGCCGCTGATCTGGCGAAGGGACACCCTGGGGCACAAGAACGTGACGATGCGCTGAGTCTCGCACGCTTTGAATTCCGTTGGGAGGACCAGTTCAACCTCGCCATCGACCCCACCAAGGCACGGGACTTTCACGATGAGACCCTGCCCCAAGATTCTGCCAAGACAGCTCACTTCTGCTCCATGTGCGGCCCACGTTTTTGTGCGATGAAGATCACCGAAGAAGTCCGTGACTACGCCCGATCCAAGGGAGTGGAAACAAGTCAAGCCATCGAAGACGGAATGAGCGAGAAGGCTGACGAGTTCCGCCAATCAGGATCCAAACTCTATTCCTGACGTGTCGGCGCGCGTAACTCGTCAGCGGCGCATCGGCGATGCCTCGCGATCTAGCCCGACGGCAGGATGATCTTCACCGATTCGCTCCCGGCACTGACATCGATCGCGCCACAAAAAGCTATCTCGGTCGTCACCGAAGCAAGATCCAGGGGGAAGGGCAAGAATCCAGGGGCGTTCACGCTGTGCAATACCATCGCCACATGACCGCTCTCCTCCACCGTGCACCGCAGACTGATCGACAGACGACACCCTTCGGGCACTCGCGTAGCGATGCTCTGAACAGCCGCCACCAGACAATTACAGAACAGTGGCCCACTCACATGGCAGCCCGGGTCGGACGCGCCCTGATCCAGTTGCAAGCGCAGTCCTTGGTCGCGGAGCGGAATCCGCAGAAATTTCAGTAGGGACTCCAGCAGTTCATCGGTGACGGGCGTCAGATCTCCATCATCGCTCGCCAGGCAGCGCAGGACGTCGAGCGCCTGCCTCGATTCCCGTACAGCGCTGATGATCATGGCCTTGCTATCGGCATCGGTCGACTCACCCTCCAGCAAGTTCGCATGCCCTTCGGCTGCGAAGATCGAGTTGCCGAGAGCATGGAGAATCCCGGGCAAGAGATAATGGAGGGAGGTGTGGGTGGCAACGGGAGCAACCATGACACTACTATCGCGAAACTTCGCCGCTCTTCAAACCAGAGGCAGCCCGGTTCAATGGAACCGTGCGAACGCCAACAACTCCGCCTCTGACACGGCCGGCCAGAGGTGCCAGGCTGGGCACCCCCACCACACGCCAATCCTGGCCAACTGCGGAGATCACGGTAGAGGACCCGGCAAGGCTCGTTGGCTCCGACGATGGCCATAGCCAACGGCCGAGAAGGGCTCTTACCAACACGAATATGGGTATCCAAATCAACGACCCAATTTCGCCACGGGCGCTGGAAGCCATGTGATCCATCCGCCTAGATTATATGGAAATCCGAACCATCAGGACAGCTTGGCACCTCTGCCACTCCGAAGTGATATCCTTATCCCCGTAGGCAATGCAATCCCATCAGATAGCACGGCAGTCGATTGCTGTATTCGCGGCAATCCTCTCAGGCTTGGGGCTGGTAACAGCACAAGAGCGCCAGTATTCCCTCGCCAGTACGCTGCGCTACTACGAAACCTGCAAGGAGCGAGAGGAATCGGGCCGCTATCGCTGCATCAGTCAACTAGGCGGTTTCGACGATCCTCGTGTCACCGAGATCCTGACTGCCGAGTTGAAGCGGGCAAAGATGCTCAATTATCGCATTGCCGTACTCCGATCTCTCGGACAAAGGCAACGCGCTGATATCCTCGAGATCTTCACCGAGATTCTCGATACACAACCGCAAGACTATCGTCTCCGCAGTACCGTCTGCGGTGGCATTGCCCGACAAGGTGACGCAGGCCTCGATGACCTCCTCTCCCGCCTGAGTAAACTCAAGGGTGATCGCCTACCAAGCCCCCAGTATCTTCTCAAGCAGAGCATCCTGCAAAGCCTGCCACTTGCAAAGAGCGAACGTGCCTTTGATGCCATCGCCCAACATGTGTCGACCGGAGCAGCAGCATCACGCTCCTTCGCCTTGATCCAACTGCGAAATGCTCCGCCTGGTCCAAGCGTCACAAAGACGCGCATCGCGGCCAGCAAATCAACGGATCTGGCGCTTGCCGCCGAAGCAACACGACAACTGGCCATGCACGGAACTCCCGGCACCAAAGCCTTGACTCTGGCCTTGAACAAAAAGGCTCTGGACAAGGTCGCCGGAACTGTGCACGCCGCCTTGCTCGAAGCTTTGTCGTATCACCTTGATTCCGACACATATGGCGCCTTCATCACTCGAGCATCATTCTCAGCACCAGAAGTGGATGCCACCCTGAAGCGAATCAGCGAGCGAATTCGGAACAACGTGGCCTTCACTGAGTGGCTGATCGAGCGGGGCCTCAAACTTCGTCCAGCGGGCGAGCGATCCGTCGCCATCCGCCTGCTTGCGGAAAGCGATCATGAGGGTGTAACGAACGCCCTTCTGCCCCTGCTCAAGTCACGTGAGACCGAGATCGTCTACAGCGTGATCCGCAGCCTCGGACGCAGAGGTGATGCAATGGCCATCGATGCGCTTCGCTCACTGATGAAGAAATCCAAGGGTGAGCGCAGGATCGAGAGCATGCACGGACTCCACATGCTTCTGACCGATGATCCCGCCTGGAAAGCCGAGTTGATGCCGATGCTCGGCTCCAGGGATATCGCCACCCAAATCACCGCAATGGATTTGCTGGCCGGCCTACAAGCTACCGAGGCCCTTGCCACCGTCCACAAGCTCCTCGACCACCGAGTATGGCAAGTCAGAGCGGCAGCTTATGACTTCTGTCGAACGGTGCGCTCGATCAACTCCATCCCGAAACTGTTCGATCGCGTCGACCATGAGAAGGGCCGCCTGCGTGACGACGCTCTCGACGCTCTTGAAAATTTGACACAACTCCGATTGCTGAGCGCAGCTCAATGGCAGCGCTGGTGGAGCCACCAATCGGACAGATTCACCCTGCCCGAGCCACCCGCTGAAGGCAAGAGTTCACGCCCCCCCGCCGCTGGCGGAACCGTCAGCTACTACAGTCTGACCATCTCCAGTTCCCGGGTGGCCTTCATCATCGATCACTCCGGCAGCATGAGCGCCAAGATGGGTACCGGCGGCACCACGCGCATGGAAGAGGCCAAGCGCCAGTTGAGCAGGGTGGTCGAGCAGATCCCTGCCAAAACACATTTCAACATCCTGTTCTTCGGGAATGGCGTGAAGAACATCCTCAAGAAACTCACGGCGGCAAACCCCAAAACCAAAAAGAAAGCTCTGGGTGCCGTGAAGGGTCTCACACCCACTGGCAGCACCAATATCCATGACGCGCTCGAAGCTGCCTTTGCCGATCAGGAAGTCGACACCATCTACCTCCTGTCCGATGGTTACCCGAGCGCGGGCAAGATCCGCGATCCCAATCTGCTTGCGGATGCTGTTGCTCGCTGGAATAGGTCCAGGCGAATCCGTATCCACACCATCGCCGTAGGGTCGACCAGTCCGATGCTCCAGCGGCTCTCCTCGGAATCCGGCGCTCGCCACGTTCTGGTCAAATAGCGATCGGGGTACGGCGAGCCCTCTCGACGCGATTGCGCACTCACCAGACCGTGAGCAGAATCTCATCGCTGCGGCAACTTTCATCATGGATTGTCACGGGCGCTGATTCCATCTATCCTGATTCGCGATGAAGGTTCAAAGCGTACAGCCAACTCCCAATCCCAACGCCCTCAAGTTCATCGTTGACAACACAGTCATCGAAAGCGGGTCCCTGGACTACGCCAACGAACAAGAAGTGTCTGATGATCCGCTGGCCCAAGCGCTCTTCTCCATTGCCGGGATCGCAAGCCTCTTCTTCTGCGAGAACTTCGTCACCATCACGATGACCGACAGTGCGGACTGGCGTGCGGTCAACGATGCCGTCATCAAATGCCTCGATGATTTCGATGGCGCAAGTCCTCGGAATATCGCCAACAACACCGCCTCAGAAGCGGCAACACCCCCTGGAGATCCGCAGTTGCTCGAACGCATCAACGGAATCCTCGACGAGCGTATCCGCCCAGCGCTCGCTGGTGATGGCGGTGGCCTGGAGATCTTGGGGCTCGACGGAAAGACGCTGACCATTCGCTACCAGGGTGCTTGCGGATCCTGCCCCAGTTCGATCCAGGGCACTCTCATGGCCATCCAAGGGCTTCTTCAGAGTGAGGTGGACGCGGAACTCTCCGTGATCCCCGCATGACCGCGAGCATTCCCGACAAGGATCTGACAAGCAGGGTGTGAGCGGACCGGACGCGACGACGCCCGAGATCTAACCATCGGTGTCAGCCGAGCGTAAATCGAGAGCTGCCGAGTTGATGCAGTAACGCAGGCCTGTTGGCTCCGGCCCGTCAGGGAACACATGACCTAGATGCGCTTGGCATTGCTGGCATCGCGCCTCCATCCGGCGCATGCCATGACTATCATCCTCGACCGCCCTGACAGCATCGACCTCCGATGGTTGCGAAAAACTAGGCCAGCCGGTCCCGGAATCGAACTTTGCCGTCGAAGCAAAGAGTTCCGCTCCGCAGCAGACACAGCAATAGGTTCCTGCGCGCTTGCAGTCCCAGTAACGACCGGTGAAGGGCGCCTCGGTCCCGGCTTCGCAGCAAACTCGATACTGCTCGGACGTCAGTCGGGACCGCAACTCATCGAGTCCGTCAATTGTGCCGTCATCCATTCGATTCTTCCTTCGATCTATCTCGCTGCTCGATTTTGGCTTCTATCAGAGCTTGCACTCCACCTTCTGTCTGCCAGTCAGACCACCACTCCTGCAACCTGTCGCGACGGATCGCTGGCTGCGGGCAGGGTGTTCGTTCACATTCGACTTCTATCTTCCGCCCGAGAATCCGACCCAGCGGGTCTGCCACCTCGGCAAAGTCCATCCAGCGGTCGAAGGTGTTGAAAATCCCCCCTCGAACAGAACCATCTCCCAGAGCGTGACAGAGGATGCGCGAAGCATCCTTCGCGGTCAGAACCCAGGCTCCCTTTTGCGTTCGAATCACTCCATCGGCAAAAGCTTCATCCAGGATACGCCCCAGGGGGTCACGTCGGGGATCTTCGTAATCGCCGAGCACGCAGCCGAGCCGGAATACAGATGTATTCATTGCTGGCTCGCCACTGGCGGCGATCACCATCTTTTCGAGCGCGGCCTTGTGAGCTCCATAAAACTCCTCAGGCCAGACAGGAAAATCTTCGTCCAACGCCAGCTTGGACGTCGATGCCGCACCGTGAGGATCGTGACCATACACGGCGAGCGACGAGACAAAAACCAACTGCCCCGAACTCGTCGCCGGCGTTCGCTCGAGCAAACCGAGAGTGCCCACGATATTGGTCTGAACGAAATGTGCCGCCGCGGTCCGACCTTCGGGTGGTGACTCGTTCATGTCGCAGTAGGCCGCATGCAAGATGCAATCGGCGCCATCGACCAGGGCATCGAGACTGGAAGAATCATCGAGACTCCCATCCACCCAGGTGAGACCTGCGCGCTGCGGCAAGACCCGCCCCGTGCGCGATCTTGCCAGGGCCCTTACTGCATGCCCGTCGCCGAGGATCTGCTCGACGAGGACACGGCCGAGCATGCCCGTCGCACCCGTCAAAGCAATCGTCAAGGAAGGGCTGTCCGCCACGGAGAAAATCTCACTTCGTCGCATTCCCCAGGCACATCACCTCGCCCGAGAGGGTACTCAGAAATAGCTCGCCATGCGCAATGGCCAGGCCATCCCACATGGGGGGCGGCACCTTACGCTCCGCGATGACCGCCCCGTCTTCGGTATCCAACACCTTCAGGCGGCCGTCCTTGTGAATGGCATAGAGGCGGCCGTCTGCCGACAGCGCCATGGCATGGATATCGTTGTAAAGCTGGGTTCCGGGAGTGACTGGTTTCGTCTTTTCCGTGGCGGGAGTGAAGGCATCGACAGTCCACCTGGCTCCCTGCGCAACACGATAGGTCCGGAAGGGCTTCTTCCCCGCCCTCGCGTCACGACTCGCATTCCAGCCGGTTATCCACTTGCCATCGAATTTTTCGACCGCCTCGGCGTCAAAGTCACGACGGAAGATATCCGTGCTGCCGTTGAGTTCTCCGTAAACTTCACCACCTGTGAACACCACCAGCGGGCGACGCGGAGCCTCGCCCTTGAAGCGGTCTTGGTGACGAGCTCCATAGGTCCATGAACCGCGGGGCACCCAAACCTCGCCACCACCGGTATCGAGCTTCGCAAAGGCGTTCCACTTGTCGATGGATGTCAACTTGCCATCGTTCGAGAATATCCATCGCGACATGGCAACGCCGTCGCCTTCTGCATGAAGGATATCGACGGGATCAAACTCCAAGCCGGAGTTCTCGTAAAACCCTTTGAAGGGATTCTTCCCCGTTGGATCGGCCTTCTGCGGAATGCTATCGAGACGATGAACCCACTTCTTGTCACCCGTCATGGGATCGACCGCAAACACCAGCACCCCGCCATCGGCAAGCTGCTGTCGCCCGGCCACAAAATAAGCCGTGTCATTCCTCACCAGAACCGCGCCAGGCACCGGCCATGCACTCTCCACTTGTCCGTAGGCGACAATGCGTTCATCTACCGGGGCAGCGCGAAACCGCCACACAAGTTCGCCGCTATCGGCACGCACGGCATACACCCAACCATCGTGGCAGCCGAAGATGGCCAGCCCACGATGGATCGTCGGGGGCGTATCGACGCGTCCCCCGGCAGTGAATCGCCACTGCTCATCTCCCTGCGCGACTCCCAGAGCGACGACTTCATGGGCATCCGAGCGAGCCACAAAGACCCTGCCGCCGGAGATCACCGGAGCACTGACCGGACCCTTGACGAAGGGATTCTCACGCCAATCGAAGGGGATGGGGCCTTTTTGCAAGGCTCCGGTATCGGCGAGTTTCGATCTCCATTTCGTGTCGAGCGCCACCGGCCCGCTTCCATCGCAACTCCCGCTGCGCCAACGGTCACCACGATAGGTCGGCCAGTCCCCGGATACGGTCGCAGCCCGATCAAGAGATGCCGTCCCCCGGAGCAGAGGAAACTGGATCTCGGCAATCGGCTTCTTCACCGGACTCTGCGGGTCGGGAGAGGCCGGGGCCATGGCCACGAAACCACGCAGCATGGGCCAGCAAGTACAGTGCTTTGGCGTCGTGTAGATGAGCCCGTTCGCAGGCACCCAACCGCCTTCCCGGGAACAGTTGGCCTTGGTGATGCGATTGGCCAAGATCTCACCGGTCTCCATGTCGGTCATATCGAGTACGCCGGCAAAGACATACTTGGGTGTTGCCACCGGTGGAAAGCAGTGGGCCAGACCAGCAGGATGAGTCTTCAAAATCTCCCCTGTCTCGGGGTTGAGCGCAGAAACCTGAACGGGCAGACGAGTCGGGCCTCCCTTGGCAGTCGTGTTTTCCCTGCCTCCATGAAGAAGCCAGAGATTTTGGCCAGAGAACATCGCACGCGCCTGACGCTGATGGTTCATTCCCGGGGGAAAATCCATCTCCCAGGACAGACCGCCCGATTCCGAAGAGACAATATGGATCCCGTTATCGGCATCGTGGTCACTGAGTGACGACACCTCGTAGACCAGCTGGCCGTCGTGCATCACGGTACGAAACACCTTGTCGAGCCATGGGAGGTCCGTACGCTGCCACTTCACCCTGCCCGTCTGCAGATCCACGGCAAACGCTTCCACCGGCTCGCCCCGCTTGAGGCGGCCACTGACGTAAGAAACCGTTTTCCCCTCGGCAGCCAGATTGCGAACATCGCCTCCTTCGCGACTCCAAAGTTCTTCGGCCGTCTTGGTGCTGAAGGCACGGATATGCTTGGGGTAGGCAGCGATGACGACATCGTCATGGTGAATGATCTCCACTGAATCCCCGGTTCCCGGATATTCACGAGCAACCTCACCGGTCGCAGCATCGAAAGCCACGATCTTTCTCTTCATGAGGGCGAAGAGATACTTGTCGGAGGCTACTGGCCGGGCGCGGTTATAGGAAAGCCGACGCAGTTCGAAGTTGGGAGCATTCAAACTTCCCTTCACCAGATCTCGATGCCAGAGTCGCAAGCCGTTGAAGCTGTCGCGAGCCAGCACGCCGCCGTAGAAATTCCGACCACCATCGGTGATGAGCCCCTCGACTTCAGACATGGCGGCTGCCACCCAGCGAACTCGTTCCGGCGGACCGACCGCAGTATCCAGAGATACGGCATTGCCATCGGCAGCGTGACGCGGATGTGACCAGGTATCCATGTTCTTTGGCCAGGGTTTGCTTGCAACATGAGTTCCATCATCCTTGCGCACGACATTGCTGAAACCAACCGTTTCAAGCTGGGCAACTTCAATCCCGATGTCAGGAGAAACGATCAGAACTCCGCGCGGGACGAGAACACGAAAGATCTCGGCGAGTGGGACTGCTTGCTCCGAGCGAAGCAGGACAGCATTGACAAGATGCTCGGTGTAAGGCAGGTGAGTCGGGTCCATCAGCCTCTCGGCGAAGGCGAGGCCATAGACACCTTTGGCCTTCAGCGACGCACGAGCCTTCTTCACCACCGCGGACTCGGTGTCGAGCAGGTGCAAGATGTAGCGCCCCGTGCGACTGAGGCTCGCGGCAGTCATTGACTCGGCTGCGCCAATCTGGACAACCAGTCCTCCACGAACGCCCTTGATGGTGTCCGGTTCGCCACCTCCAGGCAGGGATGACCCAGCAAAGACTGCGCTCAGCAGATAGCTCAGGACAATAGGGCTCATGACGATTCAGGCTATTGGCTCGTCATTCCCCCGTCAATCAGCGCAATTACACCAGGGCAAGTACAAGCCCTGGTCGCAACTCTCATGCATACCATTGTTACGACAGCTCTCGTCGCTTCGCATGTGATGGTGAGAAACGCCTGACAAATAGAATTGGTTGAAACCTCATGCCGGGAATCTTGAGCACGTGCTCGCCAATCACTGACAGGAGAGGGACTTGACCAATCCTTCCGACTGCACAGAGCACCGCGTCACTTCAGTTGGCCACTGCAGCGTGGGCATTGCGACACCTTCCGCTTGAGGCTGGGAGGGATCTTCACCGTCGCACCACAATCTCCACAGGATCTCCGCTGGTATCCCGAGGCAGCGAGAAAGGCATCAGAAGCCTGACGTGTCCGCTCGGCAGAAGAGCTGGGGTCCACTGAACTCGGCGCCTGCACGGAGATCTCTTCGGCTCCGGTGAGCGAGGCTGCTCCGGCCAAAGGCTTGCCCTTGGTGACCTTCCGATAAGCAGCGTCGTAAGCCGACAGCCCGGCTCCCCCACCCATCTCACGCAGGATCTTGATGCGTTCGATCAAAGGAGGATGCGTGGCGAAGGCCGATTTCAGGTTCCGCTGCGTTTTACCAAGAAAAGGCTGAATGATGTACATGGGCGCTGTCACCCTGCTCTTGTCAGCTTGCGGCTCCTTGATTCCGCCTATTTTCTCGAGTGCGCTGGCCAAACCCTCGGGATAGCGGGTGAACATCGCCCCCGAAGCGTCAGCGAGATATTCCCGCCGTCGCGACAAGGCCAAGTAGATCAACTGCGCCAGCAAGGGGGCGAGCACCATCAAGATGATCGCGGCCACCATGACAGCAGCCTGGCCTCCGCCCTTCTTGCTGCTCGAGCGCGAGCGAAACCCGCCGCCGTACCAGAGGATGCGACGCCCCATCTCGGCCAGCAGGACGATGGTACCCATCATGATCCCGGCCGTTGTCATCAAGGCTACATCGCGATTCTTGATGTGTCCGATCTCGTGGGCGACCACCCCTTGGAGTTCTTCACGATTGAGGCTCGCCAGAAGGCCAGTGGTCACGGCAACAGCAGAGTTCTCGAGTTTACGCCCCGTGGCGAAGGCATTGGCAGCCCGGTCATCGACGATATAAATCTCCGGTCGATGTCCCAAACCAGCGGCGATCGACATTTCCTCGACCACATTGACGAGTGTGGGGTGATCTCTCTTCTCGATCTTTTTCGCGCCAGCCATCCTCAGCATGATGTTGTCGCCCTGACTCACGGTGATGCCCCACATCACGAGCCAGATTGCCAGCGCCAGAGCGCCCCCTAACAAGAGACCTCCCTCGCCCGCCACCATCACGCCAAGCGCCAGCCCCATGGCGACGAGCAAGGCCCCCATCCCCGCGAGCACGAAGAGGCTGCGCCGCCGGTTCGAACGAATCTGTTCCCACACTGTTGCTACAACCTCCGCGTCGCTCGAACGGTCAGAACTGCACCTTCGGCACGGCACGCTCGGCAGCGTCTTCTATCTCGAACAGATCAGCTTCCTTGAAACCACCCGAGATCAAGTTCGCCGGGAAGACCTCGCGCTTGTTGTTGTAACTCGTCGCTGCATCGTTGTATGCCTGACGAGCAAAGCCGATTCGGTTCTCGGTCGAGGCCAGTTCTTCTTGCAGCGCCAGAAAGTTCTGATTCGCCTTCAGATCCGGATAGCTCTCCGCCAGCGCGAAGAAACCACTCATGGCCGCACCGAGAGCCCCCTCCGCCTTGCCCGCCTGTGCCGGCCCCTGAGCAGACGTGGCCTGGTTACGAGCGGCAATCACATTCTCGAGCGTATCGGCCTCATGCTTCATGTAGCCCTTGGCCGTTTCGATGAGGTTGGGAATGAGATCATGGCGCCGCTTGAGTTGCACGTCGATTTGCGACCAGCCATTCTCGCTCTCGTTACGCGCCCGAACGAGGCTGTTGTAGATGCTGATAAAATAAATGACCGCGAGGGCCAAGATGCCGAGGGCAATCCATAAACCTGTCATGCTTGGGTCTCCTTTTCTTGTTCCTTGTCTGTGTCTCCACCGAACTGTGAGAGAAACTCCTTGATCATGTCCAGCGAGGGATCTCCTTCGGGAAGTTCCTTCGAGATGATCTGTTCTAGTTCTCCGTCATCGAACCACAGCCCGTGGCCCTTCGAACAGCGATCGAGAACGACGCTCCCACCCGGCGCTTGTACTTGCTCCATCTTGCCACGGCACCGCGGACAGCGACGCAGCGGACCTCGCTCTCTCTTGGGCAGGGCTTTCAGACGATGTTCGAGTTCACGCAGAATGTTCGGCGCCCCTGCATGCTCGAACAACTGCCCCAGTTCCTGAGCATCGAACCAGATCCCATGCCCATCCACGCACATATCGAGTTCCACGTCCTTCCACTCGACGATGAGCTGGTCTTGTTGGCAAACGGGGCACTGCATGGCGGCAACTGAAACTGTCCGGGAGCAGCTAGCCTACTGGGGGCACCCCGAAGATTCACCTTCTCCTGTAGAGGTCCACAGCAACCCCATATCCCCCTGCGGTCATGACAAGGCCATTGCCTCTGGCAAGTTATGCCCTGGGACGCACGAGGAGAGGGCCTGACAAGAGATAGCCCAGTTCCACCCTATCTGGGCCGGATCAGAGTGGATACCTTGATCACAGTAGAACCATCAGCCTTCAGTGCTGGACAAAGAACCCCTCACACGAGCAAGAGATGTACAGAACCAGACGACGTTCAAGGGCCGCAAAGCTTCTCATGAGTTCTTTCCTCATGGCCTGCCCGGTAGCTGCTCAGGCCACCCCACAACTCGCCGCCGACGAACTGTTTGACCCACAGCACCTTGTCGACGTGCAGATCGAACTGCCGGCTGCGGACTGGAGTGATCTGTGCCGCCAAACACGGAACATGATTTCTGGCCTGGGAGCGACGCCAATGGAGAGCCCGTTCAGCTACTTCAAGGGCGACGTGCTCATCGACGGCGAACTGATTGAGAATGTCGGCATCCGCAAGAAGGGCTTTCTCGGTTCGCTATCAGGCGAGCGACCATCCTTGAAAATCAAATTCGACGAGTACGTCGATCAGTCACCGGTAAAGGGTCTCGACCGTATCACCCTGAACAACAACAAGCAGGACCGGACGGTCGCCAGTCAGTTCCTCTCCTACCAGATCTTCAACCGGTCCGGAACCCTGGCACCACGATGCAACCTGGCGAAAGTCACAGTTAACGGCGTGATGCTCGGCATCTATTCGCATGTCGAATCCATCAAGGCTCCCTTTCTCGAGCGTTGCTTTGGAGATGCGTCCGGCAATCTCTATGAAGGGACCATTGCAGACTTCTTCGTCGATCGGATCGACCGATTCGAACTGAAGACAAAGAAAAGCGACCGCCAGTATCTCGATCAACTCGCGGCGATCCTTGCCGAGGACAAGCTGAACCTCAAGAAGCTGAGGAAGGTTCTCGATGTCGAAGCCTTCTTGAAATACTGGGCTACCGAGAGCCTGATCGGATTCTGGGATGGCTACACCAACAACCAGAACAACTATTTCCTGTACCGTAGTCCGTCCGACGGCAAGCTCCGCTTCATCCCGTGGGGTGCCGACGACTCCTTCACGGCCCGGATGCCCCTGCCGCCCTTCGACATCAGGAC
>CAZIVO010000074.1:16939-17817 GCA_964542765.1 uncultured candidatus Brocadiaceae bacterium | reverse complement strand
GTTCGGTCGCGGGCGATCGATGTAGATCCGAGCGAAGATGCCAATCTCCTCGCGCGTATCGTCGTGGATGAGATGCTTGCTGACGACGACGATGTCGTTGAGGTGGGATATCGCGAGGGCCAACGGCATGTCATGAAGGTGGTGCCTGATGCACACGAGATGAATGGCGAGGGCTCGGCGGGAGAGAGTCTCGGTATAGATAGTCTTTCACGTGATGCTGTTGTTCTGGTTACGGGTGGCGCACGCGGTATCACGGCGCGGGTGGCCATCGAGATTGCGCAGGCTTCCCGTTGCCATCTCGAGCTTGTAGGCCGCACACCTTTGGCGAATAGATGTGAGGATCCGGTTACAGCGGCGGCCGAGGATAGCATTGCGCTCAAGCGCCTCCTGATCGAAAGACGGCCGGAGGCGAGATTGGTCGAGATCGAGGGCGAGGCTCGCAAGATCCTCGCTGCGCGGGAGATCCGATCAACGCTTCGGACGATCGAAGAGGCGGGTGCGACGGTCCGCTATCAATCAGTCGATGTTCGTGACGGTGAGGCGTTTGGCCAGTTCATCGAATCAATTTACGAGCGACATGACCGAATTGATGCGGTCATTCACGGAGCGGGAGTGTTGGAGGACAAGCTGATCGCGCACAAGACGCAGGAGTCTTTCGACCGGGTATTCGACACCAAGGTCAGTGGTGCGATGACTCTCGCAGACAAGCTTCGTGACGATGTTCGTGTTGTTGTGTTTTTCTCGAGTGTGTCCGGGGCCTTTGGCAACCGGGGACAAGTGGATTATGCGGCGGCGAACGATGTTTTGGACAAGCTTGCCCATTACCTCAATGAGCGTTCTACCACGCGCTTCTTGTCGGTCAACTGGGGGCCTTGGGA
>CAZIVO010000074.1:5557-16929 GCA_964542765.1 uncultured candidatus Brocadiaceae bacterium | reverse complement strand
GTGGGAATGGTTTCTCCTGAACTGCGGGCGGAGTACGATCGCCGAGGTGTCGGACTGATCTCTCTGTCGGCAGGGGCATCCAGCCTGATCGAGGAAATCGGACGAGGTTCCAAAGAGGACGCCCAGGTCATTCTGATGAATGCCGATCCGGCGGTGATGGTGTAGGGTGGCAAGGCGTCGCTGCGGGACGACGATCCAATGACTCAGCGCCCCAATGATGTTGCGATCATCGGGATGTCTTGCATCTTTCCGGGTGCGGGAGATCTTGATTCATACTGGAGTAATATCGTTGCTGGCCGTGACGGAATCAGCGACGTTCCCGAGAGTCGCTGGGAGTCGACCTTTTACGACCCCGAATCATCGGCTGTCGATCGCATCTATTGCCGGCGGGGTGGCTTCGTTGACGACTTCGCACGCTTCGATGCGATGCACTGGGGCGTCATGCCAGTGGCCGCCAAGGAGGGTGAGCCCGATCAACTGCTGACGCTCGAGGTCACGGCTCGAGCCTTGAAGGATGCTGGTTATGCGGACCGGGACTTCCCCAGGGAATCCACGGGTGTGATCTTGGGAAGAGGCGGCTATTTGAATCGCGGAATGGCTCGTCTTGTTCAGCGGGTCAGGAGTGGCGAGGAATTCATCGGCAACCTCCGGACCGTGGTTCCAACTCTCACTGATGAACAAGCAGAAATCATCAAGCAGGATTTCCTTGCCGGGCTTGGTCATCATGGTCCGGACACAGTCATTGGACTCGTGCCCAATCTTGTGGCTTCGAGAGTTGCGAACCGACTTGATTTGCACGGTCCGAGTTATGCGATCGATGCTGCTTGTGCGAGTTCGCTGATTGCTGTTGATCGAGCCATGTCCGATCTCGTTACTCGACGCAGCGATATGGTGATTGCCGGCGGCGTCCATATCTGTCACGACGTTTCGTTCTGGAGCGTGTTCTGTCAACTCGGAGCGCTGAGTCGGTCGGGGCAGATTCGCCCCTTCGATCGCCGAGCGGACGGCATCTTGATGGGTGAGGGTGTCGGCGTTGTCGTGCTCAAGCGGCTTGATGATGCAGAGCGTGATGGCGATCGTATCTATGCGGTTGTTCGTGGCGTTGGCGTCGCCAGCGATGGCCGTGAAACCAGTTTGATGTTGCCGGGTCAGCGTGGCCAAGCGTTGGCTCTCTCCCGGGCGTGGGATATGGCACAACTCGACCCGCGCGATCCCGGGAGCATCGGTCTGGTCGAGGCGCACGGGACAGGAACTCCGGCGGGAGACACTTCGGAAGTGGCGACCTTGACCAGGATCTTTGGCCCGGAGCAGGGAGGAAGTTCGCGTGCTGGTCTGGGCTCGGTCAAGTCAATGATCGGTCATGCGATGCCGGCTGCCGGCATCGCCGGTCTGATCAAGGCGGTGCTCTCCCTTTGGCATGAAACCCTTCCGCCGACCTTGCATTGCGACGATCCTCGCGAGGAACTCGCGGCATCCCGTTTCCGAACCATCGCGCAAGCGGAGCCGTGGGATGAGAGCTCTCCGGGTGTGCCCCGTCGTGCGGCGGTCAATGCGTTTGGCTTCGGTGGTATCAACGCACATGTGGTTCTCGAAGAGCATCTGGGATCGAAATCTCGATCTACCGTGGTCAAAGCGCCTTCTCCTGAGAAGGTGCTGATGCTGGCGGCGGCGGATACAGCTGGCCTGCTGGATGTCTTGCGCGGCTCCGGGGACCATGACGCGGAAGGAGTTTGCCGCCTGGCGGTGTTTGATCCGACACCCGAGCGGATAGAGAAAGCCGTCAAGATCATCGAACGCGGTCAGCCCTTTCGTGATCGCAAGGGGTATATCTGGTTCAGCCCTCGCGGACTCGCCAGCGACGGGGGGCGCGTCGCGTTCCTGTTCCCGGGAGTGGATGCTGACTTCCGGCCTCGCATCGAAGATGTTGCCCACTGGGCGGGCCGGTCCTTTATCGAGAGCGGCGATGCCAGCGAACTCGAGCGGACAGGTGTCGGGATCATCCTCGTGAATCGTTTGCTCTGTGAGGTTTTGGGTGAGGTGGGGATTCATCCGGATTTCGTCGCGGGTCATAGCATCGGCGAGTGGAGTGCGATGATAGCGGCCAAGGTGATATCAGGAGACGCGGTCGACGACCTCCTTTCACGGCTTGAGCCAGGCCAGTTGGTGGTTTCCGGGGTTGTGTTTGCGGCAGTCGGGGCTGGTGCGGAGAGGATCAAACCGATCATCGACCAGTTTGAAGAAGTCCATGTGTCGCACGACAACTGCCCTCACCAGTCGATTGTCTGCGGTCCGGAGGCCGAGGTGGATGCGACTGTTGCTCAGTTGCTGGAGAGCGGAGTCTTGTCGCAGAAGCTTTCATTCCAATCCGGATTCCACTCGCCGCACTTCGCGCAATTCTTGCAACCCATACGTGAGGATATTGAGGGGCTTTCGATCCAGCCGGCGAGCATTCCGATCTGGTCTGCGACAACTTGTTCCCCCTACCCTTGCGAGGAAGACGCAGTTCACTCTCTGTTCACAGAACACCTTGTTCAGCCCGTTCGTTTTCGAGAATTGACGCAGAACTTGTGGGACGAAGGTGCCCGGATTTTCGTGCAAGTTGGAACGGGGAGCCTCGTTGGATTTGCCGATGACACCCTCAAGGGGAAGGAGCACCTCGCGATCAGCGCGAATGTTCCGCAGCGCACGGGGATGGAGCAGTTGCAGCGCTTGGCAGCGGCCTTGTGGGTAGAGGGTGTGTCTTTCCAGCATGAACGCTTGCTGCTTCCGTCGGCCTTGCCAGAAATCCAGCCACCCATGCAGCTCAATCTGGGAGCGCCCTTGATCCGGCTCAAGACATCTGTGGCGATTGATCCGAGCAGCCGGGTGGTGGTACCTCCTGATGGGGAACTGGGTCCGGTGATGGCGGCAGTCATGGAGAACCTTGCTGCGATCGAGAGCAGCCAGAGCGAGGTCCTGGCCGCCTTCGAGGCAGGCGAGACTACCGGGCATGAGCCGCCGCAACCCCTCGTGTCCGAGGTCCGCCAGACGAGTTTCAGTCTGAGTCTCGATACCTGGCCGGAGCTTGAGGATCATTGTTTCTTCCGTCAGCCCGCTGGTTGGCCGGACTCCCGCGATGGTTTTCCGGTAGTGCCGATGACAGCGAGCCTGGCCTTGATGATGGACGCTGCCCGCGAATCATCAGCCGGCCGCGTAGTGGTAGGCATCGAGAACGTGCGTGCCTACCGATGGATGGCCGCTGATACGGACAGGGAGATTTCCGTCGAGGCGCGTCCCGACGGAGAAGATCGTGTGCATGTTCGAATTGGCGATTTCAACGAGGGCACCGTGGTGCTGGCTTCTGAATATCCAGATGCGCCTGCCGCAGACTTCACGCCCGCTGCGGACGAAGAGATTCCGATGACGGCGGCGCAAGTCTATGAGGATCGCTGGATGTTTCATGGGCCACGTTATCAGGGCATCGAGGAACTGATAGGGGTTGGCGATCGCAGCGTCCGGGGTGTCATCGAAGCTTTGCCAGCGCGGGGAGCTTTACTCGACAACGCAGGCCAACTCATGGGCTTGTGGATCATGTTGAATTGCGAGACGGATCGGATGGCGATGCCCGTGATGATCGAATCGATCCGCTTCTTCGGTCCTGATCCTGGTTCGAGGCAGCGATTCGAGTGTCAGGTGTCGATTCGCAGCCTTGGTAAACGACAAGTGGTTGCTGATATAGAGTTGTCCCATGACGGCCATCTCTGGGCTCGTATCAAGGGATGGGTCGATCATCGATTCCAAACCGATGATCGCATATGGCCGGTCATGTTCACCCCCGAGAGGAAAGGCCTTGCCCGTGAGCATCCGATCATTCCCAACTGTGCAATCACTTCCGTCGACTTCAATGAGCGGAACATGGTTGACTACATGGCGGGCCGCTTCTTGAACAGGGAGCAGTTTGCGAGCTATGCCGCGCTCGAGTCCGCGGAGCAGAAGCGGTGGCTTTATGGCCGTATCGCCGCGAAGGATGCTGTCCGCTTCTTCCTTTGGGGAAGGGGAGCCGGTGATGTCTATCCGATCGAGGTAGAGATCGAGGACGATTCTTCTGGCCGTCCTGTGGTCCGGGTTCCTGGAGGCGAGGACCTCCGGATTTCGATTGCTCACAAGGATAATGTGGCGATTGCTCTGGTTTCCGAGGGTCGCGATATCGGTGTAGATATCGAACGAGCGGAAGGTCGAGGCGGTGAGTCCGAACAGGCAGATTTGACGGCAGAAGAGCGAGAGTTCTTGCCCGAGGAGAATCGCGCCGAGTGGGCTACCCGTTTCTGGGTTGCCAAGGAGGCTGTCAACAAGGCTCTCGGGAAGGAGTCAGACAGCCATTCCCATAGTCGTCGGATTACCGGTATAGATGGCGAGCGCCTACTGGTGGGTGGGGTGTGGGTGCATACCATTCAAGATGGCGAGTTTGTCATTGGGTGGACCCCTTGAGTAACCTGAGCAGGATCTTCACAGTGTGAGACCGAGCGAAGTGCAGTCGATGAGCAATGGCCAGACAACGGTTGATGTTTTGGCGTCGATGATCGAGAAGGTCATCGGTGAGGATTGGGATCCAGATCAGGTGATCACGGCGGCGACTTCATTCAGTGAGGATCTGGAACTCGAGAGTATAGAGTTCGTGGCCTTGGCCGAAGAACTCCAGGAACACTACGGCGCCGGTCTGAATTTTGTGGATTGGCTGTCGGCGAAAGAGATTGACGAGATCATTCATCTGAAGGTCGGCGATGTTGCCGAGTTCATCGACAGTTGCCTTTCCTGAGAGCTAACGGACTGACTTTCCACGTCCAGTCGATCGGCGAGGGTTCGCCGGTCGTCATGCTGCATGGTTTGCTCGTCGACAATCTGGCTTCGTGGTATTTCACGGTAGCACCTTCATTGGCGAGAAATCGCCGGGTGGTGATGTTCGATTTGCGTGGTCATGGCAAGAGCGAGCGCGCCCGTGACGGTTACTCGACTGTTTCGATGGCGGGCGATCTTTCAGCGTTGCTCGACGAGTTGCAGATCGACACTCTCGACCTTGTGGGGCACAGTTTCGGGGCCTTGGTCGCGTTACGTTTTGCTCTCGAGAACCCTGATCGTGTCCGTCGACTGGTCCTCGTCGAGGCGCCGTTGCCGCCTTCGCAACTCGAAGAGATGGTGGAGTTTGTGCAGTCCGGGCCGGAGAAGATAGTGCAGTCCATGCCCGATGGCATGCAGGGGGCGTTGCGCGCTGGCAGCCGACGCGCCGCCAAGATCATTTCAGCACTGAAGTTTCTGCTCGGTGAGAGCAGCTTGGTCGCTGACTTGCAGGCCGAAGGTGACATTCCAGATGATGAACTTCGCCAGATCGCATGCCCGGTTCTTTGCTTCTACGGAAAGAACTCGAGTTGTCGATCAGTCGGTGACCGCCTCACACGCATCATTCCGGATACGCGATTGATCGAACTGGATGGTGGGCATTATCTCCCGCTCGAGCACGGTGCGACGATCGGCGAGGAGATCGGAGAGTTTCTGAGTGGCTGAGGTTGAAGCGAATGGTTTGCGGTTCCATGTCCAGCGGCTTGGCGCGGGTCCGCGGACGGTCGTGTTCCTGCATGGTCTCGTCATGGACAACCTTTCGAGTTGGTATTTCTCGGTCGCAAATTCTGCCGCCCAGAAAGCGGATGTCGTTCTGTACGACCTGAGAGGGCATGGCCGTAGCGAGCGGCCGTCTTCTGGCTACGGCCTTGATGAAATGGTGGCAGATCTCGAGGGGATTCTCGATGCACAGGGGATCGATGGCCCCGTCGATTTGATAGGCAATAGCTACGGAGGCTTACTTGCACTGGCCTTTGCGTTTGCTCATCCCGAGCGGACCGACGGTCTCCTCCTTGCGGACCCGCACCTGATCACCGAAGGCTGGGGAGATTTGATGAAGAGTACGCTTCATGCTCAGGGCGATGAGGCAATCGATCTGATCGCGAAGAACTTTGCCACATGGAAGGGTCGTCACAGCGAACGCAAGCGCAACAAGCTCTTGCTGACGGCGCGGGATTTGATCTACGGGACTTCCCTGGTTGCAGATCTCGAGGCCGCTGCGCCCTTCTCGGACGAGGCCCTCGCTGCCATTTCTTGTCCCGTACTCTGCCTTTTCGGAGAACACTCGGATATTCGCGAACAATGTGAGCCGAGGTTTCGACGGGTTCCGATGTGCGAGGTTCGCATCTTCCCTGGCTGTACGCATTCGATTCTCTGGGAGGCGACAGCCGAGTTGAAGGACCTGGTGGTGAACTGGGTGGGGCGGCCTGTGTGATCGTCTGAACGGCAGCCGGAGGAGGCGAAACCACTCCTTTAGCGGCTGACCGGCCATCCGATGTACCCGGGGGGTACCAATTCGGTTTGGAGCCTGACGAGCCATCCGATGTTGGGTTCAATAGCTCCCATGCGCTTTGGAGCCCAGCGAGTCTTGGTCGGGATCATAGGTCTTGCGGCCGCCGCATCTGTTTGCGGGCAAGACGCTGGTGGCGGCCATTCGCATTGGGCGTTTGAAGCCCGCGAGGTCCAGGCAGTACCGCATACCCGCGATGCGGCCTGGCCGCGCACGGTGATCGATCGATTTCTGCTCGCACGGATGGAGGCTGAGGGCTTGCGCCCAGCGCAGCCGGCGCACTCCTCTACCCTTTTGCGCAGGGTGTTCTTCGATCTGACGGGTTTGCCACCGCGACCCGAGGATATAGAACGGTTCCTTGCTGATCCCACGGCGGAAGCATTCGAAAAAAAGGTGGACCAGTTGCTCGCATCGCCGCATTTCGGGGAGCGCTGGGGTCGGCATTGGCTAGACGTGGCCCGTTTTGCGGAGTCTAGCGGCGGCGGGCGCAGCTTGATGTTCAAGGACGCATGGCGCTACCGGGACTATGTCATCGATTCATTCAACGAGGACAAGGCTTTCGACGTCTTTGCTTCGGAGCAACTTGCCGGCGATCTTCTTCCGGATAGCGAATCATCGGATCGAGCCGCCCGTCTGATCGCGACGGGTTTCCTGCTTCTTGGCCCGAACAACTATGAACAGCAGGACAAGGAACTGTTGCGCATGGATGTCATCGATGAACAGATCGATACGATCGGCCGTGCCTTCCTGGGCATGACGCTTGGTTGTGCACGATGCCATGACCACAAGTTCGATCCGGTTCCGACGACGGACTACTACGCATTAGCCGGCATCCTTGGCAGCACCAAGTCGTTGACTCCCGGCAATGTTTCCAGGTGGGTGAGCCGAGATTTGCCACTGAAGAAGAAGGACGAGGTCCACTGGAAGGGGCTTGCCGCGAAGTTGGCGGAGAGACAACGCGACTTGAAAACGGCCCGGGCGAAACTCAGGAAGAGTGGCGGCAAGACCGACCAGACATCGATCAACCCCGAGTTCCTGCGCGGCATCCTCATCGATGATGATGAGGCAATGGCTTTGGGTGTGTGGAAGCCGTCCATCTTCGCTCCGGGCTATGTGGGCGCGAGGTATATCCATGACGAGAACAAGGCCAAGGGCGATTGCAGCATCCAGTACACGGCGACGCTTCCCGCCGCCGGTCATTATGAAATTCGCCTGTCCTACACGCACGGAGGAAACCGTGCGAGTAACGTCCCGGTCACGGTTCACCATCTGGATGGAACAGCGGCGATCGCTGTGGACCAGACCAAGAAACCACCCATCGATGGCAGTTTCGTTTCGCTTGGAGAATTTAGGCTCAAGCGAGGCCGACAATTGCTCGTGGAAATCTCCAACGATGGCACGGACGGCCATGTGATCGCGGATTCGATCCAACTCATCGCGGGGAGGGCCTCGGCGACCAGTTCGCTCAGGCAAGATGGACAACAGAAACCCAAAGTTGACGCCACGGCCAAGGAGGGTCAAAAGGCGAGGGTCAAGGTGTTGGAGAAGGAACTGGCGGAACTGAAGAAGCAGGCGGGCGAGCGCCCGACCGTGATGTGTGTCGTGGACGCCAGTGAGGTTGGTGACGAACACGTGCGTGTGCGAGGGGTGGTGCGCAGCCTGGGTGATGTCGTCAATAGAGGATTCCTGAGTGCTGTTCAGGCTGAAGGCTCTGGTTCACCAAAGATCTCGGATGATGAGAGTGGCCGCCGCGCCCTTGCCGAGTGGATCGTGAGTGAAACCAATCCGCTGACGGCTCGTGTCTGGGTCAATCGCGTTTGGCACTGGCTCTTTGGTCGTGGCATCGTTGCCACTCCGGACAACTTCGGAGTGACGGGTGCTGTGCCGAGTCATCCCGAACTTCTCGATTGGTTGGCATCGCGCTTCATCGATCAGGGTTGGTCGACCAAGACTCTTGTTCGTGAAATGGTCTTGTCTCGCGCATACGCAATGAGTGTTACGCCGAGCCCGGGGTCTCGCGCCAAGGACCCGGAGGGTCGCTTGTTTTCCCACGCGCATCGGCGTCGGCTAGAAGCTGAATGTCTGCGTGACGCGATGCTTTTGGTCAGCGGACAACTCGATCTCGCCCGTGGCGGAGCCACGATCAAGAAACTTGCCCAGTACGATACTTCCTATGACCACAGCGGCCACAGGCGCAGCGTCTATGTGCCGGCCTTCCGCAATGCCGTTCTCGAGTTCTTCGAGATTTTCGACGCTGCCACTCCCAACATCGTGATCGGTGCTCGTTCAGCGAGCACGATTCCGACCCAAGCCCTGTTCCTCATGAACAGTCCCTACGTGAGGGAGAATGCAGAGCATGCGGCAGTGCGATTGCTGGAGGAGCCTTCTGGTCTTGGTGATCGGGTGGAGCGGGTTTACCACGAGGTTCTCGGTCGATCTCCACTGGCCGCAGAGAGGGCGCTGTTCCTGACTCATCTTCGCTCTTTCGGGCCGGACGCTGAAAATGAGCCGGCGGCCTGGGCCAGCCTGTATCATGCGCTCTTCGCTTGTCTCGATTTCCGCTACCTGCACTGAGATTCCTGTACCGATGGCACCGGCGAACCTACCTGCACTGAACCGTCGCGAGTTGCTCAGGCGCACCGCCTGCGGTTTCGGTTCGCTCGCACTCGGAGGCATCCTTGGCGGAGAAGCGGCCGCGGCGGTCCCGCTGGCCGGGGAGAACCCCCTGGCCCCCAAGGAACCGATGTTCCTCCCGAGGGCCAAGCGCGTGATTTTCATCTACATGCAAGGCGGGCCCAGTCATGTCGACACCTTCGACCACAAGCCGGAGTTGGCGCGCTCCGACGGTAAGGAGATCGATTTCGTGGGTGTCCGCTTCGGCACCTTCGGCAAGAAGAGCAAGCGCAAGCTCATGAAGTCGCCTTGGGGATTCTCTCGGTATGGGGAGAGCGGCCGATGGGTCTCCAATCTGTTCCCCGAAATTGCCCGCCATGTCGATGACCTGTGTTTCATCCACTCGATGCAAACCGAAGGCGTTGCGCATGGCCCATCGACATTGTTCATGCATACCGGGGCGACCAATCTCGTGCGCCCATCGTTCGGGAGTTGGCTGACCTATGGCCTGGGCACGGCCAATCAGAACCTTCCGGGTTTCGTGACAATCTGTCCGTCGGCGACCAAGGGTGGACCGAGGAATTATAGCAATGCCTTCCTGCCGGCGATCTACCAGGGAACGGCCGTGGGTAGGGCACTGCAGTCGGCGAAGGAGGCCAGGATCCGCCATCTCAGCAATGTCGGCGTGCCGATCGAGTCGCAGCGGCGACAGTTCGCCTTCTTGCAGAAGATGAACCAGATCCAGCTCAACCGCGCTGATGCGGACGATCGGCTTGAAGCGACCATCGAGTCCTTCGAACTGGCCTGGCGCATGCAGACACATGCACCGGATCTCTTCGAACTCGCTGACGAATCGGTAGCGACGCAGCGGCTCTACGGAATTGGCGAGAAGACCACCGATGATTTTGGTCGGCAGTGCCTGTTAGCACGCCGCCTCTGTGAGGCGGGGGTACGCTTCGTTCAGGTTAACTATGCGGATGAGGGGCAGAACCCACGCTGGGATCAACACAGCAAGATCCGTCAGCACGAGATCCATGCGCGGGCGACCGACAAGCCTGTCGCCGGATTGCTCGCGGACCTCAAAGCCCGTGGTTTGCTCGAGGATACATTGGTGTGGTGGGGAGGCGAGTTCGGAAGGACCCCCTTCGCCCAAGGCGCTGATGGACGCGATCACAACCCTCGGGGTTTCACCGTTTGGTTGGCTGGTGGCGGCGTGAAGGCAGGCCATGCCCACGGCTCGACCGATGAGATCGGTCACATCGCCGTCGAGAATAAAATGCACATGCACGACCTTCACGCGACCATCTTGCACGCTCTTGGCATTGATCATGAAAAGCTGACGCACCGTTACGCGGGTCGCGATTTCCGCTTGACCGATGTCCACGGGAAGGTCGTGCAGGACATCTTTGCCTGAAAGGGAGGCTGCCGTTCGGGTTGGCCTTGCCTGCAGATGTTCGAGGCGCCAGAAAACTCATCGGCTTTGACTGTTTTCTATGAGTTCTCCAAGACTTCGGGCGTGGCCGTGATGGCCTTGCCATGGGGTTGTTTAGTGTGATTTTCCTGGCGTGCTGATGGCGAAGTGAGTTCATCTCTTCGCGAAATCCCTGCGGCATAGTTAGGCTAGGCCTTTCTCGATGCTGCCGAGGTGATCGCCCGGTCACCCCTGTCATGCTGTGGGAATGCACCATGGAAGATCACCCTGACGAATTCCGAACGACTCGATCCGACACCTTGTACTGGGCAACGCTTGTCAGCATCGTCTCCGTAGCGGTGGCGCTCTTGCTATGGCTGGTTCTGGGCATCATCCCGTCAATGGAGGCCGAGGCCTTCGCGGCTTGGCGACAAGATGCTCTGCAGGCCGGTGAAGAAGTTGTCTTGCTGCCGATGGATGTGGCCATGCAGACTCGTTGGGTTGGTTGCATCATTATCCTGGGAGTTGTTCTCGGTGGGGCCATGCTCGTCTTGGCGGCACGTTTGTATGCGGTTGCGATATCCCTGCGAGAGCAGAACGAAATAGCATTGTCCCAATCGAGCATGGGATCGGATTCGGTCGTGGATCCGGTCTTCTCGTCCTCGGCGGAGGAAGAGTCTCTCAAGCGTCTCCGGACGGAAAGGGCCGCCGCCGAGCAGCGCGCCCAAGAAGAAGCACATCTTCAGGCGGAAGAAGCCGAGCGTGCGAAGGAAGAAGCGCGCCGCCAGAAGAAAGCAGCCGAGAAGCGTGCGAAGGAAGAAGCGCGCCGTCAGGCGAAAGCGGCCGAGCGCGTGAAGGAAGAAGAGCGCCGTCAGGCGGAAGCAGACGAGAAGCGTGCGAAGGAAGAAGCGCGCCGTCAGGCGAAAGCGGCCGAGCGTGCGAAGGAAGAAGCGCGTCGTCAGGCGG
>CAZIVO010000074.1:0-5457 GCA_964542765.1 uncultured candidatus Brocadiaceae bacterium | reverse complement strand
AAGCGCGCCGCCAGGCGAAAGCGGCCGAGCGTCACGCGAAGGAAGAAGCGCGTCGCCAGGCGGAAGAAGCCGAGCGTGTGAAAGAAGAAGCGCGCCGCCAGGCGAAAGCGGCCGAGCGTCACGCGAAGGAAGAAGCGCGTCGTCAGGCGGAGAAGGAGATGATTGAGCGGCGGGAGCAAGAGGAGGCGCAAAGGCACCAGGAGGAGAAGGAAGTTGTCGAGCAGCGCAGGGAGCGGGCATCCCAAGGTCATGCGCGGAAGCCTGATCCGGCACCCCGGGAACAACCCCGTCTCCGAGAATCAACCCCAGTAACGACTTCCAGTTCGGCGAGCTCGGTGTCACCAGAAACTGCGGATCTGTCGGTGGATGAAGCCTTCAGCGAGATCGTTGAAGGCTTGCGAAGTTCCGACGAACCTGCCCGGCTGAAGGCCGCCGTTGCCCTGGGGGCCCTGGGGGAATCCGAGCCAGGATGGCGGCCTGCGGTGACCGACATGTTGGTGTCTTATCTCCAAGAGCATGCGTCCTTGAAGAGGTCTCAAACAAAGCGCTCGCGTTTGACATCGCGAGATCAGAAGGGGGAGGGAGCCCCCTATAAAAAAGCCTCATCCGGCAAGGGTTCCAAGCTTTTGCCATCATCATCGGGTCGGCCTGATCCGACGATTCAGGCCATACTTTCGGTGCTTGGGGGATATGCCAAGCCGGTTTCCGGTCACGCTCTTCTGGATTTGAAGCATCTGTATCTCTGCCGCTATGACTTGCAAGGTGCGCACCTCGAAGGCGCCGACTTCAAGGGCGCTCGCGTCTATGGAGCGCGATTGCGGGGAGCACATCTCGAAGGTGCGGATCTATCTGCTGCGACGGGTCTAACGCTTGATCAGCTTCGGTCCGCGCATATCGATGAGGCGACCTCCTTGCCCCGGAGTGTTGAGGAGCATCGCGCGGAGATCGGCGCCTGACGGTCACCGCCTATTTCAAGCGATTGAGCGTGTAGTAGGCGACATCGTGCAGGAGTTCCTCTCCGTTTCGTGCGCGCAGACCCGGGAGTTTCAGCTCGTGAACATGTCCGATCTGCAGGCCTTCGACCTCGAGCCGGACTGTCATTCCATCCGCTGATACTTTTGCCTCACGGATGCTGGGATGGGTGTGGTCGATTTCGGGGCTGCCATAGGCGCCCCTGAAATGGTGGGTGTAGGTCGAGATCGCGTAGCTTTCCACGATGGTGGCCGTCCGCGGATCGACAGGTCGGGTAAAGGTGAGGAGAAAACCGCTGCCGCTCAGCCTCATCTTGTGGACTTCGAAAGGAACTTTTTTCTTCCAGTGGAGCCTCTGGAGCGCGGATGGTGAAGCGCCGCGCGTCGGCCAGCCTCGGCTCGATCCACTGACAAAGAGTTGGCCCTTGCGGGTGAGGATGCCGCCGATCAGGCCGGTTTTGAAGCCCTCGCGGAAGGGGAAGCAGGCACCCTGATACTGTCCGCCGACCTTTTCGAGATCGACGCGCATCACCAAGCTGAGCGTGTAGTCGGCCAGGAAGAACTGACCTGCATACGGTCCGAAGGCACCTTCGCTGCGATCGCAGGTGACCGCCGAAGCAGACTGCCCCATCTTCTTGTAGGGAAGAACCACAGCTGGCATGGCCAGCTGTGGGATGCGTTGCGCGTCGATATGACGGCGGCCTTCACGGCCACCGGTGGGTTCGGCAGGGCGTGGCCCCATGTTCGGGGCATGCTCGTACCACTTGTTGCCGATTGGATGGCCCATGAAGGCCCCGTGGCGAAGTTGGCGCAGGCTGCAGCTGCCGTTCCAGGGGCCTTGGCTTTCGACATAGAACATGTCGCCGGCAAGGTTGGAGCCGATGCCGCCCGGGCTGCGCAGGCCGCTGCAGGTCGGGATGGTGGTTCCATCTGCGCGAACCCGCAGGCACCATCCGCGAAAGAGATTTTCCGAGGTGTAGGATCCGGTCAGTCCGAGGAGGACCCAGATATCTCCGTTGGTATCGAAATCTGAACCGAAGGCGAACTCGTGCTCGCCTCCGAACCCCCAGGCATCGCTGACTGTTTCGTAACGATCAACCCGGCCATCGCCGTTGCGATCGATGAGTCGCGTCACCTCGCCTTGCTGTGTTGCGTAGATCGTGCCTTCGCGTTGTGCCAGACCGAAGACCTCGTGCAGGCCGGTCGCGAAGAGTTCGAAACGTGGGGCGGGAGGGGTGGTATCTGCTCCCGACACGAAGAAAACATCTCCTCGCCGCGTGCCCATGAGCAGTCTTCCATCGGGAAGTTCGAGAAAGCTGGTAGCTTCGATGTGGTGCTGCGTGGGAACAGGGATATCGACGATCTCGTAGTAAGCGGCTTCGCGTTCGATGTCGGATCCGATGGGTGGCAAGTTCTGTGCAGCTGCTGTCGCAGTGACCAGAAGGGCGAGGCCGTGATAGTTTGCCTTCACCATGAATACTCCAAGATGATGTTGGCTCGGCCCTTCTGGATCCGCACAGGCACGAGAAGTTCCGTGGCGGAACGGATCAAGCTACCGTCGACCGAGGGCGTGATGGTCATCCGGTCATCGATCCGGAAGCCCTCAGCCTCGTGGCCGACGATCTTTTTTCCTGTTCCGGCGCGGAGCCAAAGCTTCTCGTCGGTGTTGGAGCGAAATGTCAGATTGCGAGTCAGGCGAACACGGTCACCGGTCTCGCTAGGGTAAGAAAAGTCCTCGATCTCGATGCCGCCGAAGGCATAGCGGAAGGTCGGACGGTTCGCCTCGTCGAGGTCGTAACCGCGGAAATGAAACCCTGCTTCGCGGCCGACCGCTTGAGGCCAGGGCGTCTGAGAAGATTCCAGTCGGGCGATGGGTGCGCCGTGGGGGAAGACGATGATATCGGTTCCGCGCGGCCGGATTCTCCCCATCCCCTGGCTTCGCCAGTGGGCGGAAACGTCGAGGAAGCGGCCCTTCCAGAGCAGGGCGAGCCGCATTTCTTGCGCATCGAAGCCGAGGTTGATTCGTTCGGGGTGGCCGACACAGATGCCTCGCCAGCCGGCCTCCCAGATCTTGCCGCGATAGACGATGGTTTCGCCACCGACGATCAACTCGAGGCTCTTGCGGCTGAGTCCCTTGGGATCGAGCATCCGCTCACCATCTTGCAGATAGGTCCAGATGGCATGGATCTGTCGGTCGGCATCCCCATCGAGGATCTCGGTGCGAGCGCTGCGCCCATCGACCCAAAAGCGCGGCATGCGTGTGCCCTGGTGATAGCGTTCTGGTTCCAGCATGAAGGAGCGGAACCAATCCACGTTGAGCCGTTCGTGGCTGTGGATCAGATCGATCACGCCCATCGTTGGCGCTTTGCGGCGGTGAAAATCGTGACAGACGATGCAGGCGAGGCCTTCGGTACCCACGAGTCGATGGCCTGCAGCACGAGCCTCTTCGATGGTGTCGGTGATCTTTGGTCTCTGACTCGGTCGTCGGTCGATGGTGGTCAGCGCCTTTGCGATGCGCTCCATCGTGGGCGCGTCGTACTCGGGCATGCGAGTGTGCAGATAGCCGCGAACCCGTTTCCTCTCGACCAGGACCTCGTGCAACCAGTCCGCTTGCAAGCGCTGGCCGACACCGGTCAAGCTCGGTGGCAGGCGGCCTTCGTCACCGAGGTCCTGTCCGGAACTGGTGAAGAGGTGGTCGCGATCATCGGGGACGCCGCCACGGCCATCGCGTTCGTGACAAGCACGGCAGTTGTAGCTGGCGAGATCGTGGTCGAGCGCTTCGGACCGTGTTGGCGGTGGTGCCCCAAGCGCGGCGCGCAGGGCGAGTCGCTGTTCTTGGTCGAGGTGGTAGTCGGGATGCGAGCCGGGCGTGGTTCCCAGACATCCGCCTGCGGGGTCCGTGATGGGCAATGGGGGGGCTTCGGTCTTGCGGAGCACCTCGATGTGACAGGAGACGCAACGCCGCGACACGAAGGCTTGACGTCCTCGGGTGACCTTTTGTGGATCGAGGGCAGGGGGTTCGAAGGCGGGAATGGCTTTGCGGGAAGAGCGCAGAGATGAGGCGGTGATGGGTGCACGCGGCAGGTCCGGTCCCTGCCACTCCAAATCCAGAACGGCTTCGCGGCCGCGCTGGAAGTAGTCGACTCGCAAGGCGTTCCATCCGGCAGTCAACTCGACTGCTTTCGATCGTGTGCGCGGCTGATGGTTGCGGCGAACACCATCATTGTCGATCAGCTCCTTGCCACCGATCCACATCCTGCTGCCATCGTCCGAGGTCAGATGAAAGGTGTAGAGGCCGGGACGTGGCACCTCGAGCCAGCCGTCGAAGCGCAAGGAGTAGTTGCTGCCTCGCCTTGCAACCTTGGGATCGAAGCCATCGCAGACACCTGTTGCCTCGGGGTGACGTTCTTCGAAGTCATCGAGACTTTCCAGTGGCCCGCCGAAGAGGGTGTATTTGAGGGCGCCGGGAACTTCCGTGCCCGCAAGAAGGTGATGGGCGAGATCGCGCGCCTCGCGCCCACTCAGGTTCAGTCGAGGCATCCGGCCCGAGGGGCGGATCGAAAGGGGGTCGCGCAGGAAACGCTCGATCTGCCCGACGTCGTAACGGCCTGCCATCTGCGGCAGCGGCACCGAATGCGCCGGCGGTTGCGCGCCCTGCTGGTTTGGCGCGTGGCAGGCCGCGCAACCCAGTCGATCGAAATGTGCGGCACCCCGGGCCGCGGCGGCCTCGTCGGTCGCGTGCAACCCGAACTTACCCGGCGCCAGTGAGATCAAGAACTGTGCGATGGCCTCGGCTTCGCGCGCACGCTCTGCAGGCGCGACACCGTGCCACAGGTCAGGCATGGTGGTTCCGGGCTTGGTACGGTGGGGATCTTCGATGAAGGCTTGTAGTTGCGCGGGATGCATGCGAGCGGCAACGTTTTTCAGGCGCGGCGCTCGCCGGGGGGTAACGCCCTCGGTCTGGATGGTGTGGCAAGCCGCGCAGCCGAGTTCGCCCAGGAGTAGCCGGCCCCCGGCGGCCCGGGCTTGCGGACGGCCGCGGAACTCACGGTCGAACCCCGCGACCACCGGAGGGTCTTGCGGCATCGGGCCCAGGGCGGCTACTCGGGTCGCGCCCAGCAGCACGAGGAGCGCCAGCGAGAAGCCCTGGATTGCGTGTCCTGGAAGCATGCGAGGAGGGTGTTTTCACCACCGAGCGGCCCGGGATCGAGTCGCTCGGTGGCAGCTTGCTTGTCTTAGCACTCGCAGATCTTGCGTGCCATCCCTGAGGCTACTTCACGCCACCTACGATTATTTTCAGGCCATTGGAGAGGGTAACCTTCAGCGGAGTCAGGGTCCGGGGGTCGAGAAGCGCGTACTGGGAATAGAAGCTTGCGCCCACGATCTGCGGGCTGCTCGGTAATCTCACCGGCCAGGAACTCGAGCCGAGGGCGTTCGTCCGGAACGGGATCTGGGCAAAGGGCGTCACCATCCAGGTGCAGCCCTT
>CAZIVO010000073.1:0-18196 GCA_964542765.1 uncultured candidatus Brocadiaceae bacterium | reverse complement strand
CCAGATAGCCAATGTAGGTGTAGAGGATCGTGCCGGGCAGCATGAAGATCCAACTCGCCAGAACATAGGGCCAGAAACCGATGGCAGTAAGCCCGAAGATGTAGTTGCCGGCACTGAAAGGGAAAGCCGGGACGAGGCGTAGCAAGGCGACGATGCGCCAGCCGCCGACTTCGATAGCTCTGTCGACGGCGCCAAGGCGTGGGTGGCGTGTTGCCAGAGCTTCGATTCTTGTGCGAGCCAGATAGCGTGCGATCAGGAAGGCCAGTGCGGCTGCCGTGGTGGAGGCAATCGACAAGGTTATGACTCCGGCGAGGAGTCCGAAAACTGCGCCGGCGGCCAAGGAGAGAGCGCCGCCGGGAATGAACATCAGCGTGCCAAGTATGTAGATCGATCCGAATGCGATTGGACCTAAAAGACCGAGGTCGGCGACCCATGCCTTGAGTTGTTCGATTCCCGTGCCGAGAGGTAGGGTGCTGCCGATGGCGAACAGGGAAGCGAGGATGATCACGAGTGCTATCCAATCGATGATCCGGCCTCGGCGGCTTGCTTTCCTTGCCGCTGGCAAGTTGCCGTGATCACCAAAACTGCTCATGGTTGCGCTACTCCGTGCCGGTGAGACTGCGGGCTGAAGACAAGCTCACTCCTTTGCACCCAATTCCCGATCGATCTTCTCACCAGCGCGCCGGTGGGCGAGGGCATCGGCGCTTCTACTCATGCGTTCGAGAAGGTCGGCGAGGCGGTGGTGACTGATGGCAAGATCATGGCGGAGTTGAAGATTGCTCGGGTCAGCCGCAGAGAGGCGCGCCGAGATGGTGCCTGATCGCTCCATCATGATCAGAGCCTTGTCTGCTTCGCCGCATGAGTCGTGGAGATCCGCCATCGCTTCACATGCCATGGCCAGATCCCGCTGCCAGTCGGCATTCGACTCATCGTGCTGGGCCAGTTTCAGAGAGATCTGAAACGAAGCCTTGGTGTGTTTGGCTATTTCCTGTGTGCGGCCAAGCTCCCGCATTACGGCGCTGACTCTTTCGTGACAGATAGCAAGGTCTCGCTGCCATTCCGCGTTGGAGGGATCCATCACGGTGAGAGTTTGCGTCAGGCCGAGGGCTTTCTGGTGAAGTTCTATCGCTTCTTCATTTCGACCGAGGTCGTACATGGCGTGGCCGAGATCGTTGTGAGCTACGGCCAGTTCGCGCCGCAACCCAGGATTCTCCAGGTCGAGCTTTGCGAGGCGGTTTGCGATCTCCAGTGCTTGGTGGTAGTGCTGTAAGGCTGTTTCGTCGTCCGTATGTTGTTTGAGTGCGTGGCCGATTCGTGTGTGCGTGGCGCCTATCTCGCGCTGGCACACCATGCTCAAGGGATCGAAGGAAGCGTGTTCTTCGAGGGTTATCAGGGCCTGTCTGTGGTGGTCGATCGACGTTCGATGATCGCCGCGCACAGCCGCGACATCGCCGAGTCGGTTGCGGGCGGCGGCGAGGTCCAATCTCCATTCTCCCTGATCGGGATGCTCATCAATGAGTTTGTGAGCGAGTGCCAGAGCTTTGTCGAAGCTATCTTGAGCGCCCTGGAGGTCGCCTTGCCGCTGCAGGACATCACCAATGTTCTGGTGGCCGATCAGGTGGTCTTGAATAAGGATCGGATCACCGGGTTCTTGCTCGCGCAGATTGGCGCCGAATTCGAATGCCTCCTGGTAATGAACGAGGGAGCCTTCCAGGTCGCCTTGTTCAAACAGGATCTCACCCAGCATCGCTCTGCAGATCGCCAGCGATCGTCGGGCCTCTATGTTGTTGGGGATCGTCTTGAGGATTTCTTGTCGGACAGGCAGAGCTTGCGCGAAGCTGGCACGTGCTTGGGCCAGGCTTCCATTGTCCATGGCGACCTCGCCAATGCGCTCGTGAGCCGTGGCGAGCAAATCTTCGTGCTGTCCCGGAGTGCTTCGCGTCAGTCGCTCTGCGATTTCGAGCGCAGATCTGTAGTGATTGAGAGCTGACTCTACCTCGCCGCGTGCAGCCAGCAGCAAGCCGACCTTGAAGAGGCGTGGTGGCATCTCTGGTTCCCATTGATCTGCACGGTGATCGAGCAGGGATTCCGTGATCCTCAATGCTTCGCTGTGTTGTCGCAGGGCTTCTTCTGTCAGCCCTTGCTCGACAAGTAGTTCGCCCAGGTTGTCATGGCAGATGGCCAGCCCCCGCTGATACTCCGGTGAGTAGGGCTCACGCTCCACTATTCTCTGGGCAATGATCATGGCTTCGCGGTAGCTGTCCTGAGCAGCGGGTGCATTGCCCATATATCGAAGGCATTCTCCCAGTCGTTCGTATGCGATGGAGAGTTCGAATTCGCGATCGTCGTCCGTCAGACCGCTTGCCGAGTGTTGGTGAATGATCTCGATTGCCGCACGGTGCTGTTCGGCAGCCTCTTCATAACGGTGGTGTTCCATCAACTCGTCACCAAAGTGGCTGCGCGCCAAGGCTACTTCGGCGGCCAGATCTCGGTTGTCTGGGCTCTTGCGCGATGCGCGAAGGGTTCGTTCAACCTCATCTTGTGCGTGTTTGAGTTTTTGTTGCTCGTCCATCAGCGGGGGTTGGGACTGTAGCGGTTGATGCTGTGTGGGCGAAGAACGATGGGGCTAACCGGAAATCTCATCGCCGGCGCTGTTCAGAAGACGTTGGATTCGTTCAGGCTCCATGCGGATGCCGAGCGATTTTTCACCGGTCACGGTAACCCTGCCGGGCAGAGAGCCTTTGGGCTTCCGCAGGTTCTTGGCCTGGGTGTAGAGAGCTTCGGCGGTCGTGCTGTTGCGCCCCTTGCTGAAATACACGGCCAGGGTGCCTGCATCGAGCATGGTTTCGAGACTGGCCGTCTTACCCTTGGGTAAGCGAACCACGACGTGGCTTCCGGCCATGCCACGCCCCACGTGGAACCAGAGATCATTGCCGCGGGCAATCCGCAGGGAGAGCTTGTCATTTTGCTGGTTATTGCGGCCAACCAGGATCGCGTAGCCCTCGGCTGATTGAAATTGTCGGAAACCTTCCCCCTGAGTGATCTTTCGTGTCCGCGCCGAAGGCTTTTCCGCTTGCTCGCCGGGCGCCTTCAGCCATCTGCTGGCGATCATCTTTTCTCGGACTTCCTCGAGTGAGTCTTGATCTTGTGAGGCGCGCAGAGCTTCGTTCAGGGATCGCAATCGATCCGAAGATTCTCGCGCGATTGCGATTTGTTCACGGCAACTGTCGATGGAGGTTTCCAGCTTGCGAGCTCGTTGATAGAGGTTCCGGGCTTGTACCGGGATCGCCTTAGCAGGGTCGAGTGGAATGATGAGTTCTTGTTGTGGGTCCTCGGGGTGTGGCGTTCGCAATTCCGTTGCGCCGCGATCAACAGTGTGCCCGTATGCCAGCAACATATCCGCTTGCTGTCGTAGTTCGGGGGCCGTGTTGATGCTCATCTCCTTTTGCTCGAGGCCGCTGATGCGATGACCGATCTTCTTCTCTGCGCTGGCGAGTGCGCGCGTGAGCGATTCGCGTAAAGAGTTGGATTCCTGCGCGAGATCGCGCTCCGTGAAGTGTCGATCGATTTCCTCGGGCGAGCTGTCGCTGAATCGATTCTTGCTGTCGTGGCCCGGTGGTTTGCCGGCGGGCGGTTCATAGATTGTTCCGGGACGCAATTCACGTGAGCGGCTTCGAGGAAGTCGCGAAAGGAAGAGGATCTGCCCATCTGTGTCACACACGCACCACAGCCCTCTGGGGCCAAAGAGTTCTATCTCTATGTTTAATTTGGTGTCGTGTGTGGTTCGGGCGAAAGTGATCCGGCAGCGCTTCTCGCCTTGTGACTGCTCGAACCCTGTGACGGACGCGCCCTTGAGAGTGGTCCGTAGGCGATCGATGAGAGGCCCTGTCTGCATTTGCTGGCGCCGGTAGCGGCGCCTGGTCAAGCAGACGCGCCCGCGTGCTCCCCCGGGCACGAGGTGCAGTGCGGCTCGTTCATCGCCATCCTCGAGAAACAGCAAGAGGTCATCGCTGCCTTCTATCCGGGCAATATCTCGAACGTCCATCCCCGAGGTAGCCTCGCGCAGTTGTGTCAGACTACTCGCCAGTTCGGTGGAACTCATGCCCACGGGCTTTTGAGTTCCACCGGTCATGGCCTGATCCGATCACCATGAGCCAGGATCATGTAGATCGGTGCCTCATGGGCTATGGATTGCCGACCATGCCCTCGCCGGCATTGCTTGTAACCCATCCCACTCGGTTGATGCTGGGGTCATAGATCAGGTACTGGTTGTAGAACTTCTTGCCGACGAGCGTGGCGCTGTTGGGGATGGTGATGGAGATGCTGGCGCTGCCGGATGCGTTGGTCTTGGTGGGGACCTGTAGCTGTGCCGATGCCAGCAGGCTGCAGCCGGGTGCGCCGATGATACCGAGGTCGAGCGGTAGCTTGAGCGAAGTCCATGAACTCTTCGAGACCCCGATGATCAGGCTGGCCGTGCTATTCGGTGCCGCGGAGTTGAGGTTGACCTGGAAGCTTTTGCCGAGGGTGGGCAGGCCGTTGTTGGTCAAGGCCGGGACTGCACCACCGCCACCACCACCAGAGCAATTGACCCGGAATGAGGGGAACTGGACGATGGAACTGGTGCCCCATGCTCCCGTGCCGCCCGCGGGCCGCCGCCAGAAGGTTGGCAGCATCTGTGGCGTACCTGTCGTGAGGTTCGCCGCGCGGATGTTCTGGGTGTCATATTGCGAAACCCAGAAATTCTGGCCTGCCTTGACCGTGATGGGGTTGGCGAGCTTGACCGTGTACCAGCCTGCGCTGGCGCCAACCGTCATGGTCCCGGTGGCCGCCGAAGCTGTCGGCGGAATCGCGGAATTGGTCGGGCCGTAGAAGGCGCAGGTCATGGAGCCGGTGCCCGTGATCCTTTGCGTGTAGAGCGAGAAACCGACCACGGTCATGTCCTTGCTGGCCTTGTAACCGTAGGAATACTCGTTGGTTCGAGTCCAGGTGGTCAGGGTGCCGCCATTACCGTTGACGCTACCGCAGGCGGACGGCAACTTGCCCGAACCCTTGCAGCCCATGCCGAAGGTCCCATACCCGGGTTGACCGGCGCAGGCGCCGATGGGGTTGGGGATATTGCGTTTCTTCAGGGCCCGGGTCAGTTGCAAGCAGTTCGGGGTGCCATTGTTGAGATTGCCGTCATTGTCGTCGAGCAAGGCGACTTCGCGAGCGCCTGCTTGCTGGGTGCGTGGATCGGCCACAAAGATACCCAGGAAGAGTTTTCGGAGCTGTGCAAGCCCGGCTGTCTTGCCCATCTTCGTGACCAGTTCATTGCGGCAATCCCAGCACCAGCCCATCCAGACTTCGCCCTGTGCGTGGACGGATCCCGATGGTGGCCAGCGCTTGGTGTTGGTTGCGATCCGAACATAGTTGGGTGTGCGGTTCAGGAAGAACTTGTTGCCGATGATCGGATTGTCGTTCTGCATGATCGCAACGGTGTCAGCCAAGCCTTCTTGCATCTGGCCACGGGCGACGCCATTGAAAGCATCATCGAGACCGTGTCCCCATTCGTGTTCGATGACATCGGGGAAGGCCGTGTTCGCGCAACCGCCGGCCTCGTGGAAGAAGGTCATTGTCATGCCTGAGTAGAAGGCGTTGCAGGACTGGCTTCGATTGACCGTGGAGCGGATGCTGTTCAATCGAGTGAGCTGCGATTTGTTGCCCAGAATTCCACGGGTAAACTCCATGTTGCGGTTGGTTGTGAAGTAGCAGGTCGACTGTGAGCGGTCGAATTGTGCGGCGTTGGCCGTGTAGATCTGAATCTGGTTGTTGGCTCCCGTCAGCGTGATGCTTCGGCTGAACGTTGTTCCCTGCTGTGCCGTGATAGCGCCGCAGTATTTTCCTGTGAAGCGCAGGGTCACGGGGACGGATGTTCCGGGCAGGCTGAACTTGCCGTTGCTGTCGGTGTAGGTGGATCCGATCTGCATATTGACCATCGGGATGTTCTTGAGCGCCGCCGTGGAATCGGTGGCGATGTTGGTCCAGGCCATGATCGTGCCACCGACAGAGCCGGCATCGGTCGAGGGGTCGGGGTCGGGGATGACCTCGATCCGCACTTCGCTCATTTCCGGTTCGGCCGCGTGATGGTCGTCGGAGCAGTGACTGTCACCGAAGTTGCATTTATGCAGATCGGTGCGGTACTGGAGGAAGCGTCCGTTGCGCGCATCGATGTAGGCGCGACCAATCTTTTCCTCGGCCATGCGATCGATCTTGACCTCCCAGGCGAGACGAACCGGACTGTTTGGTTGGAGGATGTCGGCCCAGATGACCAATCGGTCCTTGGCCGGCACCATGCCGGGTGCTGCTCCCTCGAGTTGGAGATGTCGAATTGCTCGGGCGCGTGCTTCGCCGGTCTCCAGCTTCGGCAGGATTTCGAAACCACCAGGAATCTGCCAAGCCTGCGATCCAAAGAGGGACAGGACGCCATTGTCATGGATCCGGACATCGGCACGTCCATCGATCACCTCGAGCCCGCGATAGCGCTGTCGATATACGAAAACATGGACTCGCTGTACCTTTTCGCCGATCACCTCGACGAAGCGCGATTGGCCCTGCCCCAGCAGTGAGGCATATGTTTCGATCACAGCCTGTGCATGAATCCTCGCTTGCGCGGTCGATGCAACGGGATTGGTGGTCAGGCGGAGGCCGGGTCCCCAGATAGCTTCAGGGGTTCGTGTTACCTCGTTCCATGCGACGCGCCAGTCGTTACCGTTTTGCCTGGTGAAGTCGGTCCAGGCACGCTGAATGCCTTCCGGAATCGTGGTCGATGGGCGGTCGTCATTTTGGGCGGCCAAGGAGCTGAGGGATACCAGGGCTGCGAGAAGGGTGAAAAGGGTCGGTCGCATGATGCGGTTCTCCGGGGGTATCTGTTTGATCGGAACGGTGAGGATATCCGAGAGCTCTTTTGACTATACGGCATGGAGGGGTTCTCCGTGCCCGATCGCGGATAGTCGGGGAGAATAGCCTGAGGGAGCGGGTTCCGTTCGGGCTCCCGTTCGGACTCCCGTTCGGACTCCCGCTCGCCCTCCCGCGAGCAATTGGCCAGGGTCAGGCCTAGAGCTTTTTGCCTACCTTGGCCTCGCCAGCGTTGCTGACGGCCCAGCCCAAACGGTTCGCACCGGTGTCCTTGATCAGAAACTGATCGAAGAAGGGTTTGCGGAACAAGCTCGCTTGGTTCGGGATCGACAAGGTGAGAACGGCCGATCCATTGGCGTTGGCAGTGACCGGGATCTGGATCTCGGCAGCGGCCAGGATTGAACAGCCTGGCGCGCCAATCGGATTCAGGTCAAGGGGGAGTGAGAATCCGGCCCACCGTGTCTTGGAGGATCCGATCAAGAAGACTGCGTTGGCGTTGGCAGCGGCCGATTCCAGATGCAGCTTGAAGCTCGAACCGAGTTCGGGGGCGCCATCATTGGTGAGGGTCGGAATAGCGCCGGGGCCTCCGGTGCAAGCCAGCTTCCACGACCAGGGGAAGGAGAAGAGCGTGCGGCCCCAGCCGATCAATCCCTTGGTGAAGACGGTGCTGGGAGTACCCGTGAGAACAATCGGGACGGAAACGGACGATGCTGGGTTGAGGAACCCAATGAAGAATTTGGTTCCATTGCTGACCTGATAGGGGGAAGAGAATTGTGCCTTGTAAAAACCCGGGGTGGCACCGATGACCATGGTTCCGCTACGGACCTGCTGATCGGGCTGCCCTTGTGCGTTCGCCGTGTAGAGTCGGGTCTGGATGGTCACGCTCCCCGACTGACGGGATTTACTCTGAATCTCGAAGCCCGAGACGCTCAGGTTGCCCGATGCAGTGACTTCGATCGCATACTCGGTATTGACGAATCCAGCGAGATCAAGAAAGAGCCCCGCAGTATTGGCTGAACCGCAAGCGGACGGCATCTTGCCCGTGCCCTTGCAACCCATGCCGTAGGTTTTGTAACTGCCGGCATCGGGGTTGGTTCGCTTGGGGAAAGGCATGTTGCGCTTGACGCAGGCCTTTTCCAGGTCGAGGTAGTGCGGTGTGCCGTTGTTGAGGTTGCCGTCATCGTCGTCGAGGATGAAAATCTCGCGAACTCCGGTGCTTTGATTGGGAGGATTGGTGGGGAAGACGCCGACGAAAAGTTCTCGTGCCAGATCGAGCCCCTTGGCCTGGCCCAAGCTGGCAACGAAGTTCGTTCGACAGTCCCACATCCAGCCCATCCATACCTCACCCTGCTGATGGACCGAGCCGGAGGGAGGGTACTTGCGAGTGTTGGTGCCAGTCCGGACCTTGGTCCCGGAGCCCTGGAAGTCGCGGCCGACGATGGGGTCATCATTCATCAGCATCGGGATGGTGTCGGCGACGCCTTCTTGCATCTGTCCACGGGCGATGCCGCCGAAGCAGTCATCGAGGCCATGTCCCCATTCGTGCGAGACGACCGTGTTGTAGGCCGTATTCACGCAGCCGCCGGCGGCGTGAAAGAAAGTCATCGCATTGAGACTGTAGAAGGCGTTGCAAGCTTGCTTCTGGTTGACGGTCGCGCGGATTCCGGACAGGCGGTCGAGTTGCGTGCTGTTTCCGAGCAGGCCACGGACGAAGCGCATTGATTTGTCGGTGAAGTGGTAGCAGGTCGATTGCGATAGATCGAATTGCTGAGCACTTGACGAGTAGATCTGGATGGTGTTGTTGGTTCCGGTCAGAGTGATCGAGCGGCTGAATTTGGTTCCTTGAGAAGGATTGATATTGCTGCAATGCCGCCCGACAAAGCTGATCGTGACGGGCACCGATGTTCCGGGCAGGGAGAACTTGCCGTTTTCGTCCGTGTAGGTGGAGCCGATCTTGAGTCCCACGACCGGAACATTCTTCGGTGCTGCATTGGGCATGACCGAGGTATTGGTCCACGCCATCACCGTGCCGCTGACCGTGGCTGCCGGTGAGCCAGGAATCACCTCGACGTGCATGCCAGTGGGAGCGTGGGCTCGTGATGAAGAGGCCTGGTGATGGTGGCCGAAGCATTCGTAACGATCGGTGACCCATTCCAGAACTTGTCCGGTGAGCGCATCCACATAGGTGCGGCCGATCACGCTGGAAGCATCGACAGGAACTTCCCATGCCAGTCGCACGGCTGTTCTGGTTCGGGCGCTGGTGTCACCCCAGATGACCAGTTGATTCTGGCGAGGTCCGGGCAGGTTGATCTCCGAAGAGGGGGGCGTCTGGTCTACATGTTGCCAGCCGATCAGTCGCGCCTGATCCGAGGTCAGATTTGGCGTCACGTTGAACCCGGCAGGGATTGGCAAGGCTTGCGATCCGAACATGGCCAGGACACCGTTTTCGTTGATCCGGACATCGGCTCGTCCATCGATCACGGGTAGTCCGGAAAATTTCTGGGAGTAGACAAAAACCCAGACCCTGCCCACCTTGGCGCCGACTTGCTCGACGTAGGTCGAACCGCCGGTGCCGAGCAACTTCCGGTGCTTGTCGAGGATGCTGACCGACAGGGCTCGCGCCTTGTTCATCACCTCGATGGGCCGCTCTTGTAGGCGCAGCCCGGCGCCCCAGATTGCACTGGGCGTTCCCGTTGCCGGACACCACTGCGCTGTCCACTCACCATTTTTGTGGACGAAGTCAGTCCATGCTCGGCTGACTTCGGGACCTGGATCTTGTGCGGCGGCCGACAGGTTCAAAAGCGCGATACTCAAAGCCAGTGTGCGGGGATTCACGACGTTGCCTTTCCGGTTGAGCCAAGGGCTCGAGGGTGAAATGAATATTGGTTCAGTCTAACCGAAGGGCTCGACGGAACGAGGAGATATAAGGATGCTTTCGGTGGAGGTCGGCCTCGGTGGCGGCTTACCGGTCAGGAGCCGGGCCACTCCTCTTCGGGGTCGTAGATCCAGCGCAGGGCATCGAAATCGTAATCCAGGCACCCCTCAGGAAAGAATAACGCAAGTTCCTTTTCGGCTGCTTGTGGACTGTCAGAGCCATGGATCAGATTGAATGAATTGCTCACCCCATGATCGCCGCGGATGGTGCCCGGTGCGGCCTTCGAGCCGAAGGTGGCACCCATCATATTCCTGCAGATGACGATGGCGTCGATGCCCTCGAGCGCGATCGCCACGATCGGCCGGCTGGTCATGAAGCGGACCAGACCCTCGTAGAAGGGTTTGTCGACATGGTCAGAATAGTGCTGGGCGGCCAGCTCCGCATTCATCTGCATGAGCTTCAAACCGGCGATCTTGAGCCCCTTTTTCTCGAAGCGTGCGATAATAGAGCCCACGAAGCCGCGTTGCAGCGTGTCGGGCTTGAGCAAAATCAAAGTGCGTTCCATATTCCTTCATTCCTCGAACTGGTCGGAGTTGATAACGGCGAGCCTTGTGCTCGGCCTGTGCTTTTTGCTGTCCTTGTTGACGGGATGCGAGGGCTTTTCTGGAAAGATTAATTCTGTCCAGCGGAGTGCGTGGGATAGCCAAATCACTGCCGGTCGGTCAGAGCGGAAGCTATTGGAGCGCGAACTCTGGCGAGTGCGGCAAGAGAATAAGGATTTACAGGCCGAGTTTCGCCGTGCGGAGCAAGATCTGGTTTCTTCGCTCGATCGTCAGCGCACAAAGATGCGAGAGCTGGCGGGAGAACTCGCCGCACTGGCGGCGATGGAGGAAGATCTGGTGGCTGTCAGGGGGCGTCGGGCGGCCATCGAAGCGGAGATGAAGCCGCTGAAAGAGCTTGAACAGCAACTCGCTGCGAGGGCCACGACCCTCGCCGAACTCAAGGCTGAGATGGCCGCTCAGGACAAGCTTTTGAAGGATTCTCAGGCTGAGCTGGCTGCCAAGGAGACATCGGTCAAGGAGGCTGTCGTTGCAATTCGGACGCGCCTGGATGCCGTCAGCGAGGTCGAGGGCGAACTCAAGGCTGCGCTCATCCAGGTCTGGAAGCTGGCCGAGCGCGTGAAAAAGCCGCCGGAAAAGGGCGAAACTCCCGAGGTAAAAAAGTAGAGGGTCGTTGCGGTTCGGCCAGACCGCGAATCACACCTTGTACTGGATGAGATCGTCATCATCAGCAGTCTCGCCCAGGACTTCATCGACGAGTGTCGCATCCACGGTCACATCCTGGCCAGCCATCTCCGATGCCTCGAAGGCGAGGTCTTCGAGGCACTTCTCAAGGATGGTCAAGAGGCGCCGCGCACCGATGTTCTGAGTGATCTGGTTTGCCCTGAAGGACAGGGCTGCCAGTCGTCGGACTCCGTCCTCGGCAAAACGCAGTTTCACGCCTTCGGTCGAGAAGAGCGCTTGATACTGTCGAACCAGACTGTTGCGCGGTTCGGTGAGAATCCGAACGAAATCCTCCTCGGTGAGGTCGCGCAGAGCTACGCGGACGGGAAAACGCCCCTGCAGTTCGGGGATCAACTCTGAAGGGGTGTGGAAGTGGAAGGCCCCGGCAGCGATGAAAAGAACGTGATCCGTGCGCAGGGGCCCGTAGCGGGTGTAGACAGCGCAACCTTCGACGACCGGGAGGAGGTCTCGTTGCACTCCTTCACGGGAAACGTCCGGTCCGTCGCTGCCGCCGGAACCCACGACCTTGTCGATTTCGTCGAGGAAGACGATGCCATCATTTTCCGCTCGCTCGAGGGCCTCGCGAACGATGGCATCCTGATCGATCAACTTCTCGGCTTCTTCTTCGACCAGGATCTCGCGGGCTTCGCTGATGGTGAATCTGGAAATCTTGGTACGGGTGGCCGGATTCCTGCCCCACAGTTCTTGCAAGGCACGGGTATCGATTCCCATGGCGTCGTTCCCCTGCGGTCCGGTGATGGCCAGCGTTGGCGTGGAATGATCGACAACCTCGATCTCCACCAAATCTTCCTCGAGAGCGCCCGAACGAAGCTGATCGAGCAGTTCCGCACGCAGTTCGCTCTGGTCGGCTCGCTCGGGTTCGGCTGTCTGGTCTTCGGCAAAAGGTGGTGCCTGCCAGATCTCTCCTGGTTCGGCGAAGGCCGGAAACTCCGATCGACCATCGAAATCGGTGATTCCACGGGTCCGGCACAGTGCCGTGTGGAGTCGTTCCTCGGCATGTTGACCGGCTTGTTCGCGAACGCTTGACGCGTGTTCTTGACGGACCAAGGCAACAGCGGACTCGGCCAGATCTCGGATCATGGATTCGACATCGCGACCGTGATAGCCAACTTCGCTGTATTTACTCGCCTCGACCTTGACGAAAGGGGCCTTTGCCAGTGCCGCCAGACGGCGGGCGATCTCGGTCTTGCCGACTCCGGTGGGGCCGATCAAGAGGATGTTCTTGGGGTAGACATCGGCGGCGAGTTGTTCGTCGAGTTGCCGTCGCCGCCAGCGATTGCGGAGCGCGACAGCGACCGCTCGCTTGGCCTTGGCCTGCCCGACGATGTAATCGTCGAGTTTAGCCAGGATCTCCTTGGGGGTCAGGGGAGGGTGTTCGGGGCCGTTGGATGGCATCGCGAGGTTCAGGCTGAGGTGATGGGGAAGGGGTGGCCAGGAAGTCCCATGGATTTGCCGTGAGTGGCGCAAGAAGCCCTTGGGCGGCAAGAGTGGGTGGTTCGGGGCGCGGAAACGGACAGCGGAGGCTAGCCGTGGGGGGATGCCCGGTCATTTGAATTCTGCCGTGTCCGGACCCGTTTCCCCGCCCATGTGGTCCGAGATGTCGCTGATGTGGAGGATGGAGGTATCGTGCCCGGTTCTGGAACTCGTTGCTGCCACGATCAAGAAGGTTTGGAGGGGGTCACTGGCCGGCTGCCGAGCGGGGAGGGGGCTCAAAAAGATCGTCTTTGTCAGGCGCGATGATTGAACCCGTGGCCCCTTGATCTATATTTCTCGCGCCTTGGGGAGCTTAGCTTCCGCAACCAGTGTTCTGAGCAGGAGATGTCGATCGATCCAAAGGGCCGGGGGACCGGCGTCCTCGGTGCGGGCATGACCCTGACGGTCACTGTCTTGATCTTTTCTTACGGTGGCGATCAGCTGGACCAGTGGCTGAGCACGAGGCCTCTGTTCTTGGTGCTCGGCGTATTGCTGGGTTCGGTGGGAGGGTTCATCCATCTGCTACGGGTGGCGGCCCCCCAGACGTTACCGTTCGGTAAGAGCAAGAAGGGTCTGGAGGAGGCGCGTTCTGGCGAAGTCGTCGAGGACGAACCTTCAAAGCCCGTTCGTTCCGATTTACGAGAGTCCGAAGATGATGACAGCTAGCCTGACACCGAACAGCCTGCAGATCCGGGGCGGCAGCTTGGCGATGCGAGCCGGCGGCCTTGGAACCGCCGCCTTGCTGGTCCTGGTGGGGGCGGCGCTGCTCAGCGGCTTCTTGCCGACAGGCATGGGAGCATGGGTTGCTGGTGGAGTCGGGGCATCCGCACTTCTGGGGATCGTCGGAACGACTCTTCAATGTCGATATGCGACCTTGCCTGGCGATCACGACAGCGCGGCGCAGCGCTATTTCATGGGCGTCGTGGTGAATTTTGCCCTGCTGTTCCTCGGTGTGATCGGCTGCATGATCACATTATTCCTTTTGGAAGTGAAATTCGACGCGCGACTGGCGTTTGGTGTTGCATTCGCCGCTGCTGCGACGTTTTACCAGATTTTGTCCTCACTGGTGATCGGCGCGGCACTCCGTGCAAGAGCCAGCGCCATCAGCGAAAAGAAGGAGATCTGACCGAGGTGAGACTGTTCCGTGTCATCTGTGCGATCGCATGCCTGAGCGCCCTTTGCTTCGCGCAAGACGGCGCCGTCCAGTCGTCCCCGCAAGATGTTGGTCATGTCGAGGACGCGCCGCAGCGGACCATGGACATGCCCAACGGCGAGTTCTTCCATCAGCAGTTTGCACACATGAATCCGCAGGTGTGGCCCGCTTCCTCCGAGGAGCCGCATCTGACCTCCTTCTACAACGTCAACCTCTTCCAGTTGATTGCAATCGCCTTGATTCTCGTCATCTTCCTCGCGGTGCGACGGAGTTTCTCCAGCCCGACCGCGCCTTGGGTGATCCGGGTATTTCGCGGCTGGGTACATTGGCTGCGCGACGAGGTGATCTGCAGCCTCATGGGTAAGGAGGAGGGCGAGAAATGGGCGCCGCTCTTCCTCTACGTCTTCTTCTTCATCGCCTTCATGAATCTCCTGGGCCTTGTGCCCGGGGGCGTGACGGCGACGGCTTGCGTGTTCGTTACCGGTGCCATGGCCATGGTGACCTTTTCGATCATGTTGATCGGCGGCATGATCAAGCAGGGTGTCTTCGCCTACTGGAAAAACCTCGTCCCGAGCGGGTTGCCGGTGATCCTGCTCCCGCTCATGGTGGTGGTCGAACTCGTTGGGCTGGTGGTCAAACCCTTCGCTCTCATGGTGCGACTTTTCGCCAACATGCTGGCGGGCCACCTCCTGATCTATTCATTTATCGGCATGATCTTTGTGTTCGCGAAGATGATGTCGATGAGCGTCGTCGGATCATGGGCGACGGCAATTCCGACGATCGGAATGGCCGTGTTCATCATGATCATCGAATCTTTCGTGGTGCTGTTGCAAGCATACATCTTCGTGTATCTCAGCGTTCTGTTCGTGCAGCAGTCCTTCCATCCCGATCACTGATCTGATTTTTTTCCCTGACCAAGATGTCAGATGGTCTCATAGGAGATAGAGATGCTTTCATTCCTTCTTGCAAGTAAAGGTATTGGAGCCGGCCTCGCTGCTGGCGGAGCTGCCGTCGGTGCCGGGATCGGTATCGGGCATGTTGGTGGTGGTGTGACAACGGGCATCGCCCGCCAGCCCGAAGCCGCTGACACGATTCGCGCCAATGGTTTGATTTTCGCGGCATTGGTTGAAGGTGTTGCCCTGTTCGCGGTCGTCATCGGCTTGCTGATGGGTATGGCGGAATGATTTCCGCCGTAATCTCTCGCCTTGTCGAGGGTGGCGGTTTCAACCCGTTTGAATTCGCCACCGGCGCGACGTTCTGGACGTGGGCGATCTTCCTCCTCTCGCTGCCCTTGATGTGGAAGGTCGTCTTCGGACCGATCACGCGCGGGCTTGCGGCTCGCGACCAGCAGGTGGTGGACGCAGCTGCATCGGCAGAGAAGGCTCGTAACGAGGCCGAAGAAGCTGCGGCTGCGGCTCGTGCAGAGCTGGACAAGGCCCGTGCGGACGGTCGCCAGAGGATCCAGGACGCCATCAATCGTGCCGAGAAGCAGGCCCAGGAAGCGCAGCGCGAGGCCAAGGCGGAGATTGAACGGGAACGCCTCAAGGCGAGTGACGAGATCGAGGCAGCCAAGCAGCGCGCGCTCCTCGAAATCCGCAAGGAAGTGGTCGAACTGACGATTTCCTCGGCCAGCCGCGTCCTGCAAAAGGACCTCGACGATGATGATCATCGGCGGATGGTCCAGGGACTGCTCGGCGAAATAGAGGACCGGAGAAACTGACGTGAGCCTGCTGGCCAAGCGATATGCCCATGCACTCTTCGGTGCGGCGTCTAAGGTGGATGCGGTCGATGCCGTGTCTGCTGACCTGGCATCGTTGCAGGCTGTCCTGGCTGATCCGACAGTAAGGGCGATTGCTCTGGACCCGGACAGCCGCAAGCAGGTTCGCTCGGCAGCACTTCGGCATCTCGTTGTTGATGCACATTCTCTCACCAGCAATCTGGTCGAGGTATTGCTGGAGAGAAGGCGGGAACAACTCCTGCCCGAGTTGCATCAGGCATTTCGACTGCTGGCGCTCGCCATGCGTGGTGAAGCGGAAGGCGTGCTCGAAACCGCCAAGGAAATCGGCGAGGCTGAACTCGCAAGGATCGAGGAGACTGTCAGCCGTGTGCACGGTAAGAAGGTCGCCTTGACCGTCAAACAGAACCAGGACCTGATCGGTGGTGTGAGGATCTATATCGGCACCACACTCTACGACGGGTCCGTTGCGACAGCTCTCGAGGAGCTCGAGCACAGGCTTATGGAGGCCCCGCTGTCCTGACAGCGGTCATATTGCATTACCCCAAGATTGACTGAACTCCCATGGATCTAAAACCCTCTGAAGTCACCAGTGTTCTCAAGCAGGAGATCGAAGGTTTCTCCGGTGAGATGCGCGAGTCGAATGTAGGCACTGTTCTGCAGGTTGGCGATGGTGTCGCTCGCGTGCACGGTCTCGACGACTGCATGATGAACGAACTCATCGAGTTCCCCAACGGGGTCCGCGGTGTTGCTCTCAACCTCGAAGAGGACAATGTCGGCGCCGTCTTGCTTGGCTCGGATACGCTCATCAAGGAGGGTGACACGGTCCGGACCACCGGTCGGATCATCTCCGTCCCTACCGGAATGTCGCTGATCGGTCGCGTTGTCAATGCGCTCGGCGATGCCATCGATGGTAAGGGTCCGATCGAGTTCGGCGACGACGACTACCGTCCGATCGAAGGTCAGGCGCCCTCGGTTCCCGAACGCCAGCCGGTGACGGAGCCCTTGCAGACAGGGATCAAGGCGATCGATTCGATGATTCCGATCGGTCGCGGTCAGCGTGAGCTGATCATCGGTGACAGGCAGACAGGCAAGACCGCTATCTGCATCGACACCATGATCAATCAGAAGGGAACGGGTGGCGGCGATCCAAGCAATCCTGAACAGGTCATCTGCATTTACGTCGCGGTGGGCCAGAAACAGTCCACGGTGAAGGCGGTCGTCAACAAGCTCGAAGAGCATGGCGCGATGGCCTACTCGATCGTGGTTTCCGCACCCGCCTCGTCGGAAGCATCGATGCAATACATGGCCTGCTATACGGGCGCGGCCATGGGCGAGCGTTTCCGTGACGAAGGACGCCACGTGGTGATCTTCTACGACGATCTCTACAAGCAGGCCCTGGCCTACAGGCAGGTCATGTTGCTGTTGCGGCGGCCGCCTGCGCGCGAGGCCTTCCCGGGCGATGTCTTCAACCTGCACTCTCGCCTTCTGGAGCGCGCTGCGAAGCTATCGGATCTGAAGGGTGGCGGGTCCTTGACGGCCTTGCCTATCGTGGAGACTCAAGAAGAGGATGTGTCGGCCTATATTCCGACCAATGTGATTTCGATCACCGATGGTCAGATTTTCCTCGAATCTAACCTTTTCAATGCTGGTCAGCGACCCGCGGTGAACGCCGGTATCTCGGTTTCCCGAGTTGGTGGCGCCGCCCAGATTCCGGCGATGAAAAAACTGTCTGGCGGGCTGCGCATCGAACTTGCTCAGTTCCGTGAACTGGCGGCCTTCGCCCAGTTTGGTTCGGATCTCGACAAGGCGACGCAACAAGCCTTGCGTCGAGGCGAGCGCCTCGTGGAACTCCTCAAGCAGGGGCAGTATGCGCCGCTGGGAGCGATCGAACAGGTCGCCATGATCCATGCCGGAACTTCGGGAGCTCTCGATGAAGTTCCGGTGCGTCGGGTGGCGGAATTCGAGAAGGCTTATCTCGAGCATCTCCGTTCCGATAAATCGGAGCTTTTGGACAAGCTGATGACGGAAAAGAAATGGAGCGACGAGATCGCTGCCGAGCTTGGACAGGTGGCCGCTGACTTCACGAAGGAGTTCTTGGCCTGATCGTGAGGGCCACGCCCGAATAGCCATGGCGAACATCAAAGAACTCCGGGGTCGGATCAAATCGGTCCGCAGCATCCAGCAGATCACTCGTGCGATGGAGATGGTCGCGTCGATGAAGCTGCGCAAGGTGCAGGCCAAGGCTCTGGCGCATAGGCCCTATACAGTGGAGTTGCGCAATCTCGGCCAGCACCTGTCGGCAAGCTTGGCTGGAGACTCGCAAGTTGCGCTGTTCAAGCCCCGTGAGGTGAAAACGGTCGGGGTCTTCCTGGTCGCTTCTGACCGCGGCTTGTGCGGCGCCTACAATGCCAGCATCCTGTCGCGCGCTCATGATTTCGCTGACCGCTGCAAGGAGCAGGGCCAGCAGGTCAAGTTCTTCGTCTACGGCCGCAAGGGCTATTCTTACCTGCAGCGCCGAGGTTTTGAGGTCGAGCGGTTTTTTGTCGAGCCACCGCTGGACAAGATGGACTTCGCCTCGGCGAGGATCGTGGTAGGCGCGCTGGTCGAGCAGTTCGAAGCCGGGGATATCGATGAGGTTCGGGTTTTCTACACCTCGTTCCTGTCGGCATCGAGGTTTGCCCCCGAGGACATCGAATTCCTGCCGGTGCCGCGCGAGAGCTTGGACGACGAGTCGGCAGGCTCGCGGCCCAGTTATCTGT
>CAZIVO010000072.1:0-18292 GCA_964542765.1 uncultured candidatus Brocadiaceae bacterium | reverse complement strand
GGTGAGGGAAACTACACCGAGAAGGACATCAAGGAAGCCGCCCGCGCCTTCACCGGGTGGACGTTCAATCGCAACTTCGGTTACGGCGCCTCGGGAGTATTCACCTTCAATCGTGGAAATCACGACTACGGCAAGAAGACCTTCTTGGGCCAGGAGGGTCGGTTCAATGGTGATGACATCATCAACACCATCCTCGCCCAGGATGAGGCCCCGCGGCACATCGCCGGAAAGATCCTCAAGTTCTTTGCGGTCGATCCGACCGATGCCGAGGTCGAACCCTATGCAGCACTTCTTCGGAACTCCAACTGGGAGATCAAGCCGCTTTTGAGGGCTCTTTTCACGTCCGAGTGGTTTTACAGCGACCGTGTCAGAGGGCGTCAGATCAAGAGCCCCATCATGCTCCTCGTCAACTTCCTGCGATCCAGCGGCGCCGAGCCTGCCAATACATCGCTCTACTCTGGGCGCACCACCCTGACCGCCGCGGCCGATGCCATCGGGCAGCACTTGTTCCAGCCGCCGAACGTGAAGGGCTGGGATGGCGGTGCGGCGTGGGTGACGTCGAGTAACTTGCTATCCCGGTACAACATCACCCGCGCGCTGATCGCCGGGCAGACCGTGAATTCGGGGTCCTCATCGAGTCGCCGCCCGTCACGTAGTCGGGGCAACGCTTCTTCGCGCGGCCGTCAGTCCAGTAGCCCATCGTTTTCGATCTACACATGGGTCGAAAAGGCCGGGGTGAAGACGGCGGACGAGATCATCGACCTCTTCACGGCCCGCTTCCTGGCGATCCCGCTCTCCGCCAAGAGCCGTAGCGCCCTGATCGATTTCCTCGAGGGCTCTGAAGGCGGCAAGCCCTTGGACCTGACCGATCGCCGCAGTGCCAGCACAAAACTCAATGAGGCCCTGCACCTGCTGACCACCACACCGGAATTTCAGATTTGCTGATAGAGCATACGGAGAATGTCATGACCAGAAATGATTTGAACCGCCGAGACTTCCTGCGCTCGAGCGCCGCCGGTGCGGGAGCCTTCGCCCTTGCGCCGACGATGTCACCCCTTTCGGGGATGAGTGTCCAAGGGGACAACAAGATCCTTGTCGTGCTCCAGTTGAGCGGTGGCAATGACGGCCTCAACACGGTGGTCCCTGTCGATAACGATGACTACCACAAGGTCCGTCGTTCGATCCGCCACAAGCCCGAAGAGTGCCTGAAGCTCGCCGATGGCGTGGCTTTCAGTCCCGCGCTCAAAGGCATGAGAGAGCTGTTCGATGACGGCGACCTGTCGGTCTTGCAGGGGGTCGGCTATCCGAAGCCGAACCGTTCGCACTTCAAATCGATGGATATCTGGCATTCGGCGGACAACAGCGATGCCTTCAAGACATCGGGTTGGCTCGGACGCTTGGGCGACCTTGCCACTGCCGGGGCGGAAGATCCCGACTACACCATCAATCTGGCGAAAAGCCCTCCACTCGCGCTCAGCGGCAAGAGCTATCGCCCGATCTCCTTCCAGGACCCTAATAAGTATCGGTTCGTGGGGTCGGAGAATGAGATGAGCACCTTCAAGAAGATCGCCGAGTCGGGCGGCAACATGCAGGATGGCGGCAGCATGCAGGATGACATTCTTGCCCTTGTAGGCAAGATATCGAAGAATGCGCACGCGTCCAGCCTCGAGGTGCGCAAAGCGGCTTCCGCTTATCGCACATCGGTGAATTATGGCCAGTCATCGGTCGGCTCCTCATTGCGGACCATCACAGCCCTCATCAACGCGGGTCTTTCGACGCGCGTCTTCTATGCCTATCACAATGGCTTCGACACCCACACCAACCAGGAATTCAGGCACAACCAGTTGATGGAGCAGATGGATGCTGCAATCTCCGGGTTCCAGAAGGACCTTCGCCGTTTGGGCCTGGACAAGCGCGTCGTGATGATGGTCTTTTCCGAGTTCGGTCGGCGCGTGAAGGAAAATGGCAGCCGCGGTACCGATCATGGCACGGCGGGGCCGATGTTCATGGTTGGAACTCCGATTGCCGGAGGGATCCATGGTGAGATGCCCTCGCTTACCGATCTCGATCGTGGCGATCTGAAGTTCAACACGGACTTCCGCAGCGTCTATGCGACGGTCTTGCAGAACTGGCTACAGACCAATCCCGCCAAGGTTCTCGGCAAAGAATTCCCGCAGCTGAACTTGTTCGGGTAGAGAGCAGCCTGTCAGCCGAGCACTAGCTTGGCCCAGCGCTTCCACAGGTCCGAGTCCAGAGCCTGTACATGAAGGCCAACGGCCTTCATGTGCGCCCGGGCTTCGCGCACCGACATGATCTTCGCCTTGTCCGGAATCTGAACCCAGAGCGCCCCGAAGCTGATGTCGTTTGCGAGCACCTCTTCGAGCTCTTCGGGGCTCTTGGCCCCGGCGAAGGCATCGAGCAGAGCCTGATCGACCAGGGCCTCGCCTTCGGGCAAACTTTCTCGATGCTCGCTGATCCCGAGCAGCCAATCCGCGCTCACCCCGCAGTGCCGGGCCAGCAAGGAGACTTCGAGCGCCGATGGCAGGCTGGCCGAAGCCTCATCTTCCCAGCGCGAGACGGTGGCCTGGCTCGTGTCCAAGAGCTGGCCAACAGCCTCCTGGGACAGGCCGTACTGTCTCCTCAATTCGGAGAGTCGCCGGGCGATACGAGCAGCCAATTCCATGTCCGCAGTCACAGGGCAGTTCGGTGGTGGTGACGAGTGCCAGCCATATTTCAGCGGCATCCATCATGCGGCAGATGGCGTGGGAGAGGAATAGTTGATTCGGTCGCGGTCAACCCTTAGCCATACTTGGTGTCGTTGACCCTTGGATGCGGGTTGGCGATGGTTATTCATGAAGATTCGGATCACACCTCGCCGCGCACGTTGGTTCGGAGCCATCGGCATAATTTTTTTGCGTGCGCTGGGAGCAACCTGGCGATTCCGGATGAAGGAAGATGAGGCCTTCTGTCCGGAGCAGAAGAGTCTGTTCGCCTGTCTCCATGGCGACATGCTTCTTCCTGTTGTTTTCTACCGCAAGAAAAGCATGGTCGCGTTGGTCAGCGAGTATGGGGATGGCGAGGTGATTGCTCGCATCGCCAAAGGAGTGGGCGGTTTTATTCCCGTGAGAGGCTCATCGACCCGTGGAGGTGCAAAAGCCTTTCTGGAAATGATCAAGAGGTTCCGTGGCAATCACTGGGTGATCACGCCCGATGGCCCGCGCGGTCCCCGGGGCAGTGTCCAGGGGGGGGTGATCCAGATGGCGGCCAAGAGTGGGCGGCCGATCTGGCCGCTCGGCTTCGCCGTCTCCCGCGCAAAGAGGTTCAACTCCTGGGATCGATTTGTGTTGCCCGCCCCTTTCGCGCGGATCGCAGGCGTTGTTGGCGAGCCTTTGAAGGTTCCGCCGAGGATTGACCGCGAGGAGCGTCGGCGACTTGCGGACGATCTGGAGCGTCGATTGGCAGATGCTCACGAACAAGCAGCCAAGCAACTCATGAACTGGTAAAACCTGAACCTGTGAACAAGACCATGAACAAGACCATGAACAAGCACGCGGGCCTGTGGAGTCTTCTGTTGGTTCTGATCCTGCTCAGCCTGCCAGCCTGCCAGGTGCATGTGCATCGTGTCGGCGGCGGTGCGACGGGCTTGGGCTCGGAAAGTCAGCGACAGTACTACGGAGTCTTTGGCCTTTGGCGCGTCAATGAGGTTGATGTTCAGCGGATGGCATCAGATCTGACCGGCTACGAGGTTCATACCGAGTATTCGTTTGTCGACTTCTTGCTGATGCCAATCCTCTTGCCGATCACCGGCATGAGCCGAACCATCACGGTCTACCGTTGAGTCAGGAAACGCGTGTTCTCGAGATAGGGCCCCTCGAGGCCACCCATCTCGAGGAGTCGCTCAAGGAGCGGTTGCCGCCGGATGCGCAATGGCGACCGGTCCCACACGCACTCTTCTCGGTCAAGTCGCTCGGAGTGGTTCTGACCTGCTACCGGAGCGGCAAGCTCGTGCTCCAGGGAGAGGCTCTTGACGTGTATGAGCAGCGATTCCTCGACAATCTGGCGCCCCCGAAGCCTGCTGGAGTCCTGGAATCAATCACCACAGCAATCGGTTCCGACGAAGCCGGGAAGGGCGACTACTTCGGGCCTCTGTCCGTGGCTGCGGTCAGGGTCACGGATAGCGATTTACCAGCCCTGAGAGAGCTTGGTGTCACGGACTCGAAGGCGCTGAGCGATACCCGCGTGCGCACTCTCGCCGGAGCGATCGAACAGAGCTTGGATCACGAGGTCATCGCCCTTGCCCCGCCGGACTACAACCGCCTTTATGCCGAGACGGGCAATTTGAACGACTTGCTAGCGGATTTGCACACGCAGGTTCTCGCGCCTCTTGCACGCCGCCATGAGGGAGAGGAAATGATCGTGGACCGTTTTGCTCGCGAAGAGCTTCTCCTCGGTAAGTTGCGCGCGGAGATGGGTGCTGCTCTTCCGCGCGTGACCCAGGTACCCCGAGCCGAGCAGCACCCTGCGGTGGCGGCGGCTTCGATTCTGGCCCGGACCGCGTTTCTCGAGGGGCTTGCCGCTTGTGAGGCCGATTGCGGGACCGACTTGCACAAGGGAGCAGGCGCGCCCGTCGATGTTGCCGGCCGCCGGGTCTTGTCCATCGGAGGCATGGAGTTGCTCGGTCAGGTCGCCAAGCTACACTTCAAGAATACAGGGAAGCTCGAGCAGTGAAGAGGGGTGGTCTGCGTTGACTCTTGCAACGCGTCCGGAAGAATGGGCGCTTTTGGGGGAGTATGTCCCCGGGTTTCGCCGCGCAATAGCGGATCGGCCCTGATCGATATGAAGATTCCATTCATCAAGATGGAGGGTGCCGGCAATGACTATGTTTATGTCAACACCTTCAGCCACTCTCTGTCGCCGGAGCAAGCTGCTGATCTCGCCCCCTTGATCGCAGATCGTCATTTTGGAGTGGGCGCGGATGGCCTGATACTTCTTGCGCCGAGCGACCGCGCAGACCTGTCGATGATCATGTGGAATGCTGATGGTTCCCGCGGCGCCATGTGTGGCAATGGTCTGAGATGCGTTGCCAAGCTGGCAGTGGATCATGGTGTGGTTTCTGAGGATGAGATGTTGATCGAGACCGATAGCGGCTTGCATCGGGCTCGTGTGCTTCGAGATGACGACAACCAAGTTGTTGGGGCGAGTGTCGAGGCTGGCGCGGTGAGGGTCGAGGCAACTCCGCGAACGGTCACCGTAGATGGAGCCGAATGGTCTTTTCACAGGGGTAATGTCGGCAATCCCCACGCCGTGATCTTCATCGACCAGGAACTTGAAGAGGTTCCGGTTTCCGAGGTGGGTTCCGCGTTCCAGGAACTTCCTGAATTCCCAGACGGCGTGAATGTCGAGTTTGTACGCGTTCGCGAAGATGATGTTCTCGAACAGCGAACCTTCGAGCGGGGGGCAGGGGAGACCTTGGCCTGCGGTAGCGGAGCAGTGGCCGCCGCCTGTGCGGCGCGAGAAACCGACAGGATTTCGGAGTGGCCCGTCACGGTCGAACTCCGAGGGGGAACGCTGAGGGTGGAGTGGGAAGCGGGCTGTTACTGGCTCATGGGTCCGGTGCGAACAGTATTTTCGGGTAAGTTCCCCAACTGATTCCGGCACGGGCCTGGCCAACCCTTCTTCCATCGGCGCAGGCGGGTCAAAGCAACTCACCTTGGCAGTCGATACATCATGCTCGCCTGAACCGGCGATCTAGTATCGACTCGGCACAGGAATCGGTACAAGTAGGACATGTATCTGATCTGCGGATTCGCGCTGGCGTTGGTCGTGACGGGATTGCCAGCACAGGAAGACAAGCGTGAGAAGGGCGATCTCGAAGCCGCGCTTGAGGAATATCTTGCCGAGGGTCGGCCTGGAGAGGGGCTAGAGCAGAAGACGGTGGATGCTGTTCTGGACGCTGCAAGCAAGGGCTACTCCCTTCTCTCGACACGCTTGCGCACCGCGCAACAGGAGGCGGAGAAAGGGGTCGGCCCGGGAAGCGTACGTTATCGGCAGTTGCGCTCTCTGATGGAGAAGGTCGGAGTCGGTTACATGCGTCGCGCGGTCGAGAGCGAAATGGTGTTCGCCGGGCAATATGACGAGTTGCGGGTTTTGCAGCCGTGGATGGGTGAGTTCTATCTGACCATTTTGATTGATACCCCTGATTGGTTTCCTTCGGACAATCGCTATCTGGTTGTGCCTGCCCTGCGGGATCTCTTCCTGGCCTCGCCAGGAGAGGATGTCCTGGATGAGTTACGAGAAATCGCATCGGACACCGACTTCGAAGAGGAGGAGTTGCGTGAATCGGTGGGTCTGGCACTTGCGCAATGGGGCGATCGCTCGTTCGTTGCGAAAAAGATCAAGGATCTCGATCGGCGTGCGAAGGGGAAAGAGGCAGAGGGTCGCGTGATCGCCCTCGGGGAGCTGGCGAATTTGCATTACGCATTGCGTGACTACAAGACTTCTGCAGCGACATGGAAGAGGATGTTGCGTGACGCGGAGGGCAACAAGAAGCGGTTGACTCCGGCGCACTACTACAACGCGGCTTGCAGCATGAGTCTCAGCGGAGATCTCGAGTCGGCCCTGACGGAGCTGGAGAACTGTTTTCGTTTGCAGGCATCAGGAAGGGTCGACCCATCGCTCCATCTCGAGCGCGAGCTCTTTGCGAAGGATCCGGACATCCGCGCCATTCGCAAGACCAAGCGCTTTCAGCGCCTCTACAATGAAGCCTTTGCGAAGCAAAAAGAGGCTGCCGATCGTCGAAAGGATGGCGATCACCGCGAGTAGCAATGATGAGGTTGGAGCAAGCCCGACCGGCGTTCGCGTGGAGATCTGCTCGGCCATGAGGATCTTTCGATGACTCGAACAAGGCGCTTGGTCTGACCTCTTGGGACCTTCCACTTCTTTTCTTCTGGGTTTGGCCATCCTCGCCGCTCATGGCGAGTGGAGTGACCGGTTGCCCGGCGAAGACGCGCCGAGATTGTGGTTTTTGTGGGCGTTGATTTTCGTGCCGTGGTTGTTGAGTCGGGCGACTACGAGCCGGGCGCAACAACTCCTCTCTGACCAGTCCTCGCTGATTTCCTGCCTGCGCTTCAGACTTCGATTACAAACCCTTTCGGTGCCGATTGCTTATGCCGCGATCATCGCCTGGGGAGGGATCCCCGACCTCGGACCATCGGCCTGGGCAACGGTTCAGTTCGCGATTCTGGTGAGCCCCTTGGTCTTCATGGAGGTTTCGCTGCGTCTCGGTGAGGAGTCGATGGCGCGTACTCTTGAAGCCCAGGGTCTACCGGTTCCGGCTTCGGTGGGGAGGCGGCGAGTGCCGATGATGCTGTTCATTCTCTTGCTGGTTTTTGTGGCGACCGCGGCAACAGATCTCTTGGCATTGATTCGATCACTCCATGTGTTTGTGGAAGCGACAAGCCTCGGATCTCTACTCGGCCTCCTCGCTCTGTCGGTTGCCTTTTGCCTGATTCTGCCGCTGGCCCTTCGGTTGGTTTTTCCGGTCTCTGCACGGTTGCCGGCACACCTCGAACAAGATCTGCACAACACGGTTACCAGGCTCGGATTTCCACGCCGCGGTCTCCTGTCCATGCAAACAGATTACCGGGTGATCAACGCTGCGTTGGTCGGCCCCTTGCCCTGGCCACGTTATTTGATCCTCAGCGATGGCTTGCTGGCATTACTGAATCCGATGGAGATCCGAGGCGTTGTGGCGCACGAGGTTGCTCATGCCCGTGCCCACCACCCGGCCTTGCTACTCGTGGCATTTGTTCTTTTGCCATTGTTGCTCATCTCACCGGCTCTTTCCTTGGGCGTCGCGGAGATGAGCGCTCGAAATCTGATCGTGGCCGGAGCAGTAGCATCACTGGTGGCTCTGTTGTTGCTGAGAGGTTTGTCACATCGCTTCGAATATGAAGCGGACCAATTGGCCGCAGATTCCTTGGGCGGCGCTGCGGCAGGCGCACAGGCTCTACAGCGTGTTGGCAGGGCTGTTTCGCAGGGTAAGCACCGATCTTTTTTGCGCCATCCCAGCGAGCATGACCGGATCGAGCATCTTTCGCGATGCGCCTCGGATAAGGGGTTTCGCACCATGTTTTATCGTCGAGGTCGTCGCTTGCGGGCTTTCTTGGGCATCACCGTGATCGCGGCTCTCGGCGCGTGCGCTTGGGGTCAGGCGCGTCAATGGTCTTTCGACCGCGCTGTGTATCTCCACTACACAGGTTGCTTTCCTCAGGCGAAGCGCCAGCTGGAAGCGCTCGAGTCCGAATCCTCACCGGTCCCCGATGATCTCGTCATGGATCTTCGCGAAGAGAACCGTGCGGCCCTGGAACTGTTTCCAGATGGCGGCCGATGGAGCGAGATTTGCGATGATCTTGCTGCACGGTCATGGTTGCGCGGGTGCGCCGAGCTCTCTTCGAGCGGCGCACGCGCAGCGCGGCCATGGCTTGCTTTGAGCGTGAGCGCCGACGGGGTCGACCCCCTGCATCGCTGCGTCTATCGCTACTGCCAGGCCGCGATAGAGGGGGACACTGCTGAGCAGGACCGTATCCGGTCCCATCTACAGCACCGTTTCACGTTGCCCGTGACCTTGTCCGCACTGTTCCGATGAGCGTGTAACAGATCCCGTCACCGTTGCCGAGGTGACATGTAGCCCCTGTGCCGAAGGGTGCGAAAGCGGAAACAACAGGGTGATGCGTGCAACTTCATAGAAGGCCGTAAGAGGTTCCAAAGCGGTGTCTTAGAAACCTCCTCTCGTTCTGGCAGGGGCCGTAGCTTTGCAAAAGCCGGGTAACTTCCTGGTTCGCCTGGCTAGATCTTGTCACGAGCCTGCTGACCCAGCCTATCGCCTGCCGAGTTGTCCCCCACCTGCCGATTGTTTTCGGAGGTAGATTCATGAGCGGCGAGCCGGTGACGTTTGAGGGAATTTGTAAGGGAGCAATCCAGCGAGTTGCCCCGGAGGCAGCGAGCCGGAGGCAGAGGATTTCCTTCTCGACCGACGGTCTGATCGGGAAGGCGCAGATCGATCCGGCGCAGCTTGCTCGGATCTTGCAGAATCTTCTGAACAATGCGATCCGGTTCACTCCGGAAAGCGGCGAGATCGGGGTTGACCTGGCATGCATTGCTGGAGGGCGATCGGTAGCCGTGACGGTTTGGGATCACGGTTGTGGCATCGCGGCCTCCGAGCAAGATGATCTGTTCCGCCCTCGCACACAACAAAGCAAGGGTGCAGCAAGTCGAGGCGGTGGAAAAAGCCTTGGCCTCCTCATGGTCAAGTGCCTGACGAAGCGGTGCGGCGGCCGGATCGAGGCGGAGAGCGAGGAGGGCAAGGGAAGCCGCTTCAGCGTGATCTTTCCGAACCTCGGTGGTCGAGATGGTTCGATGTTTCCGACGGATCGGAAGATCCCGGTCCTATCCTGCGTACGGCAACTGCTGCTCGCGTTCGGCATGTTGCTTTTCGGCGGCATCTGCCACGCTCAGTATGATTGCTATGGCCCGGATCCTTATTGCGAGATACAGGCCACGAGAACTCCCGCCCGAGGCAATGAGATTCACATCTCAGTGCCGACGTGGGCCAACACCAGCTTGCCTGGCTTTGTTGTTGGCGCGGGCCGTGTCGGTGTGCCGATCCATGGTGCGACGCTACTGGTCACGCCTCACATTTTTCTTCCCGAGACAAAACGGAGGACTCTGTATCTTTACATCCCCAATAACCCATGGCTTGCAGGGAAGAAATTCAACGTTCAGTGGATCGGAATCGAGAGCCACCAAAAGTTCATTCTCGCGAGCAATGCGATAGAAGTGACGATCCTTTAGGGGTGCGTATCCGGGTGCCGGGATCGTGGGGGAATGTCTCGGCCGATCAGGAGATCATTTGTTTGGCTTGATCGGCTTCTTGTCCGCCTTTGGTTTGGCTGGAAGGGGCGCGACCACCGGAGCCTTGACGCCCGCCTTGACATCCTTGGCCGGCCTCTTGGGCGGGGGGTCTACTTCTCCGAGGTCGATCACGCTTGGTTGCCCAGCCTTGATCGTCATTTTTCGTGTGATTGTCGCGCTGCCAAGCCCCGAGATACGGAAGTCAAATTCGCCTGGACTCAATGCGCAAGGGAGGGGGATGTCGAAGGGTTTTCCGAGCTGCTCTTTGGCGACCTTTGGCGCGGCGTCTTGCACGTAGAGTCGGAAGCTGGTTTTTCCCAGGCCCTGTACGCGGGTGGTCAGGACCGAAGAAGAGATCTCTTGCTGGAAGGTCGCTCGAAGAATCACGCGGGAGCCGGCAACCAAGGGTATCTTGAGTGGCTCTTCAACTTCACCTGCTGCGGAGGCAGGGATCTCGATCTTCGCGGGCAGATAATCGGGGTGCAAGATCGTGCATGTGTATGCCCCGCGGTCGCGGGCGACGAAGAACCACCGGCCCTGCGCATCCTGCTCGGCCATGTTCCCGTATCCATTGCTGACCATTCCGCCGTTGTGGTGCGGGCTTCGCGGTTCGATTCTCAACGACCCCGAGAGGAGTTTGTTACTCCCACCCTCCTTGTCGCTTTTGCCGAAGACCTCAAGTTCTCGGATGCTTGCATACATGGACTCTTCCTGCGCCAAGACGGTCACGCGTAGGTAGCGGATTGCCTTGGCGGTGAGATCGACCGTCTGGATCTCGGTCGTGGTGGCGTTGGGTTTGGCGAGGACCAACTCGGTCCAGCGTTCCGCATCGACCGAACTCTCGAGTCGATAGTCATATCGGCTCCCACCGTGCTCCCAATGGATCCGCAAGCTGGCCAGATCTTGCGGCGTGCCGAGATCGACCTGCAGCCAGTAACCCTTGCCGCCATCTTTCGCACACCAGCGCGTGGAGGGATTCCCGTCGAAGGCGTGCTCGGGCGGGTGGGCCTCCTGCGAGGTCATCGCGGAGGCCGTCTTGCCCAGCGCGATGTTGATGCGTCCATGCCCATCTATCTGCAATGGGAGCCGTCGCTGTATCTTGCGGCGATCGAGAAGAACCGGGGAGGAGGCGGCCTTGTCCCGGGCGGCGAAGACCTCTGTGCCGGTCAGGCGGATAGGCGGCCCTTCTCCTATTCCCATAATAGCTTCTGCATTCTCTCCGTGAGTCCAGGCGATCAACAGGAGCGAGTAGGTTGGGCTCTGCGGACTCGGGTGCCCACCCGACGAGGAAGAAGAGCCCCGGCCATACTTCCAAACGCGGCGACGGAGACCCTTGGTGGGGGGTAGTTTCACGACCACGGTTGGCATGTGGTTGACCTGTATCCGGGTGAGGAGGCCTTCTTCTTCGATGGGAGCGGCGATCGGCGGTTGCTGGCTGGTCACCCGGAGTTCCGTGACTTCCGGGGGGATGTCGTGTGTGGCCAGGCGCCCGAGCGAATCCGTGATGGTGGCGAACTGCTGGCCGCGGGTGTTCCCCATCATGTGGACGAACGGCACGGGAAGGCCGTCCTCGTTGACGCTGAGGATCTTTCGCATGGTCGATGGTTGCAGCCGGATCTCGACCCTCTGAACTTCGGATACTTCGATTTGGACCTTTTGCTCGACAGTCCGGAAGCCCTCCGCGATCACGCGCACCGGGTGGTTGCCGGGCAGCAAAGATTTGAAGGTCTTGACCCCTTTCGCATCGGTGACGGCGTTGCGACGTCCGAGCGCTTGGTGTGCGAGAGCTCCATTGGTCAAGAAGATGGTTGCTCCGGCGATCGCCTGGCCGTCTTCGCTACGCGCGGTTACCTCGAGCGATCCGTGTGCGTGGGGGGGCAGACGAATGGACGCAAAGTCAGGAATGGACCGAGGCTCCATGTAATAGGTGGGCACATATCCCGGCGCATCAAACGTGCAGAAGCAGGGTTCGCGATAGGCACGATCGGGCACGACGAAGTGACCCGAGGCATTGGCTCGCAACTGCATCAGCGGTCGAGGGAGGCCGTCGCCGACCTTTCCCCAGTCCTGCAAGGCGAAAAGCGCTGCCCTGAGGCCTTCGACTTGCTGTTTGTCGACACCGGTGACCTTGAAATAAGCCGATCTCTGCTCGGGCACAGGCTTCAAGATGAAGGGATCAGGAAAAGGACCGGTCACCGCTACCATGCCATCTGCGCAGACGGCTATGAGGGTCAAGCGTCGGTCCTCAGGGAGGGCGTTTCCTTCGATTTCGAACCAGCGGAAAGCACCGTCGGGACAACGATAAAGTCCACGGAGCCCGCGCAAGTCCGCGCCGTTTGCACAGGAGACGATGGTGGTTTCGCCAGCGGGCTCCTCGTCCCAGAGGATGGTCATGCCGGCGTCGACGGATCGTGCTTCGGTGGTGCGGCCAGGATAGAGAAGACGAACCTGGCATCCGATGAGCGTCTCGCGCTGATATGGAGTGCTGACGACGGAGGGTGTGGGAAAGAGTGGTAGTTCCAGTTTGAGCTTGCCGTCTGCCGGGACACTGACGATCCGCTCATTCTTTCCCCATGCCCCGAATTGCGTGACCGAAACCAGCATCGAGGGCATCGGAGATTTGACGATGATCTGCGCCCGGTCGTGCTCGGAAATCTTTTGCAAGACAGCCTTTGATCCCAGGTAGGACCCCAGACCATGCGGGAGCACCTCTTCCCAGGGATGGTAGCCTTCTTTTTCGACGACCAGACGAATGATGGCCGATCTTGGCCAGCCCTTCGTCACCATGCCGATGCGGCGCTGGTCTCGCGACAGCGGGAGGATGAAGCTGCCGTCCGAGTTCGTCTGGAATCGCGGCAAGGGCTGTCGCTGTAGCAGGAGTCGGATGGCGCGTGAGTAAACCCCCGTGTCGGCGATTCGAAACGACACCTCGGCATCTTCGATGGGTTGCTCGTCCTGGCCGACGACGATGCCGATAGGGTCCGGAGTTCTTGGAAACAGGTCGGACTGGCCAGGAGACGATGGGCTCAAAAGCCCGAGCAAGAGGAGAGTGACGGGGAGTCCGCTCTCGATCGAGCGACGAGCTAAAAGCCTTCGGTGAGAAGCGGGCTGAGCGGGCATCAGTATCGATTGACCTCCACGGCCCAGGTCATTTCCCGCTCCCATACAACCGCGCCTTTGCGGTCGAATTCGCGCACCATCCCGTTTTCGGCAACGAGCGTGTGGCCGTTTGGCAGGCGGTCAGCGTCCGACGGAGAGTTGAGGTTTTTGATCTCGAAGACGACGGTACCGCCTCGGTCTATCTCGACGACCTTGTTCAGCGTGCGCAGGGTGATGAGGGTGTTGCCGTTGGGCAGGCGGTCGGCGTCGTGAACATTGGGCAAGGATTTCTTTTCCCATACGATTTCTCCCTCTCGGGTTACTTCGATCACGCGATCTTTCAAGACATCGGCGATCAAGGTGTTGCCGCTGGGCAGGCGATCCACATCGAAGGGGCGGATCCCCAGGTCGTATTTCCACACCACCTCTCCGGCTGTGGTCACCTCGATGACCCGGCCCCTAAAAGTATCCGCGATCAAGGTGTTGCCATTGGGCAGGCGGTCGGCGTCATAGGGGTTGCGGAGATCTTCAAAGCTCCACACGACCTTGCCGCTTCTGGTGACTTCCTGTACCCGGCTGACGGAGAACTCGGTCACCAGGAGATTGCCGCTGTCGAGGCATTCGACATCCCAGGCTCCGAGAATCTCTTCCATGACGAAGATTTCTTGGCCGCGTTCATCGACTTCGATGAGTCGGTTGTCCGAGTAGTCGGCGATCAGGGTGAATCCCCACATGGCTCCACCGCTGACGCTCATCTCGATACGGGAGACATCTTCCATGGCGATCACGGCCACGCCCAGAGAAGGGGCGACAACACCCAACTCGAGGGCGCTGCTCGCTGCCAGATGTCCGAGGATGCGGTCGCCATTGACCAGATCGATCCGCGCATAGAGTGTCGGGTCATTATTGACGCGGGCTGATCGGCGGAAGAGCAATCCGGCGGCATCTTCGATTTCAACTTCGCGTGCGTTGGTGGCGTCGACCTTGAACTTGCCATCAACGAAGCTCTGGATGTGGCCGTCGACGAACTGGTTGTTGCGCATCCGGATGCGATCGATTTTGTAGGACGCTCCGATCAATCGATCGAGGTTCGGGTCGAGCGCGACGCCCTGGACTCGGCTACGTGGGATGCTGATATCTCCGAAGACGGGCGATGACAGGACGAGGGTTTCATCTGACAAGCTCAGGAGCTTGCCCGAGACCAGGCTGCCCTGCGTCAAGAAGACCCGGCAGGTGCCTTCTTCGAGCTTGGAGACCGCTGGCTGGAAAGACAGGGCACCGCACTCGTTGAGCGGGATGTCTGCCTGGACGAGGCTCTTCGCGGGAGAGGAAATCCGGACCCCATCGGCGGTCAGGCCCCGGAAACGCTGTGGCCCCCACGCCTCGAAGAGGGTGACGGAAACGGGTTTGGCTTTTGGGTGTTTGCCGAGTTGAAGACTCGCCGCCAGGGCGAGGTTTGAGTCCTTGCTCCCGGCAACTTCTTGTAGCAGCGCAGCGGCCTCGGGCCTTTGTCGTAGCTGACGCAGCATCGCGATCTTGTCGCTGATCGGCGTGTTCTCATCCCGCAAGAGGTCGCGGCAGTAATCGAGAGCCTTGGCGCAGTTCATGCGCGCAAGACAGGCGAAGCCACCGCGGCGATGAAGAGTGTGACCGGCGCTGAAAGAAAATACGGCGGTCGCTTCGTCGTCGCTGCCATGTATTCCCAGGGATCGGATGGCGTTACCAACGGTGACCGGATCGGTGTGGCCGAGCGCGCTCACCAGAGCGCTCCGAAGCGAGTCCGTTCCCGTCATGTAGAAAGAAGCCTCCGTGAGGCCGCGGAGCAGGCGGATTTCGCGCTCTTCCTTCTCGGTGCCGCGCGCGTTGATTTGGTCAAGAATGAATTTTGTTCGAATCCGTTCCTCGAGCAGTTCAGCTTTTTGTTCGCGATCCTCCAGCATGGCGCGGGCCTTCGCGCCCGTCTCGATCAATCGCCGCTGCGCGTCTTCACGAGTGAGCCATCGCTCGTCGGTCAACTGGTCGAGCAAGCGCTGAATTCGCAGAAGGTATTCTCGGTGATCGCCATGAATTCGCGTTGCGACGGATCGTGCAGCGACCGATTCGTTGGCGATGAGTTCAGCCGTTTGTTCGAGGCGGCTCAGGAGGTCATCTTTCAGGAATCCCTGGATCTGCTGATCGAGTTGCTCGTCCGTCCACTCCTGGCCCGGTAGGGAGATCGCGAGCCTGGTCGCGACAGCGAGGAACACAGCCAGAATGCGCACCGGAATCATGACTAAAATCGGAGGGTTGGGGGGGCGGTTTCGTCCAATGGCTCGGGGGCCAAGCATATCCCTTCAGCCCCCGATGGGTAACTCGCCAAATCTGCTCGACTGACCGTTTGGCGGATGCTCGCGGGCTTGGCTCCGAGGGCGTAAGGTAAGCGCACAATCGTCATGTCCACGCCACGTATCAAGCCCCGTGCCACTCCCGGATCTTCCCTGAGCGAATGCTCGGTGACGAACTCGAGGGGCTGGATGGCAAGGGCGTGCCTGACCCTGACGGTTGCGGGGGCCCTCGGCCTTCCTCCCGTCAGCGCCCAGATCAAGATTGAGGGCGCGCCGAAGCGCCTTGTGCGAGCAGACGGGACTGTCGATGTTGCGCAGCCTCCGAAAAGACAGGAAGGCCCCGGGTTCGGGGTGACGGTTCACATGTTCGAGAGCTCGAACCTCGACCGCTTTCTCCGAAAAGCGCAGGACTTTCTCGTCCGCGAAGATCACATCGGCGCGATCAAGGTTCTCCAAGATGTGGTCGAAGGCCGCTCGCTCGAATTCATGGGAGGTGGCGATGAGTTGCCAGCCGAGGGGGGCCCTGAAAAAGATTCGGGTGGCGTTGATCAAGCGGATGCTGATCCGCTGCGCGAAGATCATCCGGAACACGCTGTCTTCAGCGCTGACGGACGTCTCTACCGCCCGGTCCGCCGCCTTTGCCAGGAACTCCTCGCCTCGATGTCGGAAGAAGGGCTTGCCCTGTACTGCCAGGAATTCGAAGTTTTGGCCGCGCGGGCCTACGAAAAAGCTGCACGCGCGCGCGACGTGCGCGCGCTGGAAGAGGTTTACAACCGTTGGTTCGTGACCTCGGCATCGGCGAAGGCGATGTCGGCGGCGGCCGATTTGCAGATGCATGAAGGCAGGTTCCGAACCGCTGTTCAGACTCTGCGGTCGCTGCTGGATATCTACCCCGAAAGGAGTCGTGCCCGGGTGGCCGGCCACTCCGATCTCTATGCTCGCCTGAAGATCGCCTTGTGCTTTTGGCAAATGGGCGAGCGCGGCAAGTTGCTCGAATCTCTGGCCGATCTTTCGCGGCTTCACCCGGGCGCGTCCGTGCGGCTTCTGGGGGAGTTGTTGCCCGTCGAGAATCTTGCGGAGCACGCGTTGTTTGCGGGTGGAGCCACGGACCTGTTCCGCGAGACAGCTCCGGAAGCTTCTGCTTTTTATCACTCCGAAGACGTGCTCGTGCCCATCTGGGAGTATCGCTTCCTTGAGGGCAAGCCCTATGGCCCGCCAAGCAGCAATCGGAATCAGTCGCGGGTATGGATCCAAAAGACAGGCGGAACCAAGGCGGTCGCACCTCGCTACCGGGATTTCGGCCCCGGCACGGCAGTTGTGTTCGATGGTTCCCGGGCCCTTTTGATGGATCATTACCGCATGCGGGCTCTGGATCTTCGCACGGGCCTGATTCAAGAGGAGAACGATGGGCCCATGACGGTTCCTCGCCCGAAGCAGAATCATGCTCGGTCACGGGTTCCGGTTTACGATTGGGCGACGCTGCGTCCGACTCTCGACAAGGATCGTTACTACGCGGTCATCGGCCCTCGCAGTCGCTCGAACCTCTCGGGAATGGCGCCGGTGCTCAAGAACGAGTTGCTCGCCGTGTCGCGCGAGACCCTTTCGACGGCCTGGTCCAGCGCTGCTCGCGACCAAGATTTCTCCGGGGTCACCTTCCTGGCCGCCCCCACGGTGTTCGGGGAGCGCTTGCTCGTCCCCATCCTTGCCCAGGGAGCCTACGCTCTGCAGTGCATCGAATCATCGACCGGCACACCGGTCTATCGAGTGCACATTCATTCCGGTGGCAGCACCTTTGCACGCGCACCGAGTGTCCCGGCCATCGTCTATGGAGGCACGGCCTTCGTTCTGTCCAACGCGGGTACGATTGCCGCGATCGATGCTTACACAGGAACCTTGCTGTGGGTTCGTAAGTACGAACGAACACACCCCACGCTTCCCAAGCCACGAGCGTTCAGATCGCGAAACTCGAGCCTTTCAACGGCTGCTTATTTCCAGGAGACGAGCATCGACGGTTTCGTTCCGAGTGAGATGATCGTTGCCGATGGCCGGGTCATCTTCGCTCCTGCGGACGGCAAGGTTTTGATGTGTCTCGACGGGGCGTCGGGCGAACCGCTTTGGATGGCAGAGAAAGACCACCGCATGACGCGGGGATATATCATCGGCCACAACAAGGAATACGTGTTCACCGGCGGCTCTTCGGTTGTATGTATCGAGATGGCATCGGGCATTCGTCGCTTCGAACTCGAATCTCCCGAACCGACCTGGCGCGGCCGCGGTGTCGTTACCGAGGAGCATGTGGTTCTCCCGGGAGATCGCTCGCTTTGGCTGGCCCGAACCGATGGCACATCGAAGGAATGGGCTTCGGTTCCCTTGTCGAAGTTCTTGATCGGGCGAGAGCCTTTGCAGGGAGAGTTCAACCTGTTCTTGCATGGCCCTTATGTCGCGGCCTGCTATCAGGGTGGCATTGAGCTTTTCGGATCTCGAAACCAACTGCATGATTTGGCGGCGGCCACGCGAGATCCCGGTGAGCGAGCGACGATGCTCCTTCAAACCGGAGACTACGCAGGGGGCCTCGAGGCTTTCGGCGAAGCCTTGACCAGCGAGGGCCTGTCTGCCGAGTTGAGGGGACGCCTCGCGCGCCGCGCACTGACAGTCATGCGAGAGTTTTCGATCGCGCTGGCCAACGATGGTGCTCACGACAAAGCCATCGCCCTGCTCGACCGCTGTAAAACCTGGATCCGCGACCCGGATCTTCAGGTGCGGTGGCAGCTCACACGTCTCGAACTGTTTCGCGTCATTGGCGATCAGACAGGAGTGGATCGTGAGCAAGCTCGACTCCATGCAATGATGGGAGGGAAGAGGTGATGACCCTGAAGGCGCTGAAAGTTCTGCATGTGGCCATTGCTGGAGTTGCCTTCGTCGGTGCCATGGCACGTGACATTTCAGCGCAAGAAAAG
>CAZIVO010000071.1:3817-18839 GCA_964542765.1 uncultured candidatus Brocadiaceae bacterium | reverse complement strand
TTCTCGACTGCAGCCTCCCGTAGGAGTCTGGGCAGTGTCTCAGTCCCAGTGTGACAGGCCACCCTCTCAGGCCTGCTACCCGTCGTTGCCTTGGTGAGCCGTTACCTCACCAACAAGCTGATAGGCCGCAATCGCCTCCCAGAGTAGGAGGTCCCGTAGGATCCCCCCCATTTACAGGATGGAACATGCGTTCCTACCTGACCATTCGGTATTAGCTGCAGTTTCCCGCAGTTATCCCAATCTCTGGGGCAGCTTGATTACGTGTTACTCACCCGTTCGCCGCTTTACTCACACCCCGAAGGGTGCTTTCGCGCGCGACTTGCATGCCTCATCCACGCCGCCAACGTTCGTTCTGAGCCAGGATCAAACCCTTCACTTGAAAAGTTTTTTCCTTTGTTTCGGTCGATCCAAAGTTTCCCGGAATGTGACCTAAGTCACTTTCTGAGAAGCTCTTGGAACTCCGGATTCTCACACTCATTTCCGGTCTGTCCAGAATGTCAAAGATCGCACTCGGCATTCCGGTAAACCAGACGCACCGCTTGCGCGGCGCAGGTTTGAAGTGACGAGGGCGAGGCAGGTTAGCGTCACAACCCACCCGCTGCAAGCACCTCAAGATAAAATCTTTTTGCCGCCGGTCGAAGATCACAAACCCTTTCATGACAGGGCCTTCTGATCCCCCCCCAAGCGTCAGCCAATCTTAGCGACTGGTTTCGATCACCACTTCACTGCCCCGTGGAACCACGAGGAAAAATTCCATGATGTCGGCATCCCGCATGCGGATGCATCCCTCGGAACGGGTATCGCAGATGGAATCCGGCTCTTCGGTCCCATGAGCACCGATACCCCTGTTCAGCCCATCCTTGAACTCAACCCAGTAATCGCCGAGCGGATTGTCCGGATGCCCGTAGGGGACACCCTTCCAGTCCGGATGCTTGTCCTTCACTCCGATCTTGAAGTCCGCTTCCGGGGTCAGATTCGCCTTGCCATGCCCGATCCAGTAGAGACGGACGATGGTGTCACCGATGTAGACGGCCATCAGGAAGCTGGCCTTGTTGATCACGGTCCGGACGGGGTCGACCGGGACCTTGATCATCTGCCCGATCTGCAAACGCCGCGGGTCCGAGATGCGATTGACCAGTTGCAGCGTTCCCGCCTCAAGAGCATAACCCTGTTTACGATAGCGACTTGCGATGACATCCAGGGAGTCGCCAGACTTCACTTCGTAGGATCGAGCACGGGCAGGATGTGCCGGATTCAACGTGATCGCAGCGAGCGGGGTAGCCATGGCCGCAAAGACAGCATCGACCGAGGCGTGCGCATCGGCCGCTTCCTTGGCAATAGGGCCGCGCATGCAAGCCTCGAGCAAGGCCGTGCCCGCGGTCAACGCATCCTCATAGGACTCCTTCGCCAAGCGCTCGATCGCGAACGCGATCAGATCACGTCCCTCAGAGCACTGGAGAAAAGCGTTGTTACGCCCGAGCAGCGGCACCATGTCCTTCGCCGAGGGTGAGGACTCAGCGGCGGCGCGCAAGGCTCTCGCAAGATGAACTCGCTTCTCGCCTGTTTGCAGCAAAAGCACCCCGAAAGCCCCCTGCAAGGCGGCCGGCTCATTCTTCTTGATCCCCGCGATAAGGCGATCCACCTCGGATACGGGTTGTGGAGACTCCGCATCCAAAGGCAACCCTGCCCCGAGACCCTCCGCTGGTTGCCGTCCAGCCGACTTCTGCGGAGACTCCTGGGTTTGCGCCCTTATCGACCCCTCCAGCGCAACCGCTGAAACTCCGGGCAACGACTCCACCGCCAAAGATTCGCCTACCCACTGGTCATAGGCAAACCAGAGGACTGCAACGGCGAGCAAGCCCGTTAGCAACCGACTCATAACATCCCTCCTGGAGAACTGCGCAACACCCACAGTCTCATGTTGTTCGTGTGACCGCGACCCAAACCGCCCTGGGACGCACGAGTGGAGATACTAACCGGCTTCGCAGCAGAATTCGAGAGACTCCCCGACCACGGGAACCGTGTCCCGGGGGTGCAAGCTGAACCCATTCTACAAGGTGGGGACCCCCCGGGAATCAGGTCGCGGGCTGGCATTGCCTCCCGCACCCTAATCGACCCTCAAGGTCGGCCCCCCAAATAAGAGGCATCGGTTCAACTATTGCTCCGCCGACCATCACGAGGACCGCAGTCGAGAAGCCTTCGAATAAGAAGATCTTAGCCTCTACAGGGCAAAGACAGAACCTCCTGACGCCCTCCCTCAGCAGATTCCCGGGCCCGTGTGGAGCCCTTCACCAGGAATTGGCCTCGATCGCAGCGAGCACGGCATGGGCCGCCTCAACAGCTCGCACCCCATCCTCGCCCGTCACCGGCGGTTGCGTTCTATCACGGACAGAAGCAAGGAAGGCCGACAACTCATCGAGCAGAGGATTGCCCTCATCGAGCTTGAATTCCTCCACCGTGAGCAGCCCCTCATATACGAACTTCCACAGGTCAGGAATGCTGGCCGGATCAACGGTCCCCGCATCGAGACTCTGCATGTCCCAGCCCGGATTCTTGCGCACATAGGTTGCCGTCTTCGCATTGAAGTCGACGCTGGCATAAGAATCCTTGGAGAACATGCGCATACGCCGCATCGGCTTGAGCGCAATACGATTGGCCGTCAAGTGGGCGACCGCACCGTTCTCGAACTTGATGATGGCGCTGGCAGCATCTTCCGCCGGAGTGAACAGACTGCCTCCGAAAGCATCCACGGATTTGATGGGGGATTTCACCAGATGCAGCACCAAATCTATGTCGTGGATCATGAGATCCAGAACAGCTCCGACATCGGTACTCCGGAAACTGAAGGGAGCCAGCCGCTGGGATTCGATGTAACGCGCTCCGGTGATCAGTTCCGACAGTTTCTTGAGCGCCGTGTTGAACCTCTCAACATGGCCAACCTGCAAGATCGCATCCTTCTCCCTGGCAAGATCAACGAGTTCGCAACCTTCCGCCACGGTCATCGCAATAGGCTTCTCCACGAACACATCCGCGCCGTTTTCGAGGAAAAAACCTGCGATCGCTCGATGTTGAGCCGTCGGCACCACCACCGAGACGGCATCCACATCACCGACCAGATCGCGGTAATCACTCACTCCGGGCACGCCAAACCGCGACATTGCCTCTGCACGGCGCTCGTCATGGGGTTCCGCGATGGCGACGAGATTCGCCTGGGGATGTTCGTTCAGCAATCGTGCATGGTGATGCCCGAGGTGCCCGACACCGATGACTGCGATCCTGACTCGCTCCACGCCCGACCCACCTACGCGTCAATAAGGGTGAACTTCAGCTGAGCTTCCGCTACCAGCTTTCCCGCGACCTTGCAGCGAGCCTGCACATGCCCGACGCTGGGCTTGAGCCGCAACGTTTCCACCTCGATGTGTAGCTGGTCTCCGGGGAGAACCGCGCCGCGTAGCTTGACCTTGTCAATACTCCACAGCACCGCCAGCTTGCCTGTATTCTCGAGTTTACGCAGCAGGAGAACGCCCGCCAATTGAGCCATGGCCTCGAGTTGCAGGACGCCAGGCATCACCGGCTGCCCCGGCCAATGACCCTGAAAAAAGGGCTCATTGATCGATACGTTCTTGATCGCAACAGCCCGCTTGAAGCCCTCGAGTTCAATGACCCTATCGATGAACAAGAACGGGTAGCGGTGGGGCAACAAGCTGAGAATCTCGCGAATCTCGAGGCCTGAGTCACGGACAACCTCCCCACGATCCTCTTCGGCTTGCAGTTCTTCGAAAAGTTGCTTCGCCAGCCTGCCATTGAGCAAATGCCCCGAGCGCGTCGCGATGATATGTGCTTCGAGATCGGCTCCGAGAGTCGATAGATCGCCCAAAAGATCCAAGATCTTGTGGCGCGCCAGTTCGTCCTGACATCTCAACTCGTTCTCGGTGATTCCACCATCAGGAGCGACAACCAGAGTGTTCTCGTAGGTCGCACCCGCACCGAGACCGGCGGCCTTGAGAGCTTCAACCTCATGCTCGAACACGAAGGTTCTCGCGGGTGCGATCTCCCGCGGAAACGATTCCCGCGTCACCTTCAAAGAAACCGTCTGCCTCGTCGGCTGCCCATTCGCCTCGCTCCGCGGGTAATCGAAATGGTAATCGATCGTCAAACCGCCATTGCCAGGCAAGGCCACCAAGCTCGAATTTTCCTCGCGAACAAAGATCGGTTCGGTCACCACGTAGGTCTTGCGGGGTGCCTTCTGCTCAACCACACGAGAAGATTCGACTGCTTTCACGAATTCTTGCGCAGACCCATCCAGCCCCGGAACCTCTTCGCCACTGATCTCGATGATGGCATTGTCTATGTCCATCGCCCACAGCGCTCCAAGGAGATGCTCGCAGGTGTGGACCTCTGCCAGCCCGTTCTTCAAGCTGGTCCGGCGATCTCGCGGCCGAAGGTATTCCGCTGACGCGGCCACCGCCGGATCATCTTCGATGTCGGCACGCACGAAGGTGATACCGTGGCCTTCGTCAGCGGGAAGGACCTTCACGGTCACCTCCTGCCCGCTGTGCAAGCCAACACCGGAAATCTCAAACGGTGTTTTGAGGGTTCTTTGCTGTCTGGCAGTCAAGGCATGTACCGTTGGTCGGGCAAACTCTCTCGGGTCCGGCCGCAACAAACGCGGCCACCGCACTCACGATGAATGCTAGATCGTCTCCGCGTCCGGGTCCAACATCACATCTCGATCGTTGAGTCATCTTGATCACCGGCCCGGGCAGATGATCGCCCGAGGCCCGGCGACGACCGCCGCCTCAGGCAGGTATCAGGCCCCCTCTCAGACCGGTGACCACGAGGATCTCCGGTCCGAGGCGGCGGAGAATCAATTATCGGTCTTGACGATCTCGACCAATTCAACCTCGAAGATCAGATCCTCGTTCGGACCAATCTTCCCCCCCTGGCCATATTCTCCATAAGCCAGAGAGGAAGGGATCTTGATATGGCGCTGCTCGCCAACCTTCATCCCGGGAATACTCAGGGTCCAACCCTCGATCAACCCTCCTCGAACCAAGGCGAAGGTCGCCGGCTCCTTGTCGCGGCTCGAATCGAAGACCGACCCATCCTTGGCCAACACGCCCGTGTAGTGAAACTTCCCGGTCTGGCCGTAATCGAAGACCTCACCGGCGCCCTCCTTCATGGTTCCTATACGCAGGTCTGCGAAGGTCTTGACCAATTCGATCTCGTACACGAGCAGGGCATCGGGCGGAATGTTCTTGGTGTAATCCCCCTCCTTGCCAAAACCCAGTTCCGCGGGCACCGTCACTCGGCGTTTCGCGCCGGGCTTCATGCCCGCCAGAGCCAGAGCAAGGCCCTTGGCGCAACCGGGCGCGCGCACCCGGATCAACTCAGGCTTTCCCTCGCCATCACGAGTGTTATGAAAGATCTTCCCGCTGGCCAGTGAGCCGATGTAATGGAACTCGCCAATCTCTCCGTACTGGAGAGCCGACTCGCCCTCACCCTCGGCCAGAACCTTGACGATCAAGCCCGCGTGGTCTTCGACCTTCGCCGGAACCTCTTCCGCCAGCGGCAAGACCGGAGGGAAGCCTTCCTTGTCGATCAGGTCCGCACGCTTCTCTTGCGGTTCTTCCTCGCCCGTCGGCAAAGTTACCCAATCACTGGATTCAGATTCAGGCCCATCCTCGCCGGCTCCTCCGCTGCAAGCAGCGATCAGGATGGTGAACGAGCCCAAGAACATCATTCGCATACCAAGCTTGAACATCACCGACGTAGCATGCCCAACTACGCCTGCCCAGAGAAGGGTCTCCAGAAGATCCTCGCCAAGCTTCTTCGATCACCACCACCCGATCCTGTCCGCGAATCCTCTGGCCAGGTGTCCCGAAAAGCCCCACGCGAACCGATGGTCAGGCGGTGCCCCCCCGGAAAGCTTCCTGGATCCGGACTCTCCACCCCACGCCGACCGGCCCATACAGCCTACGGGCCCCGCATCACAGGTGGGCGTCGACCTTGATCCTTGAAACCGTCAGCGGCTGCATCGGCAAGATCCGCAGATGTTCCGGCAGCCGATCGGACAGGTGCAGTCGGACCGCATCGAGAGGCGGGCCATCATCCTTCAGCTTCAAATCCACCGCCCAGAGCTTGCCCGGCGCACGACGAAACTCGATCCGCAGCGTGTGGCGAGCCCCTGGCAAGATCTTCACACCTGCGGAAGAACCTACGGACGCCTCGATCAACTTGCGAAGCTTGGCGTGGAGGACACTCGCACGGCGGGCATCGTCGGCCAGCAACAGCCCGGCGACGCAACTCCCATCGTGCAGAACCCCGATGACCGCCGACACCCCCAGCACCTCGAAAAGATACAGGCGAGGTTCCACTCCTGGCTCGGGGAAGCTCAGATCCAGTTCCAGGGTCACCGCGGTCGCATCACCCAGCGGCAACTTCAAGCTAACACCTTGGTCTTTCAGCGTTTGCAGATCGACATTCCCCCGGGTGAAACGCAATTCCCCGTCGAGAATGTTCCAGCCCTCCGGCAAGCCCGACTCGCGCAACTCGGTCATCGGCAATTCGCACAAAATCCCACGGTCGACCCCAACCGTGACCGGCCATGCCGGCAAGATCTTGGAATCAAGATCTTGGAAATTTGCCGCGATGGCCCGCTGTTCCTCACCGAGCAACCACTTGCGAGCTTGCTCGAGGAGCGGCCCCGCCTGGATGTCGTCAACATCTTTGGCAAACTGTTCATACAACTCCACCGCATCTCGAATGGCCGCGGCATCGCCCCGATCCAGAGGCTCCCGCAAGAGAGACCAGGCGAATTTCGAGGCCGCCACCGGACCGATGGCATCGAGTTCCGCACGCACCTCCTCCTGGAAAAACCGCATCGCTGATTCATCCAGATGCCTCTCGGCTGCTGCAACCTCCCCACCAACATAGAGCCACAAGGCAAAACCCTCGGCCAATGGCAATCGCTTGCCCTTGGCATCGATCAGATTCAACTCGGCCCGTGTGGCGAGATGGGACCAGGGAATCGAGGAAGGAGGTAGCGGAACCTCTTCTTTGGTCGGGAGCCTCACCACGATCTTATCCTCCGGGCGGATGATGATCTGCCTCGGTTCTCGCTCATCGTGGCGTCGGACATTTTCCAGATGCTCGTCCTTGCCGCCGAGGATCTGCTCACAGATCAACCGACGAACATCATGAGCCGAGCGCAGGAGTTTCACGTGACGATCCCGCTTTGCCCTCGCCTTCTCGCCTTCGAGTGGCAGGGAAACCAGCCAGTGTGTCGCAGCATCCGCATCACCTGCGGCGAACAGCGTCCGGTAGGCAAGCCTGAGCGTCCGCTGGACTTTCCTGGCATCCTCGATCCCCTTCTGCGCATCGAGCTCCTTGCGGAAGTCCCTGATCTGAGCATCGACCGAGCGCCACGGTCCGAACTCCGTCCGGAACACATTCCTCGGAAACTCCACCTCCAGCTGCGCGACGAAAGCAGAGACCCGCCTCTCGACGTCCTTGTTCGCGCCGAGATTCCTCCACAACTTCAGCTCGCCGTCGATGTACTTGCCTACTTTTTGCGACACCTGCACGGCAGCCGCCTTCTCCTCGTCATCGATGCGCCGAAGCGCCGGCTTCAACGCTGTGTCCCACGCTTCGGTGACAGACTCGTGCAAGGCGTCCGGCAATCCCTGCAGGCTGGGACGATCAGAGCCTTGATGGAAGAGTCCCATGCCCTTGAGCAGAGATTCTTTCGCTGCCAAGAAATTGGGTGGGGTGCCTTCGAGTTCGCCGGTCCATGACGCCGGCCACTCCATCGTCAAATAATCCTTGAATGCCTGCAGATGAGCACGATGGCGGCGGTCTTGCCAGATCTTCGCTTTCTCAAGGATCTTCTGCCGACCCGCCTTCACCTCCGCCCCAAGCTCCTCGGGCAAACTGCTGAGGGACAAACCAAACTCGACCTCGAACGCCGGAGAGCTCACTTCGTCGAAGAACCGCTCAGGCTCTCGCCAGTGGTCAACCCTGTCGAACCAGGCCTGGGTTTCATCGCTCCGAGGAGCCTCCAGATACCGGCGCAGGAACTTCGCCACTTCAACGCGCAGCTCTTCGGTCACCTGCTCGCGGAGACGGAACACCACATCGAGATCCGAACCCGTCACGCTGGCTTCGGCACCAGCCAAGATGGCGAATCGTTCGCGATGGTCTTGCGCGTCATCGAGACTTTGGCGTAAGGAGGTCGCCCACTCCACCCCGGCAGTCTTCGATTCGTTGGTTGTCTCCCCCATCAAGATCACAGAGACCGCAGCGATGGCCGCCACAGCTACCCCCGCGATCGGCCATGCAAGGCGGTGGCTTTGCACACGCTTGACCGCGCCACCAATCTCTTCCTGATCCAGGCCGCGTGGATCGACCCGAGGACTTTCCTCTCGGGCAACACGCTTGAGATCTTCGAGCAAGTCCGCGGGTGTCTGGTAGCGGAGTTCCGGGTCCTTCGCCAGCAACTTCCGGATCACCAAACTGAAGTCGGCCGTCACATCCGGATTGAACCCCGACGCCAAGGGCGCACGCTCGTCCAAAACCTTCGCGATGACCTCTGCCATCGTCTCGCCATGAAACGGTGGTACCCCGGTCGCCATATGAAACAGCGTTGCCCCCAGGGAATAGAGATCACTACGGATATCGACTCCTTGAGGATTCCTCGCCTGTTCAGGGCTGATGTATTGCGGCGTTCCAACGGTGGAACCCGCACGCGTGATGGTCACATCGGTCGGCCCCTTGGCGAGGCCCATATCGGTCAGCTTCACCCTGTTTTGCTCATCGATCAGAATATTGCCGGGCTTGATATCACGGTGGATGACGCCCTGCTGATGCGCGTGGACCAGCGCAGCGGATGCTTGCATCCCCAGATCGAGAACTCGATCTTGCGGGAAACTCCCCCACTCACCGAGCATCTCCTTCAAAGACTTCCCGTGAACGAATTCCATCACGAAGAAGTGGTAGCCGCCCTCCTCCCCGAGGTCATAACCCGAGACGATATTGGCGTGGCTGAGCTTCGCCACGATCCGGGCTTCGCGCCGGAGCCGATCAACATATCGCTTGTTCCGGGCGAGCGATGGCTTCAAGACCTTCAAAGCAACCAGGCGGTTGAGCCGCTTGTGGCGCGCCTTGAAGACCGTGCCCATCGCCCCGGAACCGACCCGGTCGAGAATCTCATAGTCCGAAAACGGTTGTGCGAAGGTCACCCTTCACCACCCTCATCCGGATCGATACCGACATCGGAGTCGGCGCGCTGAGCGTGGCCGATCCCGTACTTGTCGAGCTTGCGCTGCAAGGCGAACCGCGACAATCCCAGCAACTGAGATGCCCGGCTCTTGTTGCCATGCGCCCTCTCGTAGCACTCCGTGATCAGCCTGATCTCGAGATCTCTCACCAGATCCGGGAGGGTCACCCCGCCATCGCCGATCACGCCGGAAACGGCAGCAGGTGAAGATGTCTTCGGGTGCTTCACCTGATCGCTCAGATGTTCGCGCAAAATCACACCATCGCTCACCACCGCAGCCCGACGGATTTCATTTTGCAACTCGCGCACATTGCCAGGCCAGTGGTAAGCACTCAGAACTTCCATCGCCTCCGAGCTCATCCTGATCCGGGCCACGCCCGACTCATGCGCAAGGCCGGTCAGAAATCTCAAGGCAATCGGCGCGATATCCTCACGCCGATCGCGCAAGGGTGGCAAATGGACAGGCAACACATTGAGGCGGTAGTACAAATCCTCGCGAAAGTCACCGCCGCGCACCATCCCATCGATATCCCGATTGGTCGCCGTGATGAGCCGAACGTCAATCTTGACCTCCTCGCCACTACCGATCGGTCGAACCACCCCTTCCTCCAGGACCCGCAAGAGCTTGGTCTGAAGATCGAGGGGCATATCACCGATCTCGTCGAGGAAGATGACGCCGCCGTCAGCCAGCTGGAACAATCCGGGTTTGTCCCTGTCCGCCCCCGTGAACGAGCCCTTCACATGGCCGAACAGCTCGCTCTCCAGCAAGGACTCCGGCAATGCTGCCACGTTCTCGCTGATGAAGGGGCCCTCGCACCGGGAACTCTGCTGGTGTACGGCCCGGGCCACGAGTTCCTTCCCCGTTCCCGACTCGCCCAAGATGATCACGGCTTCGTCAGCGCCGATATACCTGTCCAGGAGATCGAAAACGCGAGTCATCGCCAAACTCTCGCCAACGATCGCCGAGTAATCATATTTGTAACGTCCACCCCGACGGGCCGAACCGAGTTCCTCCCGTATCTCGGAGAGTTCGGCTTGCTGCTCGTCGACCTGCCCCTTCAACGCCGCATTGAGCCGGCCGACCCGATCGAGCGCCGACTGGAGTTCAACCTTCTTGTTGCGCAAGTCGTCCATGGTGTGAGCGTTGCGGATCGCCACCCCAGCGTGATCGGAAAACAAGGCGAGCAGGACCTTCTCGCGTTCACTGAACACCTGCTGCTGGAGACGGTTGTCGACATAAAGAACGCCGCCGACCACACCGCTGATACGAATCGGAACACACAGGATCGAACGCAACCGCAAGTCCTCGACGGAATGGAAATCTCGGAAACGCTCGTCTTCTTGGGCGTTCGTCGTCAACTCCGGGAGCCCGGACTCGAGCACTCCCTGAGCGATGGTGCGACTGATCTTGTACGCGGGCGAGTGCACCTCTTCTTGGGCGAAATTCCGTGCGACCTCCACCACCGGTTCCTCGCCTCCGCTCAGAAGAAGAAAGCCGCGCTCCGCATTCGACAGTCGGATGGCCGAATCCACGATGAGGGTGAGCAAGCGGAACAGATCCTGTTCCTCGTTCAGAGCACGAGCAACCGATACGAAGGCCGCCATATCCTGCGCCGACCGTGACCCCTCTCCGGTGAGAGTTTCATCGGCCGACAAGGGCTCCTCGACGGGCAATTCGAGGGTCACTTCGCTGCTGCCCACAACAAAGGTGTCTCCCACACGCAGTTCCGCCCGATCGACGGGCACCCCACGCAGGGTCACGGGGTTCTGGCCACCTTCGTCCACCAGGAAAAAGCACGAATCTGAGCGCTCTACACGGCAATGGTGCCGCGAAACCAAAAGATCGGGAATCGGCAGATCGCTATCCTTGGATCTGCCGATCGTGACCCTCTCCTTGCAGAACCTGTGCACTTTCGCTCGCCCATTCTGCTCAAGTATCAATAGGAACGTGCTATTCATCCTCATGTAATTCTACCCCCTGAACTCCACACACCTGCTCCTTCCTCGCAAGTCTCCGGCGGTATCGCCTTCTCGGGGACTCAGTCGCTACCCTTTCCTCACCGTGCATCCCCCACCGAGCCACCCAGCCTTCCGGCACCTGGACATTCATCCCACCGAAGAGGGCGCGCAAAAAGGCATCGTCCTCAGCGATCCCCTCGGGCTAGTCACCGATCAAATCTTCGTGCCCGATGGCCTCGTGCCGATCGTCAGTCGTTTCGACGGAACACAAACTCCTGACCAGATCCATGCAGAGATCGAAACGGAATTCGGGCAACGCCTCCCGGATCGATTCGTCGCCGACCTCGCCCGGCAATTCGACGAGCGGTTGCTCTTGCACTCCCCGCGTTTTCACCAGGCGCTGACAGAGGCCGCCGCCCACTTCAGCAACCTGACGACGCGCCCACCCAGGCATTGCGGCTCCCCCGGCTACCCTGCGGATCCGGACAAGCTTCGAGAAGCTCTGTCATCCATCGTCAGTCAAACGCGCCCTGACCATCCACGCCCTGCGCCCAAAGGCATCATCGCACCACACATCGACATCGCCCGTGGACGCGAAGGTTACGCCCAGAGTTATGGCTACCTCGCCGAATGTGAACCCGCCGATCTCTACGTTGTATTCGGAACCGGCCATCAAGGACCGGGCGCTCCCATCACCGGCCTGCCTCTGAACTGGAGCACCCCCATCGGCGAGGTCATCACCGATCTAACATTCGTCGACACCATCGCCACGGCCATCGGCGCTCCACAACCACTCGACCTCTACCTTCATGCTCAAGAACACTCGATCGAGTTCCAGATGCTGTTCCTGGCCCACCTCCACCATGACCATCCGTTCGAGGTGGCAGGTTTCCTGACAGGCAATCTGCCATCGACGACCGGCAACCCCTGCGAAGAGGAATATCTCCTGAACATCCTCGAGGCCTTCCGGGCCACGGCCCAGGCATCGGGCAAGACCGTGTGCTACGTCGCCGGCGCGGATCTCGCCCACGTCGGCCCCTTCTTCGGCGATGAGATGCGCATCGACACCGAACGGCTGCAAACCCTGTCCCAGGCCGATCACCAGCGTTTGTCTCATCTCGCGACCGGGCAGCCCGGAGACTTCCATCAGGCCGTTGAAACCTCGCGCAACCCGGACCGCATCTGCGGTTCCACGCCGATCTTCATGGTCGCATCCCTCGCGGAGGGGCCCGGAGAACTACTGCACTATGGCCAGGCGAATGCTGCCGATGGATCACAGGTCGTCACCTTCTGCTCGGTCGCCTATACCTGATCCAGAAGTTGCTCTCCGGCAACGACCACCTCGTCCACCATGATCGTGGTCATGCACTGACGATGGCCCAAAGGGCACTGCTTTTTCTGGCAGGGGACACACTCCAGTTCGGCCTTTTGGATCACGATCTGGCGATCCAACCCATAGTTGGTGTAACGAGGGTCGTTCGGCCCCATCAAGCACACCACCGGGACGCCCATCGCCACGGCAACATGCCGCGGCCCGGCGTCTGTCGTGATCATCAGTTGCGCCCGCTCCACCAGCGCCTTGAGCGTATGGACAGGCAATACCGGATTGATTGCAGCGATCGCTCCCGCTGCCGTCGCAATCCTATCGACCATATCAACCTCGTTGGGACCCGCTAGAAACACGGGCACCATCCCATGTGCATCAGCGAAATGCCGCGCCACCGCCGCAAAACGATCCTCTTCCCAGAGCTTGCTCGCACCGTAACTAGCTCCCGCATTGAGCAACAAGAGCTTGTCATCGGGGCCGATGCCGCGGTCTCGCGCCCACACATCGATGAAGGAACGCTCCTCATCGGTCACGGTCAAGGTGCCGCGATCTCGCAACTCCGGCAATTCGAGAAGTTTCAGAAGGCGAGCGTAGTAGAGCGGCATCGGTTCCGGCACACGCCGCGGACCACGTCGCCCGAACAGCCCACGCAACCGCTGGGCTCGCAGCCCGACATTCATCAATAGCGGCCTCCCTTGCCGGTAACCCACGCGGACAGGAATCCGGGCGAGAAAAGGCACCAGGCCCGTTTCGAAAGAATTGGGCAGAATGATCGCCAGATCGAAGTCTTCTCGCCGGAGTTCCTTGACCTGCTTGCAAAGGCCACCCAGGCCACCCGCCCGCGGCGTCTCGATGAATCGATCGAAGAATCCGCTGCCATCCAGCAAACTGCGTAGCCACGGTCTCAGCCCGCAAACGATCTCGGCCCGGGGATACCCGCGGCGAATCGACTCGAAAGCAGGCGTCGCCATGACCATGTCACCGACCCAATTCGGCGCCCGGACGAAGATCTTGCTCGGCTCCACTGACTGCGTGTTACGGCAAAGCCGGTATGGAGACAACTGGTAGCTGCCCCTTGTGATGCTATCCTGGAGCCATCAAACTCCATGTCGTGCGATTAGTATCAACTCCGCACGCAGATTCCCATGCCATCTGAATCCTTGTTGACCCGTCTAGAGGCCGAGTTCAACGCGCCGGCCGATCACATCAAAGCCACCGTGTCGCTGCTGGAGAGTGGTGCGCCCGCCGCATTCATCTACAGGTATCGACACAGGGAAACAGGCGGCATCCCCGAAGATCGGCTGGTCGAGTTCCAGGAGCGGTGGGCCTTCCTCAAGGAACACGAGTCCCGCAAACAATCGATCCTGGAACAGGCGCAGGCCCAGGAACGCGCTACCGATGAGTTCAAAGCAACGCTCGAAGAAACCATCGACCAAAACGCGCTCGATGACATCTATCAGAGCTTCCGACCCCGACGGGCAACGCAAGGAATGAAGTTCGAAGAGCTCGGACTCGGCCCACTGGCCCTGGCTATCCAGCACAGGAGCTTGGGGGACAAGAGTCTGCAGGAGACAGCCGCCGAATATGTCTCGGAGGAAAAGGGGCTGCCCAATCTGGAAACAGCCCTCGGGGGAGCGCTCTACATTCTGGCCGAACAATTCGCACGTGAACCTGGTTTCCGTACACGAATCCGCGACGAGCTTTCTCGCGGCATCTTGAAAGCCACCGCCGTCGCGCCGGGCCGCAAGGGTGCGCAGCGTTACAAGGAATTCTTCGAATTCGAAGAACCGGTGCGACGCATTCACGCCGACCGCATGCTCGCCCTGCGCCGCGCTGAACGCGACGGCATCATCAAGATTGCGCTCGCCCTCCCCGAAGGTCGGGAAGTCGAGATCGGCCGAGAACTCTTCGCCGCAGATCTGACGGAAGAATCTCCACTCCGGGCTTTCTTGGACCTCACCTTCATCCATGCCTACGACCAGCACTTGCGACCGGCCTGCGAAGCTGACATCCGACGAAAGATCAAGGAGAAGGCCGATCGTGAGACTCTGCGATCCTTCGGCCACATCCTGCGGGCGCAACTCCTGGGGCCTGCCCTGGGAACCAAAACTGCGATGGCAGCGCGAGTCTCCAACAAAACGATCTGGCTTGCCTGCCTCGGCGAAGACGGCTCCCTGCTCGGCCGTGAATCGATCCGGCTGACGAAGAAGCCCAAGCGAAAGAAGGCCAAGGCACCCAAGCAAGGCGCAGAAACCGCCCAGCAAGCGCCGGCCGAAGCCGCCGATTCTCCCGAGCAACCGGCTGCCGAAACGCCGAGCAGCGCAACTGGCGACGAAACCGCCCAGCAAGCACCGGCCGAAGCCACCGATTCTCCCGAACAACCGGCAGCCGAAACGCCGAGCAACGCAACTGGCGACGAAACCGCCCAGCAAGCACCGGCCGAAGCCACCGATTCTCCC
>CAZIVO010000071.1:0-3717 GCA_964542765.1 uncultured candidatus Brocadiaceae bacterium | reverse complement strand
GAGCAACCAGCGGACGAAACACCCGATAGCGGCTCCCTTCCTCGAGACTCGGTCATCGACAAGATCGCCCGATTCATCGACAAGTGGCAACCAGCGGCCGTCACGACTCCACACGGAAAACGCCAGGGGGCGGGAGAGAGCCTCATCCGTGAAGCGCTCGGCCGAAGTTCGGCCGGGGCCGCCGCCGTCCATGTTTCCACCGATGAAACCCCGTCCACGATCTACGCAGGCAGCCCCACCGGCCGCAAGGCCTTGGGCATGAACGAGGTGGGCATGCGGACCACGGTCAGCCTGGCCCAGCGACTTCAGGACCCACTTCAGGCGCTGGTCCGCATGGACCCTCGCAGCCTGGGCGCGGGTCAGAGACTCGACGAGGTGCATCAGGGAATGCTCGCACGCACCCTCGACCACACGCTGAACTGGTGCCTCGCCACCGTCGGAGTCGACCTCAACCGTGCAGACGCGACTCTCATGGAACATGCGCCTGGCCTGAGCAAGGATCTGGCCAAAGCCGTCATTGCCCACCGCTCCAAGATCGGTGGATTCAAGAATCGAGAGCAGCTCAAAGAAGTCGACGGAATCGATGAAAACATCTTCATCCATATCGCTGGCTTCCTGCGCATCGAAGGTGGCGATGAGCCCCTTGATGCCACCGCCATTCATCCCGAGAACTACGAACTCGCGCAACGCATCGCCGCCAGCCAAGACAAGCCTGTGGCCGAACTCTTTGGCAAGAACTTGCGGAATATCAATCCGGACCCGTTCGTGACCGACGATATCGATCGCGAAAGTGTCATCGGACTACTCAAGGATCTTTCCCTCGTTGGCCGTGACCCTCGAGGTCAACTCGCCGCGTGCAAGAACGACCAGATCTCTTCGATCGAGGACTTGAAGGTCGACATGCAATTGCGAGGCCGCATTGCGAGCATGACCGACTTCGGAATGTTCGTCGACCTCGGCATCGAGCATGACGGACTCTTGCACGTATCACAAATCCCGCCAAGCCGCATGCACGACCGCAACCAACCATTGTGCATCGGGGAAGTTGTCACGGTCTTCCTCGTCAATGTCGATCCAAAGGCCAAGCGCATCAGCCTCACCATGCACAAGCCACGCCATCTCGTCGATGGTCGCCAACCAACGGTCGGTGAGCGCCTGCCAGGCAAACGAGGGCGGCGCAGGCGCGAAGAAGTCCAGCCGCAAACCCGAGCGGCGAGAGCTCCTGATAGCCGGCGAGGCACCGGCCGTGGACGGCCCCGGAGCCCTGGAACTGACGGTGGTCCGGGGCATGACCGCGGTGAGCGACGTGGCCCCAAGCGCGGCGGTCGACCAGGATCGGGTGCGGGGACGCCGCGAGTGATCACGGTGGAAAGCGGCAAGCTGATCGAGGAAAGCCGGGGTCACAAGGGCGAACTCCGCTCGCTTTCGGGACTCCGTAATCTCCTCACAGATCCGTCCGACACCGACAAAAACGAAAGTGCGGACGACAAAAGCTGAAACGGGCGCCGCATGCTTACCCAGTGGCATGGGTGAATGATGGTATCGAGGCCGCAACCCGGATGAATTCTCTACCCCTGTGGACCTTCCCACCTTCCGGTTGCTGGTGTAATAATAAGCGTCCAGGCAAATAAGCTGGAGACCCTCCTCGGTCACGTCCGGCGGCCTTTCACTTTTCACCCCCCCTGTCTTTCCCAAAAGAGAGTTCATACCCATGCGGAACACCATCACCACCGCCATCGCTGCCTCCATCTTGAGCAGCGTCGCCTTCGCGCAATACAAAGGAGAGGGCCCGGCCCTGATAGCCCCCGCCATCAAAGACGCGGGCCTCGGCACCTTCACGGCAGCAGCTTCGCCCAATGGCCTCGGCGGCGCGGATATCTGCTCCATCAAGATCATCCCCGATCCAAACTCGACAAAGGCAGGCGCTTACTACGTCACCGCTACGCTCCAGAACGGCGCCTTCCCCGGCCAAGCCGGCGGCTACGATCTCTGCTCGTGGAAGGGTGACTTCTCCGATCCCGCGAAGCCGACCTTCTCGATGCACACCAATACGAGCAACCAGCCGGATAACCACCTCGGCAAGCTGAACGCTGCGGGCTCGATGTTCACCGGCAATATCGACTGGACCGGCAAGCACGTCGTCACCGATACGCCGGCTGGCCATCCAATCGGTGGTGGCAATCCGATCATTGGCAACCGGACCAACACGGCAGTAGCCTTCGATGGCACGGCCGCAAACACCAAGGTCATCGCCGGCTCCGCCCCTGGCTACGTCGACGCCCAGTTGCTCAACATCAAAGGCGTGCTGCACTATGCCTGGATCTCTGGCGCCTCCACAGTTGCGTGTGCCCCCATCAATGCGAGCACCGGCGCTGTCGATGTCAGCAAGCAATGGATCCTCATCAGCGACAACTGGCAGGGTTCGGCCGGTCTACACTCGCACAGCCCTATCCGTGATGCGAATGGTAATGCACGAGCCATGATCTACTCGATCCGGATCAACTCGTCGGACCCGGGCTTCATCCCGATCGTCGACGGTAGCGTGACCGAGGCCCGGCAAATCTTCACCAACACCGGCTGGACGGCCAACCCCGCTCAAGTCGGTTCAAGTGGCATCATGGAATGGGCCTACTCGTCAGGCAGCTACGCTGCCGGTCCCCTGCGGGCCGACGCCGTGATGGGTAACGGCGACTCGGTCTCAGCCAAAGCTGGCGGCGCGCTCGAACTACACGTCTATGCCGGCCTGAAGAAGGCCACGACACCGCCGAGCATGGCCTTCCTCGCCATCGGCACTAGCCGTCCAGCCGCAGGCATCCCCATCCCGGGTGCCATCGGCAAGCTGGGCGTCAACCCGCTCGTCACCCTCTCTCGCCCCATCCCCAACCATATCGGGTCGGCGGGCTGGTCAATCAAGGTGAAGCCGGGCCAGGTCGTTCCGAACGCCACCGTCCCGGCACAGTGCGGCGTGCTCAATCTGGCCGCCAACAAGGTCTACCTGGGCAACACCTTCGACATCTCGACAAAGTGATCTCCGGCGTCTTTTGTGCCTGAGCACTGACCGCGGGGCGGCCTCCCGAACAGGAGTGCCGCCCCGCTTGTATTCCGACGCATTGCAGCAAGGGAGGGATCGATGGAACAGGTGTTCGCTGTCCGCCGGAATGCATTCTTCGGCGGCGAATGGCCACACGGCTTCGTGCCACTGGACCAAACCCAAGGGCATCAGCTACTGGAACGCCTCCAGCGCGGGGGCCAATTTGTGCCGCGTGGACCAGCTGAACAAGACCCCGCCTGGAAGCAGCTGATCCCTTACTGCGTCGTCACCTCAGGCGCACAAGTTTTCGTTGTCGAGCGACGATCAGCCCAGAGCGAACAACGGCTGCACGGGCGGCTCTCGATCGGAATCGGCGGTCACATCGAGCCTCAAGATGACACCGAGACGCCCTTATTTCAGACTGCATTACGCCGCGAATTGAGCGAAGAGCTTTTCATACCTCAACTTGAGAGCTTCAGCCTGGAGTTTTTGGGACTCCTCAACGATGACACTACCGACGTCGGAAAGGTGCATGCCGGGCTCGTCTACCGGCTCGAAATCCCCGCCTCGGGCGAGCCGAGCACTCCAAATGTCAGGGTCCGTGAAATATCCAAGATGGCTGGCTGTCTAGAACCCTTGCCCGCAGAAGGATTTGGCTCGACAGGGCCTGAAACCCCATCCAAGAC
>CAZIVO010000070.1:13239-18908 GCA_964542765.1 uncultured candidatus Brocadiaceae bacterium | reverse complement strand
AGAGTCATGCGGTCCATGATAGCTCCCCGGTCAGATCGCGGTATCCTTCAACAACCCATGTTCCGCGGCAAAACCATCAGTCTCGTGATCCCCGCCCACAACGAAGAGGCCACGATCACGAACGTGGTGGCGGAATATCGCTCGTCGGATTACCTGGACGAGATTCTCGTCGTCGCCAACAACTGTGCAGACCGCACCGAGGAACTGGCGCGGGAAGCCGGAAGCCGCGTCATCACCGAGGCGAAACCTGGCTACGGGATGGCACTCACTGCGGGAATGAACGCTGCCATGGGCGATATCCTGATCTTGACCGAGGCCGATGGGTCCTTCCGAGCCAAGGATCTGGAGAAGTTGCTCGCCTACCTCGAAGATGCCGACATGGTCGTGGGAACGCGTACCACTCGCCAGATGGTGGAGCAGGGCGCGAACATGCAGAGGATGCTCCGCTGGGGAAATGTCTTCATGGCGAAATTCCTCGAACTGCTGTGGTTCTTCCCCCATGAGCCGCGGTTCACCGATGTCGGCTGCACCTACCGGGCCCTCACGAAGGAGGCATGGCAACAGATGGCCCCCCGACTTCGCTCAACCGGGCCCGCCTTCTCACCCGAAATGATGTGTGCAGCACTGTCGGAAGGCTGTCGGGTCATCGAGATTCCGGTGACTTATTCAGCCCGTGCCGGTGGCGGGTCGAAGCACTCGGCTTCCTTCCTGCAACAGGCCAAAACGGCATGGATGATGTTCAAGGCTATTTGCCGTAAGAGACTTGTTAAAAGATAGATACACATTCTCCAGGGAGAGCCCTACGGAGCCTGAAAAGGGCGGTAGACTTCTGGGTCCGCGCCTTTCCACGTGCCCGTGGCCCCCTTCTTGCTGGAGTTACACACGTTCTCGGCACACGGACGAACACGGACCCTCCTCTCACCGCAACTGCCAGGCAAGAATCGTCAATCCATGAGCAAGCACGTTGTCATCCTGGGCGCGGGTCTCGCAGGCCTCTCGTGTGGCTACGAACTGGCCCGTGCCGGGCGCAAGGTCACCATCCTCGAACGCGAACCCTTCGTCGGCGGCATGGCCTCTTCCTTCGTCGAGGACAACGAGGAAACCGGCGAATACTGGAGCTACGACTTCGGCCCTCACCGTTTCCACACTCAGGACGAGGCCCTCCACGCCCACGTCAAGGAGGTGCTCGGTACCGAAAACCTGGTCACGGCACAACGGCTCTCGAGGATCGTCCTCTTCAACAAATTCTTCGACTACCCCCTCATCGGTTCGAATGTCTTGAAGAACATGCCCCGCATGCTGCTCATCAAGGCATTCCTCGACTACCTGTGGGTTCGGTTCCTCGACACCACCCGGTTACGGAAATACGACGATCTCAGCTTCGAGAGCTGGGTCACACGGCGCTTCGGCAAGACGCTCTACGATGTCTTCTTCGGCCAGTACACCGAGAAAACCTGGGGCATGTCACCGAGTCAAATCTCGGCGGATTGGGCGAGCCAGCGGATCACGCTGCTGAGTCTGTGGGACACCATCAAAAAAACCCTGTTCCCATCCAAGAAGAACACGCCGCGCACCCTGGTCACCTCCTTCATCTACCCCAAGCGTGGCGGCATCGGCGAACTTGCCCGCAGCTATGCACGGCATATCGAAGCGGCTGGCGGCCAGATCCTGGTCGGCAACCCGGTCATTCGCGTCCTCGTCGAGAACTCTCGGGTCACCGGAATCGAATACGGCAGGCAGGAGCGGAAGATTCTTGAGGCCGATCATTACGTCTCGACAATCCCTGTCACCTCGCTCTCCCGAGCCGTGAAACCCGCCGCTCCTCAGACGGTCCTGGACGCCATCAAGGCCCTCCAATACGTCGCCATCGTCTTCGTCTACCTCAAGCTGGACAGGGAAAGCGTCAGCCCCGACAGCTGGGTCTATCTCCCTGAAAAGCACCTCACCATCCATCGCATCTCCGAATTCCGCAACTTCAGTCCGCACTGCGCCCCGAAGGGCAAGACTCTGATTTGCGCCGAGATCACCTGCCGGACAGGCGATGAGATCTGGCGTTCCAGCCCGGAGAAACTCGCCGAAATCGCAGAGAACGATCTCGTCAAGGTCGGACTGATCGAGCAGGGGCAGGTCATCGACAGCTTCACCAAGAAGATCCCCTTCGCTTACCCCGTCTACGACCTGAAATATCGTGACCATCTGCAACCGGTCGTGGACTTCGTCAACGGCCTCGACAACCTGATATCGACGGGACGGCAGGGTAACTTCCGTTACAACAACATGGATCAGTCGATCGAGATGGGTCGCAAGGTGGGCTCGGAACTGGCGACCGGCGAAGCCTCGGGACATGACGCTGTCGCCACCGGCAAGGGTTACTTCGGTTGATGGCGAGGCGGTGGCATTCCAGGAAGGCGCGTCCAGATGCCGGTTGAGGGCCGACTGATCCCCGTTACCAGCTGCCAGATCTGTGGCAGTTCCAGCGCGACCTTGATGTTCGAAGAATCGCCGCACAAGGTCCTCGAGTGCTCGAGCTGCTCGCTCGTCTACGTCACTCCACGCCTGTGCGAAGAAGATCTCCCTGAAGTCTACGGGGAGAGCTACTGGAAAAGCGACAGCCCCAAAACCCACGGTTACGCTGACTACGCCAGCGACGCCCCTTTGTATTTGAAGACCTTCCGTCGCCGCATGCGCTTCGTGCAGCGCTGGCTTCCCGATGGCTCCAGAGTGCTCGACATGGGGTGCGCGGCAGGCTTCTTTCTCCGCGTGATGGCAGAAAATGGCTATGACGTCCAGGGCATCGAGCTATCACCGGCCATAGCAGCTCATGCGCGTGAACAACTCGGCGACGACCACATCTGGGTAGGAACTTTCGATAGCGTCCCCGATGATCACCCCACCATCGCAAGGGGAAGCTATGATCTCGTCACCATGTGGGACGTCATCGAGCACATCGCCAAGCCTCAAGATCTGCTCAAGCAGGCGCGGGCAATGCTGAAGCCTGGTGGCATGCTCATCCTGGAGACCCAGAACGTTGCCAGCCGCTTCGCCACCCTGTTAGGGAGCCGCTGGCAACACTACAAGCACCAAGAGCACCTGTATCACTTCAACCCACAGTCGATCCGGAAGATGCTGGGGCAATGTGGTTTCGAGGTCGTCCACAACACATCGGCCTTCGGCGGGAAATACGTCTCCTTCGGCTTCATTGCAGAGCGAGCCGCACGAATCAACAAGATCGCAAGCTTGCTGATGCGGCCGCTGACCCTGCTGAAGAACGCCAACGTCTACCTGAACTTCGGCGATGAAATGGTCGTCGTCGCACGCCCAATAAACTCGAACAACTCACCCGACTGAGTATCACCGTGGAAATCTGCGTCTACGAACAATTCGCCGAACTTGAGGAGAACCACTTCTGGTTCAAGGGGCGCAGGAGCATCTTCTTCGACCAGATCGGGAAGCACCTGAACAACCAGAAGGATCTGAATATCCTCGAGATAGGCTGTGGTACCGGGGGCATGCTCAGTCCGTTAGCACAGTTCGGCACAGTCACAGGAATCGACATCGCCGACGACTGCATGCGATATTGCTACAGCCGAGGCTTCCCACAAATGGCGGTTGGATCAGGCGATGCACTACCCTTCGCGGACAATTCCTTCGACCTCATAGCCCTGTTCGATGTCATCGAGCACATCCCTGATGACACCGCCGTATTGCGAGAAGTCCAGCGAGTGGTCAAACCCGATGGCATCGTGTTCCTTTCGGTCCCGGCGTATCAATTCCTCTTCTCTCAAAATGACCGTCTGGTTCACCACCAACGCCGCTACACCCGTGGCCAACTATGCAACGTGATAGAGAAAGCCGGCCTCACACCCGCCAAGGCAACATATTTCAACACCTTCCTCTTCCCCCTGATCCTGCCAGTCGTCCTGGTTCTCAAACTCAAGGAAGCCCTCCTCGGTCTGCCTGACGAACAGACCAACCTCACCCATCAGTTCTTCAAACCCATCAACGACATCTTCACCGCCATCATGAGCGGTGAGAGGTGGCTACTACGCCACATGAACTTCCCATTCGGGCACTCACTGATCGCGATCGCACGCGCTCAGAAAACAAAGGGGTGATGGAGATTCTGGAGGCTACGGCCTCTTCTTGGCCTCGCCGGCGCCGTCCTCGCCAGCGCCGTCCTCGCCGGCTCCCGCCTCGCCCTCTTCGGGTGCGGAAGGCCCATCGCCAGGATCCCCCTCTAACTTCTCCCGCTCCTCGGAAGCGGTCTCACGCCTGTACTGGAAGCGCGTCTCGAGTGCGTCAATCGTGAATGACTGCTGAATGATCTCCGTCAGACGATTCTGGACGAAGGAGTCTCTAGCCTGCAGGAACTGTCGCCGCGAAAGATCCTTCAGAGTAGCTTCCTCGATGGCTTCAGAAACTGCCAGGTAAACGACTCGGGCACTCTCGTCATCCACGATCTCGGTAGCCTCGCCCTTCTTCAATTCAAGAGCGCTCGATCCCTGGCCGAACACTGCACGCTCGATTCCAGACCGGCGCTCCGCGAAGCGAGGCTGCGAACTGAGATTCTCAAGATAGGGCCCGACCACCTTGGTAGCGAAACCAGCTCTTTCGCCAGCTTGGTCAAGCACGTCAGCGCGAACCTTGGCCAGTTCCGAATCGGTTTCTTCCTCGGCCTCCTTGCCGACGACATCCTCGATCTCTTTGCGCTGCTCATCCTTCTTGTCTAACTGCGCCTGATACTTCTCGACCTCCTTGTCCCAAACCTTCCATGCTGTCGAGTTGGGGTTACCAGTGCTATCACGCGTCGCAACCGCTTTATCGAGATCCGCATTGACCTTCTTCTCCCACACAGAGAAACGCTCATCGACCTTTGACTTCTTGCTGCCCTCGAGCTCGGCGAGTTTCTCCTTGATGAGATCGCGGGCAAGTTCATCCATCACCTCTTCGAACTTCTTCTTGGCCACCGCAGCGGCATCGTCCGCCTTCTCAGCGAAGTAGGCCTCGGAGGCCTTGTCTCTGATGTCATCGAGCCCCTTCAGTGGGTTCTTGGCGATCCGCGGAACCTGAAAATGGAAACTCGCCTTGTCCGAGGTTTGGATCTGCGTCGAAACGTCTCCGTCTTCTTCCATGCTGGTCGCATTGAAGGTGTCCCTCCAGGTGCCCAGGAGACCGAGTTCCTTGAGACCATCAGCATCGGTTGGTTCTTCGATGATGTGATGCTTCAAGCTCTCTCGCTCGCCCAGGATCTTGCGGACTGCCGCGACAAAATCGAAAGTTCGACGCTGCTCATCGAGTGCATCCTCGGCGGCTTCAAGGGCCTCTTCCTTGCCTTCGACAGACTTCTTCGCCGTCTCGACCGCTTCCTTCAATTCCTCGTCATCGCCATCCTCGGCGGCTTCTTTTTCGGCATCCGCCAAGGCCTTCCTGGCATCGGACAACTCGATTGACACGGCGTTGCGCTTGTCTACCTGCCCGGCAACATGCGCGGCCATGAGCGGCTGGATCTTCTGGTTCCGAACATGGTTGAGGACGGCCTCGGCCTGCAACATCTTCAGCAGACGATCCTTGACCTCCTCGAAAGGAACGTATGGATCTTGGACTTCCCCGGTCTCCGGTAGCGACGGACCGATGACAGCCCCTTCGCCCGACTGAGCCTCGCCCGACTG
>CAZIVO010000070.1:9276-13139 GCA_964542765.1 uncultured candidatus Brocadiaceae bacterium | reverse complement strand
CGCCCGACTGGGCCTCGCCCGACTGGGCCTCGCCCGACTGGGCCTCGCCCGACTGGGCCTCGCCCGACTGAGCCTCGCCCGACTGGGCCTCGCCCGACTGGGCCTCGCCCGACTGGAGATCAGGCGCGTAAGGGCCACCCTTTCCGCCCAACCCGTCGTCCTTCTTTTGGCTGGCAGAATTTTTGTCTAACGCGTCACCGGTTTCCGGCTGGCCCTTGTCAGACCCTTCTGACTCATCGGGCTTGCCTTCCTTACCACCTTCGGTTGACTCGCCAGACTTACCGCCCGCAGCCTCGCCTTCTTCCTTGGCTTCCGGGGAGTCCTTGGGAGTCTCCGGCTTCTTGAAATACGCTTCCTTGCGGATGTCGTATTCCTGCCGCAACTCCTCCTCACCAAATTCCTTGCCCTCGAGAGCTTCGGCAAAGTTCGCCGCTTCAAAATGGTCGAAGACCAAACCTATAGCGCTCAACGAAACCTTGTTGGGCTCCGAAAGGTCGAGTTCGAGCTTCTTCTCATCATCAAGACCAGCGAGCCACTTCTGGAGGACCTCGTCCGTGATACCTTCCTTCTCCAACTCATCGGCCTTGGCACTCTTGTCGTAGACCGCGACCCGGAAAGTCCGCAACTTGTTATCGCGGATCATCTTGTCCGCAAGAGCAGCGTCCGTGGTATCCGCTCCTAGCGCCTGCAAGCGCAAGAAGGTGCCTATCCGCAAAGCCTCCCTGACCCTGATCTCGAAATCCGTCAGAGATGATGCCCGCTGTGCACGCGCAAATTCTTTAGCCGTCGCATCCGGCGACTGCGCAACCTTCCTGAAAATCTTGAGGCCCTGTTCGATCGCAAGCGTGACATCTTGGTCCGATACTTCGATGCCGAATTCGATAGCCAGCCGACGCAAGGCCGCATATCGCTCTGGCAGATTTTGATCAGAGTCTCCCGAGGCAATAGCGGGCAAGGCAACGATTGTCCCCACACCCCAGCGCGAAAGAGCTTGAACAAGGTCCGTGTCCTCGCGCGTGACTTTCACAACACGACCACTGACCGTCATCTCCGCTCCTCGGAAAGGAGGGGCAAAGATCTTGCCAAACAAACCGTAGACGGCACCGGTGATGGAGAATGTGAACAGAGTGAAGATGCCCGCTGTGTAGAGGATCACCTTTTGATATTTGCGAAACCAACCGAAGCCGCCCGAGTACTCGGTCGCGGCTGGAGACTTCTCGACGTTATTCGTGGCTGTCACTAGGCCCCTTCCCCGGATTGCGCCGGGCTCAGATCAATCGCTTCCTCGACCAGAAGATTCGGAATACCCTCAGAAACGGGATAAACGAAGCCTCCACTCTCGGCAACCAGTCCTTCCTCTATCTCGCCCTCCACCGTATCACCAGCGCGATTCCGAGCGGTGCCCGCTCTGATCGAACGGTTCACTCGCCCTAGCTCTTCCTCGCTTGCCATCCGCAAGGGATCATGCGACTGGGGGCAAACGAGAAGTCGGAGAAAATCAGCTTCGATAGGCATCAGAGATGAATGATGGATGATGAATGATTAAAGACAATAATGGTGAGGGCGGAAGGACTCGAACCTTCGACCAGCGGCTTAAAAGGCCGATGCTCTACCACTGAGCTACGCCCCCGGATGTTTGCAGTCGCTTGAAAAACCCGTCATAACCGCCAAAACAGCAGTTTCCGGGCCGGATCCGGGTAAATGAACACTCCCACTGCAAGTCCCGCAAGCATCGCCTGGGGTTTTCTCACCGACCGGAGTCACAATGGACGGATGACGTAGCGGATCAGTCCTCAAGGATCTCTTCCGTCTTCTTCACGAGGATCTCATCCACCTCCGCCTCAGCCTTCTTCAAGGCTGCCTGGATCTCGTCGTGGAGATCCCGATTCTGGTCCTTGGTCAAGTCGCTATCCTTCTCGGCCTGATCCCCTTGTTTGTTGGCTTCACGGCGTTCGTTTCGCAACGCGACCCGAGACTGCTCCGCCATTTCCTTGACCTTCTGGACCAGCTTTTTGCGCTGCTCTTCCGACAACGGCGGCATGGTCAGCCGCAGGAGTTTTCCGTCCGAGGTGGGCGTCAACCCGAGGTCCGACCCGAGAATAGCACGCTCAAGTTCCTTGAGAACGCCCACGTCAAACGGCTTGATGATCAACTGGCGAGGCTCCGGCACGGAAATATGTGCCAGTTGATTGATCGGAGTCATCGTGCCGTAGTAGTCGACACGGAGGGTGTCGACCAAGGCCGGCGACGCTCGCCCGGTCCGGATCGTTCTGAGTTGACCAACGAGGTGACCGACCGTCTTTTCGGCCTTTTCATTGAACCCTTCAAGCGGCTTGCTCACGTTTGGCGTCATCCTCTCCTCACTATCCGTATAGCACCTGCGGTCCCTACTCCGGAACCACCCATGTGCCAATTTCTTCGCCCGCAACTGCACGGGCCATATTCCCAGCCTCGAACATATCAAACACCATGATCGGCATGCGGTTCTCCATGCACAAGGTGAAGGCTGTGCGATCCATGATTCCCAGATTCTTGTTGAGGGCCTCCTGGAAAGTCAACCGCTCGAGCCTGACCGCATCGGGGTCTAACTTCGGATCGGCGGTATAGATACCGTCAACCTTCGTCGCTTTCAAAATCGCATCAACTCCGAGTTCCGTCGCTCGCAAAGCCGCCGCCGTATCGGTCGTAAAATAAGGATTCCCGGTGCCACCAGCGAGCAATACAACCCGCCCCTTCTCCAGGTGACGAATGGCCCGACGCCTGATGTATGGCTCCATGAAGGTCTTCATCTCCATGGCCGATGCCGCACGCGTCTCAACGCCTACACGCTCGAGCGCATCCTGCAACGCAAGGGTGTTGATGGCCGTACCAAGCATTCCCATCTGGTCCGCAGTCGCCCGATTCGTGCCACGTTCGGCAAAACAAGCTCCCCGCACCAGATTGCCCGCTCCCACGACCACGGCGAGCTGGACCTCGTGACGATGCGCCGCGGCGATCTCCTCGGCGACGCGCGACGCCATCTCGGGATCAACGCCAAACTCCCCGGCCGGAGCCAAGCTCTCGCCACTGATTTTCAGCAGGGTTCGGGCAATCGGCCGATCGGCCAAAACGTCAGCCTCCAAGTTCAAAGCGCATGAAGCGCTTGATCTGAATATTTTCACCAATCTTACCGACGAGTTCGCGACGCACGGTCTCGATGTCGCGATCCGCATCATCCTTGACGAAGGGTTGCTCCATCAGACAACGCTCAGCGAAGAACTTCTTCATACGTCCCTCGACAGCTTTCTCGATGATCTCATCGGGCTTGCCTTCCATTGTTTCCCGCGCCTGCGCGGTCAGGATGTCACGCTCCTTCGCAAGAGTATCGGAATTCACTTCCTCGCGGGTCAGTGACTCCGGATTCATTGCGGCAACATGGAAACACACATCCTTACCAAACTGCTGGAATGCCTCGTTGCGAGCAACGAAATCGGTCTCGCAAGCAATCTCGACCAGAACCCCGAGCCTGCCATTGTGGTGGACATAGCTGAAAACTGCCCCCTCCGCAGCATCACGGTCAGCCTTCGTATCAGCAGTTTGCAGTCCCTTCTTACGCAGTGCCTGGACCGCGGCATCCACGTCACCGCCCACTTCCTGCAGAGCTGCCTTGCAATCCATCATCGGCGCTCCAGTTTGCTTGCGGAGCGCCATCACAGTCTTGGCATCGATATCAGCCATGCTCGTCACTCTCTCAATCGTCGTATTTCCATCTGAACGCGGGCTGACCCATCAGGCCACCCGGTAATCCGGCCTGCGCCGGCCTTGATCCTCGGCGGAGCCAGTCGTGCCTCAGTCCTCCTTCGGCGTGTCTTCCTCGGTCGCCT
>CAZIVO010000070.1:0-9176 GCA_964542765.1 uncultured candidatus Brocadiaceae bacterium | reverse complement strand
CTGGTGCCTCGGTCACCTCTGGTGCCTCGGTCGCCTCTGGTGCCTCGGTCGCCTCTGGTGCCTCGGTCACCTCTGGTGCCTCGGTCGCCTCTGGTGCCTCGGTCGCCTCCGGTGCTTCGGTCGCCTCCGGTGCTTCGGTCGCCTCTGGTGCTGGAGTTCCGGCCTCAGCGGGATCGATCGGTGGCGCTTCGGCCGCTTCGGCAGGTGCAGGGGCCTCGCCGGACGTTGGCTCAGCCTTCCCCTCAGGAGTCTTCTGATCCTCTCCGAAGGACACCGAATCGGCATGACCACCACGACGGTCTGCAAAACGGCCCGTCGACTGACGACCCAAACGACCGCCTGGAGGCGGCGTCCGACCACCACGACGCTGTGGTCGCGAAGGAGCCTCGCGCCCCGGCGCCGTGCGAGCCCGGACATCATCCTGGGCTTGACGTTGAGCCGCTGCAGCCGACTCCTCATCCATGTTCGCGCGACCTTCGATGACGGCATCGGCCAGTTTTGTCAGGATGACCTGCACAGAACTCATGGCGTCATCATTCGCCGGAATCACGATATCGGCCATATCAGGATCGCAGTCCGTATCGAGAATGCAGATCACCGGAACGTTCATCCGCACCGCCTCACGCATGCAGTTCTCTTCACGGCGCGGGTCAACCACCACGATCGCTGAAGGCAAACCATGGAGATCGCGAATGCCTTCGAGGTTACGGCGAATACGACGCATCTCGCGGCGTAGCGAAGCCTGATCCTTCTTCTTGTAGTTTTCGATCGATCCGTCGGTCTCCATCGCCTCGATTTCCTCGAGCCGCTTGAGGCGATCACGAACCGTGTTGAAATTCGTCAGCGTCCCACCGATCCAACGCTCGGTGACGGCAGGCATCCCGCAACGCTCGGCCTGCGCCCCGACAACAGCACTGATCTGACGCTTTGTTCCAAGGAACAGGATCTGCGTACCCGTCGATGCCATATGGCGGAGAAAGTGGCTGGCCTGATAGATACCGCGGATCGTCTGCTGGAGATCGATCAAGTGAATCTTGCGCCGCTTGCCAAGGATGTATGGCTTCATCTTCGGGTTCCAGCGGCTGGCCTGATGGCCAAAATGGACACCGGAATCGATCAATTCTTGGACAGATACGAGTGGCACAGGAAGTCAAACTCCTTCAATAAGCACGCGATGTTCGGGCTCGGATACAGGCAACTGCCTCCCGAACCCCCGCTGACATCGCAAACGCAGAATCATGCAGGGAAAATGGGTCGCCAAGTCAGGCGACCGGAAAGGGCGAGGGATTCTAGGGGAGCCGATCCCGGGGTCAATAGTGGGCTTCCCACCTTCCGGACCTAGATGGTAGGCTAGGACTCCAGAACCTCAGATTCTGGGCGGATCCATGGATTGGCCCCGCTCTCAACCGTCCCAGCGGAGCCTACCTGATTCGCCCATCGCAAGCGGATCTTCTGATCCGGTGGGCGGTATTTGATGTACACCCGGGACGACTTTTCGAGACGCATGAGTCCGCGCTGGACAAGGATCCTGCCTTGAACGAGCAGGAGCAGGAAATGGCTGGGCAACCGACCCACGATGCGGGACGGGATGCGAAGCCCCAGGCATCGGCTCAGCCTTCCGCTGAGCCGAGCGCAGGGAGCCCTCGCCATGTCCTGTTCTTGAACCACCATCGCGATCAGATGGGACATCTGATCGCGGCCCTGGAAGCGGCAGCCTTCGAGGTCCACGAATCGACCTCGATCGCCGAAACACGTCGGCTCCTGACCGATGTGAGGGCGAGCACCATCATCTTGAATCCGCTGATTCTGAAGGCGGGCGGCATCGAATTCGAGATCCTCGAAAAAGCGCAACGGGAAGAGGACCCGGTACCTGTCATCCTTCTGGTCGATGATCCTCAGCAACTGCAAGAGGCTCAAAAACTCTCACTCCAGTTTCGTGACTTTCTGGTCCGGCCACACAACGCCGAGGAATGTGTCCACCGGACCAAGTTACAGGTCCTCACTCGCGAGAAGTTCCGAGCGCTACAGCAACGAACTCTGGACCTTGAGGGGCAAGTCAGCGTCGATTTCAAGACGGGACTCCTGAGTGAACGCCACTTCAAGAATCTCCTGTACATCGAATTCAAGCGATCACAACGGCACAACATCCCGCTCTCGCTACTCTTGATCGATGTCGACAATTTCAAGGCTATCAACGACTCGACGGAGTATGCCTTCGGCGACATGGTGCTCGAATGCGTCGCCGAGTCTCTCAAGGAAACCATTCGTGAGACTGACTTCGCGGCACGCTACGGCGGTGACGAGTTCTTGCTACTCCTGCCGCAAACCACTCCTGCGGAAGCAGTCCAGACGGCGATCCGGATCCGCAAGAGAATCGAGGCGATGCAGATCACCAGCGGGGAATACTCCGCGCACGTGACCGTCTCCATCGGAATTGACACCTTCGATGGCATCTCTTCAGCAAATCCAGCCAGCCTGCGTCGGGGAGCAAACAAAGCCCTGCACGAGGCAAAACGTCGCGGCAAGAATCAAGTCTGGTTGCACGCACAGGGAACCGAGGCCGTATCATCCGGCGACTCGACAGAAGCAGACTGAACCAGACCTATCGTTCAGCGTTTCTCTCCATTCCCCTTCTCTACATACGCATGATGAGATACATCGCCACCCTCGGTCTTCTCTTGGCCATCTCTGCCTGCCCGGCAGCACAGAAAGCCCCCGTGAACTGGGTGGACGGCAGGCCAATGCTACGAGTGACCCTGCGCGCCGGAGAAAAGATCTACTTCTGCCATCTCCTGATCGACCTCAGCCGAACTGACCCCCTGTTCCTCCACGCAAATGCAGCAGGCTCACTGCGTGCGGAAATGGTAGATGTGGAAGCGGGCCCCCTTCGCCTTCAGAACTTGCCGGCGACGAGCTCGCGCGACCAATGGCTCGAACGCTTGACCGCACGCTACGCCAAGGAATTGAACGAAGTCCCCGTCGCCGGCATTCTCGGCGTAGCAGCATTCAAGGGATATACGGTGGTGCTGAACGGACCCGACCGCAACATCCAGCTGCAATCCACAGCGGCCGGCAATGCATCGCCGCAGCCTGCGCGCGATCGCGCCGTCATCGATCTGGCGGCCGACCCCCTGCGTAAAGGCATCCTGTTGCCAGTCCAACTCGACGACGGGCGAACGGTGAATTTCACTCTTCACAGCAGGGACCCGTTCAGCTTCATCCAGCCTGGCCTGGCCAAGCGACTCGGCCACCCCGCCGGCGACCTGCGGTCAGCGCGGGCAGGCGCGCTGAACTTCGCTGCCCTCACACCCTTCCGCCCCCTGACTTCACCGGCCGGGCATGTGGGTGGTATCGGTGGCGCGGTCATCGAACAGATGGTGGTCACCCTGCAACTCGCTCAGGGGCGCGCCATTCTGGAACTGCCCGAGCCTCGCCCCTACCCCGAAGATGAAGCGGAGTATTACCGCGCACTATCAGCCAATGGAGCCGAGAAGGTCGATGCCTTGCGAACCTTCGCCAACGAGAACACGAAGAGCCGGTGGTGCCATGAAGCCAGCTCGGAACTGCTGAGAATCCTGTCGGAGATGCCGTCCCCCCCTCGGGACGCCTTCCGGGATGGAGCATTTGCAGCAATCGATAGCGCCCGCGACAACCAGCGCGGTACCATCGCACTGTCCGTGCTCGAGCAGTGGCCCGAAACCCTCGATGACGACGACCTCAAGATCGAAGTGATCGAGAAGGCCCTGCCACAGGCTCGAGCAGATGAGGACGGCAATGCCACTCACAAGCTGCGCCTGGAGTTGGGCAAAATCGCCCGACAGCGCCAGGACAATAACGGTGCACGGCGACACCTGCTGTCGGCCGCCTTCGGCATGCCCGGCAATGGCCACGCGCACCTGGAACTCGGCAAGCTCTACGAGCAAATGGGGGAACTGAAGCGAGCCCTTGGGCGCTACTTCCTGGCGATGCTCGACATGAAGAACACCGGCGAAGACGGCCTGACCGAATTCACACGGTTGCACGAAAAGGTCGGCGATGGTGAGCCTCTCATCCCTCTGCTCGAGGAAATGTCGGAAGGCCGGGTGCCCGCCCTGCACCCGATCCCACGCGAGCCGGAAGAAATCAAACCCACCGGACGCATCATTCTGGTCGAACTGTTCACCGGCGCCCACTGCCCCCCCTGTGCCGCCGCCGATGTAGCCATCGATGCCCTCGCCGAGTACTACACCGATCAAGAGGTCGCGGTCGTGCAATGGCACCTTCCCGCAGCAGGACCTGAGCCGATGATCTCACCCGTCGCAAAAGAACGCGCAGCGAAGTGGGGAGTCCGCGGAACGCCCACGGCCCTGATAGCAGGCCGCAAAAAGATCGTCGGCGGTGGCAAGGCGGATCAGGCTCCCTCCATGTTGACGAAATATCAGGAGGTCCTGAGGCCGCTCCTGAGCACCGAGCCCGTGGCGAAGATCGAGGCCAGCGCCAAGCTCGTCAAAGACAGTATCCAGCTGCGCGCCCGCGTGACCGAGGGCGCGAGCGAAAACCTACGCTTGCACGCGATTCTCGTGGAAACACTGCTGCTCTACCCGGGGCGCAACGGCATCCTGTTCCATCACCGCGTCGCCCGCGCGCGCATGACTCCGACTCAAGGGGCACCCACTGATACTCCCTTGAAGACCGACACCTCCCTCGCCGTGGTCGCCATGAAACTGGACGCAGCCGTCGCAGCCCTGGAGACGCGGGAAATCTTCCGCGTTCGGCCGACGCAGCCGAATCCCGACCACCTGGAAGTTGTTCTGTTCCTCGAAGACATCAGCAGCCGCGAAGTTCCGCAGGCACTGACCATCCGCGTCGAGGTGGAGAAGTGACGAGCGACCCCCGAGGAACCCTCGCCCAAGGGCTCACCCCCGCCGTCTCCTCCCTGAACAGGTCGCGGCGCAGACTGGCGCTGCGCGAAGGTTTCTCTTTCGGACTTGCCCTGATGCCCAAGACCGCACTGGGGTTGGCACTGGGTTTTTGGGCTGCCAGCTACGTGCAAGCCAGCGAACCCTTCCCGGCATGGCTTCTGCCGCCGATGCTCAGCTTGGTCCCCTTCGGAGCGGCCCTGGCCATCTGGTTCCTTTACCTGAGGCAATCCGCCTCGACCTACGAAGCCGCCCTGGCCAGCGATGAGGCATCCCGGTCCCAGGATCGCCTGTCCGCCGCCGTCGAGTTCAGCGATCATCCAGCTGACTCCGCCAATGAACGATTCAAGGCCGCAGCCATCGAAGATGGCCTGAGCTGGCTGCGATCGGCCGAGATGAAGAAGCTGCGCGAGCGCTTCGGTCACCGACCTTCCCGAACACAAGACCCCCTGCTCGGCTTCTTCATCGCCGCCATACCCTTCCTGCTCTCCTTGCTCGCAACCGATCCCGCTGCCCTCGATCCCGAGGGTCATACCGGAGGCAAGAAAAGCATCCCTCGAGTCGCCACCGTGCCTGACCGTGGAATCAAGGCGAACGAGCATGAGCAAGAAAAACCCTCGGCCACGACGCCAGAAAAGGAAGCCGACCGCAACGAGGGGGACCAAACCCGACGCGATCCCACCGAAAGCAGCGCCGGCAAGGGCAGCGCGCAAAGCGGTCAACAGCAGGCACAAGGAGCCGAAGGATCTCCCCACGAAGCCCGCGCCGGTCAAGCATCGCCCGGCGGACAATCCGGTGCCGGACAGGGGCAAGCAGGCGCCCAAGCATCCAAGCCTCAGGACTCCCAAAACCCAGCCTCGAAGCCCAGGAAGCCAACCGCCAAACCCAGGCCACGCCCCCGCACACCAGGAACCCAGGGCGCCGAAAGTGGTGCGAGCCCGGGCGGCCCCTCGCGAGGCCAAGGCAAGATGACGGCTGTCGGCAACCGCCGACCCAGCCTCGCCCGCGGTAGCGATCGCGATGACGACCCCGACGTCGAGGACGAGGATATCGAAGATGAGACCGAGGAGACCGAGCAGCGGGGCGGAGTCATGCCATCCCGACGCGATCGTAATCAGGCCGCCGCCCGCGAACTCTCGATCAGCGGCACCGGACCGCCGAACGATGGCCGCGGTGGCCCCACGCCACCAAAAAAATCACGCGGAACTGCCTCGCTGGTGCTCGGAATCAGGCTGCCCGATCACATCCGTGGCCAGCCCAACCCGGGCACGGCCAAGACCAGCCTGGAGCAGGTTCCCGCACGGCCACAGCCAGGCAACCCATACCCGGTGAAGTCCGCCGATATCCAGCAGAGTCCGGGCAAGGCACAGAGTCCGGCGCTTCCGCCAGACACATTCGACGAGACCATCCGTAGCTACCACAAGCTGCTGCGGCAAACCGGCAAGTAAGGCCGTCCTCGCGATCCAAGCTCAGCTGAGTTCGTAGGCCTCGTCCGTCGGCCGAAGCACTCGCTTGAAATGTCGCGGCCGGCGAATGCCGCCCGACGCCGGGCGAGCACGATCCATCCACTCCCGGAACACTTCCATCGACCGATTCGTATCGACGAACACATCGCCGTAGCGGTCGCCATCCTCGGCTCTCGTCACCGTTACCTTCTGGTGCCAGCAATGCATCCCCGAGATCGGATCCGGCTGCACCGGGAAGGTCAAGTTCTGGTGCACGCCACCTTCCTTCCACCAGACGCGCGAACTATCAGCGTCAGCGCTGTCGAAGGGCCGCAGGTTCTTCACCCGACGCAACATGTACTGCCCCTGTCCGGGCTCGGTCATCTCCACGTCATAAGCCTGCCAACGGTTCACGCCACTCTCATCACCACTGACACGCCAGCGACCGAGGTGGTGGCTACAGGCGACGACGCCGGTGCGGATCCCCTCGGTCACCCAGGCCCTGTTAACGTAATAGCCAATCCGGGTCGTCACCCGCAAAAGATCACCGAGTTCGATGCCCAACCTTCGCGCGTCCTCGGGGTGGATCCATACCGGATTGGTGTTCGCCATCTCGCTCAGCCATTTCGAATTGGCCGAACGGGTATGGATCAAGGTCGGCAGACGGAAGGTCGGAATGAGAACGAACTCCGAACTCTCGCGATCCAGTTTCGTTTCGTGGACGTGACTCTCGATGTAGCCGGGGACCGTTTGCTCGGGCCAACCCCACTCGGCCATCGTCACGGAATGCAATTCCAGCCGCTTCGATAGGGTCGGAAACCCCACTCGGGCCTGGCCATCCACCAGCACGCCGGCGATCTCCCCGTCCTTACGCACCACTCCAGCAGCCTCATCTCGATGAGTTCCCTCGAGTTGCTCGGCTTCAAGAAGTCTCTCGTGCGTGTGGTAAACCGCGTCCTTGACCAGAAATGCGCCATGTCTGCGCATGTACTCCAGCGGCTTCAGCCCGGCCTCCTCAGCAGCCTGCGGGAGGCCCGGCACGGAGTTCTCGAAGATCCACTGATAGTATTCGTCGATCGTGATCCTCTCACCCTCGCGATAGGGCGACTCGAACCACTTGCGGATCCCCAAGGAGCCATCGGGATCGATCTTCCAGGAAAGGGCAATCCAGAACTCGTCCTCCTCCCATACCTCGCCGGGATTGACCTCGTAACTCCACTCGACTTCCCGTCCCTCTCGTTGTGCGAGGACCCTGTGCACGGGCTGGCGAAAGGCGATCCATCTGGCTGCGTGCGTCTCCTGGCTCATGAGGTCGTGACGCTCGGTGGCCACACCCATCGGCAGAACGTAATCCGCCAAACGAGCCGTCTCGCTCCATGTCGGTGTCAGAGCAGCGTGCAAACCGACCAGACTTTCATCGCGCAGAACGTCGATCCAGACGCCACCATCGGGGTTGGTCCACACCGGGTTGTAGACACGAGTGAAATAGACGTCGAGTTTGCCACGGCCCTCCCGAATCAGGTGCGGCAACAAGAAGGAAAGCTCATGGTGTGACAGCGGCCACTCACGCGGATAGAGGAGTTCGTTCCACACCCCTTGAGCCGGCGGCGAAGCGAAAGGACGGGCCACGAACTTGTTCACGCCCGCACCCGCAGTGCCCCCCTCGGAATCGATAGAGCCGGTCAAGACAGCGAGAAACTGCAGGCACCGTGCAACCTGCCAACCGCCCTCGTTGCCGCTCGCTGCGCTACGCCACACATGCGATGCCAAGCGTCCGCGCGCAGCACCGATCTCACGGGCGACCTCGACAATGCGGTCAGCGTCCAGGCCGGTCTCGTCCGCGACTGCTTGCGGAGTGTAGCCGGCGTATTCCGATTGCAAGATCGACAGAAACCGCTCGAAATCGCCATCGGGCTGACCCTTCGCCTCCAGATATCCACGCCAATCCACCCAGCGCTCGATGAATTCCGCATCGAACAACTGTTCCTGCAGGAGCACCTGCGCGAAGCCGAGCAGCATCATCGCCTCGGTTCCGGGGCGCGGCGCCAACCAGTAATCCGCCATGCTCGCAGTGTTCGACAGACGGATATCGACCGCGGCAATCTTCGCACCCGCCGCCTTGGCCTCCATGATGCGCTGGGCATGCGGGTTGAAGTAGTGCCCGGTTTCGAGGTGAGCGCTGATCAGCAGGATGAACTTCGCGTTGGCGTAATCGGGCGAGGGCCGGTCATGACCGCTCCAAAGCGTGTAGCCCAGACGCGCGGCCGCAGAACAAACATTGGTGTGTGAATTGTGACCATCAACACCCCAGGCCTGCAGAACACGGTCCATGTAACCATCGGCACCCGGGCGCCCGACGTGATACATCACTTCCGTCCGACGCTCCTCGATGATGGCCTTGCGGATACGCCCAGCAAAAGTTTCCAGAACCTCGTCCCAGGTGGTGCGCTCGAAACGACCGCTGCCGCGTGGGCCGACCCGCTTCATCGGGTAGAGGATGCGGTCGGGGTCCTGGACCTGATTGATGGTGGCCGGACCCTTCGCACAGTTCCGGCCACGCGAACCCGGGTGGTGAGGATTCCCCTCGAGCTTGGTGATCGCGCCGTCCGCCTTGTCGACATAAGCAAGCAAGCCACAGGCGGCCTCACAGTTGAAGCAGACGGTCGGAACCAGGCTGAAGCGGCGCTCGACCCGGCGCGGCCAGGCCTTCGCATCGAGCTCGGTCCAGTCATCCCAGCGATCGATCGGTGGGCAAGAGGCCAGCGGCGTCACGTTCATCCCGTCAGGTTCCATGGTCTACCTCATGAGAGTGGCGGTAACTGGCCGGCACGCA
>CAZIVO010000069.1:0-18924 GCA_964542765.1 uncultured candidatus Brocadiaceae bacterium | reverse complement strand
CGAGCAAGATAGCTGCACTCGTGGCGATGAGATTTCGCATGGGAAGGATTCCTCTGAAGAGTTGGGGAAAAGAAGAGTATCTGCGGCAACCGGGTCGATTGCAGGCGATGGACAAGGATCGAATGACCCGTGTGACCGCATGGAAGGTAACCGCGAACTTTGACCTCCGACAGCCCCACTCGGCCCAAACTGTACAACCCTCGTCGCTGACGATTCGGGTGAGCGTAACTCGCTCACGAGCCACGGGTAAAGGAATCTGACCGCCGGGTGCCGATGCCTCCATTCCAAGGTGCTTTCCGCGACTTTCAGCGAGGTCCAGCCAGTCGAACAACGAGAAATCCGAGCTTGTTCCGGACCGAGAAAAAACTCCCCCTGAACAGACGGTGAAGCTGGCCGGAAAATCGAGGCGGCACCGCCAAAAGATCCCGAGATGGTCAGAATCGAAGGCGCCACTGCGGACCCGAAGGCGAGCGCAGGCTAAGCTCTCGCGCGTGAACGAACCGACTCCTCTCCCCCGTGGTTACAGCGCTGCCGGTGTGCACTGCGGACTCAAGAAGAACGACGACCTCGACCTCGGGCTGATCGTTGCGCAAGAAGCTTGGCCAGCATCCGTCCTGTTCCCGCGCAACCAGTTGCTCGGCGCCCACGTGCAAGTCTGTCGCGAACACCTCGCCCGATCCATGAACATGGTCCGGGCGATCCTCGTCAACTCAGGAAACGCCAACTGCGCCAATGGTGATGCCGGCATCGATGCAGCCAAAACCGTCAGCAAACAACTGGCCGAAATCCTGGACTGCCCTGTCGAGCAGGTCCTGTTCGTGAGCACCGGAGCGATCGGTGCGCCGCTGCCCACCGAGCCGATCATCACAGCTCTCCCTGCGCTGGTCGAAAAACTTTCCCCTGACGGTCTCGAAGAGTTCGCCCACGCGATCATGACCACCGACACGGTTCCCAAACTGGCGAATATCCTCGGCGAGGATGTCGAAGGCACCCCTTTCCACATCACCGGCGTCGCGAAGGGCTCTGGCATGATCCACCCCGATCTCGCGACCATGCTGGCCTTCGTCATGACCGATGGTCGCAGCACCAAGGACATGAACTTCCTGTCACGCGCCGTCGCCGAGGTCAGCTACAACCGACTGACCATCGATGGTGACCAGTCACCCAACGACACGGTGGTGATCTGGCACAACGAGAACCAATGGTTCCGCTCCTCCATGGATGACGACGGGATCGAAACAGACCCCTTCAACGAGGCTCTGACAAAGACCTGTCAGGACCTCTGTCGGAAGATTGCCGCCGATGGCGAAGGTGCCACCCGCCTGGTGACCGTTCAGGTTCGAGGAGCCTCGAGCGAGCGCGAGGCCACGCACGTTGGCCGGACCATCGCCACCAGCCCCCTGGTGAAAACCGCCATCAACGGGCGGGACCCTAACTGGGGACGGATCCTCTCGGCCGCCGGCCGCTCGGGCATCATCTTCGATCCCGGCCAGGCCAAGGTCTGGATCGGCGATGCAGATCTCTACTCCCACGGCCGTGGACACCCCGATAACGAACCCATCGCGCACCAGCATCTCGAGGAAAACAACGAGGTGATCATCGGTATGGACCTCGGACTGGGGCCCTATGAAGCTGACATCTGGAGTTGCGACATGTCGGCCGATTACGTGAAGATCAACGCCGACTACCGGACCTGATGCTCCACCGGAGCGGTCGCCAGGTTGACCGGAGCAAAATCACCTCAGCCGGCAACCGGTCGCCCGTGCTGGAAGTGGCCCACGAGGCCAAACACAGCGATTCCGTCGATTCAGCCTCCCTTGCCGCCCCCCGATGCTCGAACACGGTGTAGGTTATTAAGCCCCGGCCTTGGCCAATCAACCCGGCATCGCCAAGTCTCTGACGACGGATTCACATGGCAGAACGCAACTACACGAACAGCAAGAAGGTCTACTCCGGTTACGCGGACGATAATCACCTGGGTTTCGCACACCCCCTCCACCAGAGGACCAGGTACGCAGGCCTGCTCCGCCACGTCAACATCACGGACAAGTCCTTGCTCGACTTCGGGTGTGGCCATGGCGAGCTGTACACCACGCTGATCGCGATGGGTGAGCAGCCGGCTTCCTACCACGGTGTCGACCTTCTCGATGTCAATATCGATCGCGCCAAACAGCGCCTCGAACAGTATCACCGGGTTTCGCTCGAACGGGCGGGGATCCGCTTCAGCAACGAAGCAGACGATGAGTATGACATCGTCTGCTGCCTCTCGGTCCTCTCGGTATCGGAGGGCGAAGAAACGGTCAAGCTATGGCGCGACACGCTGGAGAGCCTGTGGGCCAAGACGAAGCGAACCCTCGTCTTCGATCTCCTGCGCGTTGAGAAGGGCTTTCCCCATCCCGGCCACGTTCGACTCGAAGCAGAGACCATCGCCGACTGGGCCTCTGACCTGTCAGCGAACCACCTGATCGACAATACTCTCGGCGATCACTTCTCCCTTGTCGTCATCCACCGGGAACCTACCGCGACCAGGCGGTTCTGGAACCTGAAAGACGGACCTGCCCGCTAGGCGAGTGTTCGCTCGCTCTTGACGGCTTCCCAGGCGCGGCGCGCCGTCTCCTTGGCGGCATCAGCGCTGAAGTGGACGCCATCGACCGTCTCCCTGATGTCCTCACACTCGATCAGACGTGGAAGATTCAGGCCGCGCAGGGCAACGTTGTATTCCTTGATCCTGTCGACGACGGGAAGGGTGTAGCCCGGAGAGCCGAAACCCGCGGGCAAGGGAATCGTCATGACGTATTCCCGGATCCCCAGCACCCGGCACCAGTTCTGGATCAACAAAACATTGGCGATGTACTGATCGACGGGCAGCACATTCTCATCCTTGGCATCGTTGGTGCCGATCAGGATGAAGGCCTCCTTGGCCCCCGACTTCTCGATCGCGGGTAGCGACACCCGAACGAGTTCCGAACTGCGGCGACCGTTCTTGGATTCGACGTAGGGCAAGATGACCACATCATCATCCAGCGCCGCCTGCGCCATGTAATAGGGCCAGGAGAGCGCGTACGGATCACGCGCTCCATTGGTCAAGCTATCTCCCAGATACAACATCCGGATCCAGAGCGGCTTGGCGGAACGATCCGGCTCAGACTTGGCTTTACTGTCAACTCCAGGGGCCATGTGGGTCCTCTCTCATCATCTTGGTCTTATCCGGCCGTCGCCGACTCTCAAACTCTATCATTCACCTCAAAATTCAATCCACGCGCGCTTGCCAGTAGGAGATCACATCCTTGACTCCATCAGCAAAAGACACCTTGGGTTCCCAGTCCAGAAGTTCCTTGGCCCGACTGATGTCCGGACGCCGCCTCAAGATCTCGTCAGGAACCTCCGGTCCATCGTAGATCTCGATCTCCTGTCCGGTGATCTCCTGAACGGCAGCAGCAATCCGCTCTGCGGTTTCCATCACGGGCATCGTCTCGACCCCGCCCACGTTGATGGCGAGAGGATTCTGCAACGCGCAAGCACGGCGCATCGCCTCGATACAATCACTGACGTGTTGCAGGGTTCTCGTCTGTGTCCCCGGCGCATTGACCATGATCTTGCCATCGCGGATGGCTCCCAGTGCCATCGACGGCACGAGCCGACCATTGGCCGTCATGCGAGGACCGTAAGTATTGAAGATGCGGATGATCGCGCTCGCGCAGTCCCATCCCATCTCGCGCTCCCAGCCGTGGATCAGCGATTCCGTCGCCCGCTTACCCTCGTCATAACCCGAACGAGGTCCCCAGCAACTGACATTGCCACGGTAGTCCTCGGGTTGCGGGTGCACGGAGGCATCGCCGTAAACTTCTGATGAAGAAGCGAATAGAAGCTTCACCTCGGGATTGCGCAGCAGTTTGTAGCGGAGCAGTTTCTGCATCGGCAGGATCGAAACCATCAAGGATGAGATCGGATGCTTCATGAAGGCGCCGGTCGCCACTACACCGGCGAGATGGTAGATCTCGTCGTAGTGGCCATCGACCTCCCAGGAGTCAGCCGAACAATCAGCCACCTGCAAGGTGACCTGCCCGGTCTCCATCGCAGCATCGAGATTCCCCGGGTAGCACCACTCCATCGTGTCGACCGCCGTGACCTGATATCCCTCCGCAACGAGCTTTTCGACGATGTGGCTGCCGATGAAACCAGCGCCGCCGGTCACCATCGCCCTCTTGCTATCAACATCCCTGACTTTCACCATGAGCTCTCCACCCCCACATCTTTCATCAACACGTTCAACACTCGATCTGCGGACTTGCCGTCCCACAATTCCGGCACCAGCATCTTCTCGTTCTGATCAGCCATCATCTGTTCGAAAACCTGAACGATCGATTTGGAATCCAGGCCGACAAGCCGATTGGTCCCACGTGTCACCGTCACAGGACGCTCAGTATTCCAGCGAATGGTCAAGCATGGAACACCCAAGGCGGTCGTTTCCTCCTGAATGCCACCACTATCTGTGATGACCAGACGAGAGCCGATCATCATCGACATGAACTCCAGATAGCTCAACGGGGACATCAACTGAACAGCCTTCATGGCATCGAGTTGCCCCCGCAAATCGAACTCATCAAGCATCTTCGCCGTCCTGGGGTGCAGCGAAAAGACGACGGGTAGACGAGCCTGCACCTTGTCCAGAGCATCGATCACACCCCCGAATACAACGGGATCATCGACACCGGCCTGACGGTGCATCGTCATCAAGACGTAGTTTCCACGCTCCTCTCCAAAACCCTCCCATCGAGCCATGCTCTCGGCCTTGGGTCGATGCTTGAGAAGCGTGTCGATCATCAGATTACCGACGAAGTGAATCCTGTCAGGCGAGTGGCCTTCCTCGATCAGGTTGATGTTGGCTGAAGGCTCGGTGGTGAAGAGCCACTGCGCGAGATGGTCGACCTCGAGGCGGTTACGTTCCTCTGGCATCCCGTAGTCATAGCTGCGCAATCCCGCTTCAATATGCGCGATCGGGACACCCTTCGCCGCCGCAGCGCGAGCGCCGGCCAGCGTCGATGTCACATCGCCCACCACGATAACAGCATCGGGCCGCTCATCTTCGATGACCTGCTCCAGTCCCACGCACATCCGACTCAACTGCTCATCCGCCGGGCCCTTCCCCATGTTGAGATGATGGTGAGGCTCGGGAATTCCCAGTTCGCGCAGCAATCGCCCGGACATGATGTCATCGAAGTGCTGCCCCGTATGCACCAGACAGACATCAACACCCGCCAGATGCTCGGCGCAATCCAGCAAGGGGGCCATCTTCATGTAGTTGGGGCGCGCGCCCACAACGCAAAGTAGCTTCATGGTGTCTGGTAACGAAATCGAAACGGGGAAGGCTCACTCCGCCCAATGGACAGCGGAATGCCACCAAAACAATCATTCATCGAGACGGGACCACTCCTGAGCAATCCGCCCCTTGGAGTATCGTCCAGATGGTCATCCTCACTATGGCAGGTTCATCAAAACTTCGGTAGTCATCATAGCATCGGGAGTTAGGGGCATATGGCCGATCCCGTCCAGCGCCCATGCGAGTCAGGTTCGCAGGCAAAGGCGAGGCAGGGAATCCGCCGAGCACAGCCCGGGACCCGCCAGCTTGATCAATCCCGCTCAGCCGTCTCGGGCTCCACGATCACCCGGACATACCTCAGCGCCTGCGGAACTTCAGAAAGTAATTCTCCTTCAAGCCCTTCACCTCGACCTCTTCGACGAGTTCGAACCCTGACTTCTCAATCTCGGCAGTGAAGACATCCTTGCCTGCCCGAACATGCTTCAACAACCATTCACGACTGACACCGGGAATCCGTTCGAAGTCGACCAGGAAAAGGCTGCCCCCCGGACGCAATGCGCGATGAATCGTCGCCATCGTCGTGAAGGGATACTCGAAATGGTGATAAGTGTCACAGATGAACACAGCATCGACCGAATGCTCCGGCAGTTCGACTGAGCGCTCGGTGCATTGAACTACCTGGACATGGAGATACTTCTTCGTCGCAGCTCGCTGTTTCAGGTGCTCGATGAATTTTGGTGCAAGGTCGACACAATACAGCCTGCCTTCGGGGCCCACTGATTGAGCCATCAGATCCATGAAGAGTCCGGTGCCGGCACCGATATCCGCAACTTCCATCCCTGCCGCAAGACCGATCGCTCGAGCGATCCGATGGCGAGCCACAAAGATCTCGCGACTCTCTCCCTCGAATTTCTGAACATATGTGTCGACGTCGAGATCGGGCTTGACGAAGGATGCGTTGATCCCAGGCTTGACGCTCTGCTCAAGACCTTGCTCCGGCGCACGGCAAGCGGCGATGAAAAAGATGAGGAGGAGCGCTACTGGTATTCTCATGACCCCACCTAGTTGTCGGGAAGCTTGACCTTTGTGCCGGGAGGCAGGCGCAGAGCATCCTCTTCGGTCCACTGGTTGAGTTCGAGAAGTTCCGGCCACCGATTACCCGAACCGAGGTGCTCTTGCGCGAGCCCGTAGAGGGTCTGCCCCCCCGACAAGGTCACGGTGCGGAGCACGGCAAGAACCGGTTTTTCCACCACCGGTTCTACCGCTGGCAAGAGCTCAGGGGGGGAAGGCTCATCCGGCACCTCGATGGGACTCCTGACGCTGAGCAATGCCTCTCTCAGCGAAACGTTCTCGCCCCCGAACTCCAAAACCATGACATCCGCACCGGAGGCCGCCGGTGGCGGGCCATCGCAAGCGAACAAGGAACAGACCAGACACCATGAAAGACACCGCCTCATGCTCACATGTTACCTATCAGGCTCCCGAACCACCTTGGGTCAATTCCAACAGAATGAAAAGAGCTGCACGAGAGACTGCTCCGCCCTTCTCGGACTTGCACGGGAAGGCCAATCGGGTAACACCGGTCCTCATGGGGCAGATGCACCGGCTACTCCTCACCGCGCTACCCAAGCTAGCCATATCCCGTACCAGTGGATGGCTGGCCCGGTTGCCCCTGCCGTCAGCCCTCCGCCCATGGCTATATGGCCGGTTCGCACGACGGTATGGATGCGACCTCGAGGAAGCCGAACTCAAGCCCGCGGACTACCGCTGCCTCGCCGACTTCTTCCAGAGAGGGCTCCGGCCAGATGCTCGACCAATCGATCCGCAAGCGACTCTGGTGTGGCCCTGCGACGGCAAGATCGTGACGAGCGGGGCCATCCATGACGGGCGCATCCCTCAGATCAAGGGCACCGACTTCTCGATCAGAGATCTCCTCATCGACAATGCACTCGGCGAAGCTCTTCGGTCCGGCACACATGCCACCATCTACCTCGCGCCCGGGGACTATCACCGCGTCCACTCACCCTTTTCCGGCGAGGTACTCACACATACCCACCTACCCGGTGGCCTGTTCCCGGTGAATCCCGGCGCCGTGAACAACATCGAAAATCTCTTCATCCGCAACGAGCGGCACGTGCTGCAGTATCGGCTCGAGGACGGCCGCGCGGCCGCCGTGGTCCTGGTCGCAGCACTCAACGTCGGCGACACCTTGATCCATTCCCCCTGCCCGCGCCAGGTGAGCATCGGTGAGGAAATCGGGCGCTTCGGCCTGGGCTCTACCGTGATTGTCCTGGTGGCACCCGGAACTCCTCAGTGGGAAAGCCTCTCGCCGGAAACAATCGTCCGGGTGGGCCAGCAAGCCAGCCCATAACCACCGACCGCGCAAGCAACCCCGGAGACCTCAGAGGTCCGCGCTACGGAGCATCAACCGAGCCTCTTCGCCAGCCTGATGCTTGCCATGTTTTTCCGCCACATGCTGCAACAGTTCCGCGCCGAACTGCCCCTCGAGCGCCACTCCGCTCGCAAAGTGCCTGCCGACCCGCAAGAGAGATTCGGGGGACAGTTGCCGTTCCTTCTTCAGGCGAGTGGCGAGGGGAAAGCCTTCACGCACGAGCGGGGTGAACAGTCCCATCGTCGCATCGCCAACCTCCTGAGTATTGTCGGAAACTTCCTCTGCTTCCGTCATCAGGCGCGCAACGCCGAGCTGGTAGCCCCCCTCATGACCCAGATGGCTCGTCTGAGCCAACCGCATGAGGATAGCCATGCACTCGGGCAGCTTGCGTGCGCGGCGCATGCGCAAGGCCTTGTCAACGATTTCCGCGCCACCAACTTCGGGGTCCACAGCCAACAGTAGTTCCAAGAAGACCTCGCCCAGAGGCTCTCCCGCCGCAAGCAACCGACCACACTTATCAGCCATAGCCTTGAAGTGTTCGGGCTCGAAACCGGAACCCAACTGGCGCAAAGGAATCGCCAGATTCCGCGCACGTTCTGGATTCCGCTCGATCTGGAAAGCCTTGAGCAGTCCTTCGAGGGCGGAAGGATTCTCGCTGAGAGCCTCGGCTGCCGCCTCCTTGAATGCGGGTTTACCCTTCAGAAGGTAATGGATCCCCGCCTTCGCAACCTCGACCGTGTGACAACCCCGCAATGCCCGCAGTGCAAACAGTCGTAGTTCCTCGCCACCGTCGCTCAAGATTTTCTTGAGGCGCGCAATTGCACCCGAATCCCACTTCTCGACGTCTGCGAGGACTTCCATCGCCGGACGGACGACATGCGTCATATCCTCATCATCGAGATCGCTCAGGACCGTGTTCGTCTGGGCCGGTGTCAGAGGAATCCCCTGCAGGCTACGGAAAGCGGCCTGGCGCAGGAGAGGTGGATGCTTACTCGTGGAAAACTTCAGGAGCAGCGGCCGAGATTTCTGGCCGACGAGCGCCCCGACCACGAGGATTGCCTGGGCAACACCAGCCTCCGGAAGTTTGCTCAGACCCTTGGGGCTGAGTAGCTTCCGCAGCTCTTCCGCCACCGTCTCGGAAGTCTCCTCATCAAAGCGATCCGCATGCTCGATGAGCGCCTCCGCAGCTCTGCGGGAAACGCTGGCGTCATCGTCCACGATCGCTCCGGTGAGTACTTTGGCTGCGCCAATCTCCTCGCGACCGCTCAGAATGTCGATGATCCGGATCCTCATCTCGGCATCACCGTCATCGAAAACACCGCTGAGGATAGACGCGCTCGATGGCCCCATCTGACTGAGGAGATGGCTCACATGATCAGCGATCGCCCCCCCATGCCGGAGACCGCTCACCAGTTCGGAAAGAGCGGGCTTGGTGCCGATATCGGCCAAGGCCTGCAGAGCGTAGCGGAGCAGCAGAGGTTCGCCGGTGTCCAAGCATGCCGCCAGGGCACGAATGACCTCTGGCTCCGACGACTTCAAAGCTCCAAGAACCTGCGCAGCCGCAAGCTGAGCCTCTACCGCCTCTCCCTCCAGGAGGCCAACAACCGATTTGAGGGTCTCGTTCATCTGCCGGAAAGAAGCTTTTCGGATAGCGGAGCCGGAACAACCGACCCTCATCCGTTGCGGTTGCCCGCATCTAAAGTGTGGCCACCATGCCCATTTGGAGCAGCGACCCAATGGAATTATGGCAAACCACCGCGAGGATCTCCAGCGCGAGAGGATCAAAGCGGAGCACCTCCGAATCCCGATAATCTTCGTAAATCATTATATATAAATATTTTATGTCCTCATATTTCCTCGGCTCATCTTCTCGAAAGGATAAAAATCACACCTGCTTTGGCAAATTCACGCGGGGATCTCCCTGCTTGGCGCGGCAAGGGTATATGAAAGGTTGGGATTGTCGGCTGTGCCGGCAAGCCATCCAGAACCTCCTGCACACGGGTTCGGCCTCCGCAGAAAACCTCGTATCTACCAGTTCCCATTTTTCCAGGCGTGGCTAGCCACGTCCGGTCATTGGCGATATCCCTCTCTGGCAAGATCTCCTTACTGCTTCCCAGACCTTGCGAATCCTCCTAGCCAGCCCCATTCATCCGCATCCATCTGCAACCCATGGAGGTGCGGTCTGCTTGGGCTCATTCCTGGAAAAGTTGGCCCTCGAAGCCGAGGTCGCCATGGTCAATTTCGTCCGCCCATCCGAATTACGCTGGGCTTCCCCGGTGATCTCCGGACTGGCACAGATCGAGCAGGTTCCCTTTCCCCAATATCTCGACCTGACAAGCAAACAACTCGTGAGCCACAAGTTACGGATGCTCAAGAGGTGGGGACTGGATCGCAAACCCCTCCTGGTGGCAAAACACTGGTCGCCAGTAATGGCGGAGTTGCTGAAGCGAACGGCCAGGGACTTCAAGCCCGATGTCGTGATGATCGAATTCGCCGTCATGGCGCAGTATCTCAAGCTTTTTCCCGACATCCCGACCGTGATGACCGACCATGAATGTGGCGAACCACTGCCCGGCAAGATCGGTCCCTGGGGGATAGGGCGGCGGCGAGATCGCAAGCTCTGGGAAAAATACGTCCGCGAGACCTACCCACAGGCGAGCCTCATACAAGCTCTCAACACCGAGGACGCCGCAGATCTCGCTCGAACTCTCGGACGGCCGGTAGAGGTCCGACCACCCGTGGTCCCTATACCCAAGCACCCGGCCAATCCCGCCAAAGCGCCGCCTCATTGCCTGTTCATGGGCGACTTCACGCACCATCCCAACCCGGAGGCCGCCGCACACCTCGCGCATGAGGTCTGGCCAAAGGTCCTCGAAAAGCAGCCGGGAGCACAACTCCTGATCGCAGGCCCACGCGCAAGCAACCACACCAAATCCCTGGGCACATTGCCCGGCGTCCAGTTCCTCGGTTACGTGGAAGATCTCCAGGCCTTGCTCGGAAGGGTCCGCCTCGTCTTGGCACCCTTGTTCTCCGGCAACGGCAGCCGAATCAAGGTGATCACTGCGCTGGCCCATGGCCTGCCTGTCATTTCAAATCAACTCGGGATGCGAGGTATAGAAGCACCCCAAGACATTGCACAGCGCGCCGAATCGAGTCGCGAGCTGGCAGAAACTACCCTCAGACTACTCGAAGACCCTGATCTTTCTGGCTCCCTCGGTCACGCCGCACGCCTGTGGGTACAGAAGAACATCGATCCTCACGCCCTGGCGCAGCAACAGATCGAAAGGTTTGCGACCATCTCGACCCCAGCATCAGATCACGCTGAACCGGCAACCCAATAACTGACCCGGACACCCTTCCCGCGGGCAGGAATACAGCCTCGCCCTATCAGCTCCTCAAACCGGGCCGTGGTGCTGGGACGGATCCTTCGACTCCTTGCGACCGAATCGAAACGAAAACTTCCGCCGAGTCTCCTGCAAGAACGACTCGAGCTTGCTGGTTTCACGCCCACGGAGAAAGTTCCAGAAGATTCGAGCCATGCGCAGAGGCCTGCACAAGAAGGACATCACGTAGAAGTTGCCGGCGATCCAGTACTTCCAGCGAGTCATCTGCCGAGCTGTGAGCTTGTCGCAATAATTGCGCTCCTCGACCATGTAGCGGTTATGCACGTAGATCGGCAACTTCAAGAAGTCATCATTCAGCTCGACCTTGCCAATCTTCTCCAACTCCCTGGTGATTTCGGTACTGGGCAAGGGGAAGAAGAACCCCGGCGAAACGTCGTCGACTCCCGCTCGCGCCAAGCGTCGGATCATTCGCGCCGTCGCCCGCATATCCTGCGCCTCATCCGTCGGGTAGCCAAGAACAAGGAAGCAACCGACATTCATGCCGTTGCGCACTGCCGCACCTACTGCACGGAACAGCTTCTCGTCCTTGAGCATCTTCTTCATGTGTTTACGGGTGCGCTCCGACCCTGATTCCGGCGCAAAATTGATCGACTTGCAACCAGATGCCACCAGCAACTTCGCGACCTCGTCATCGATGATCTCGCAGCGGGTTCCTGCCGGAAGCTGCCAGGAAATTTCGAGGTTACGAGTAAGAATCTCGCTCGAGAAATCAACCACCCAATCACGCTTCAGAATGGCCGTCAGATCCTGAAACGGGAAATTGCTCGCGCCGTATTCCTTGACATAGAATTCGATCTCATCGGCGACGTCTTTTGCCTCCCGCGCGTACCAAGTTGTCGTCCACATCCCGGGCGAAGAACAATAGGTGCACTGATAGGGACAACCGCGAGTCGCCAGGATCGGGACGGTCCGACCGTAGTGGATCCCAGTGACGAACTTGTGTTCGTCATAGGCCTCAACATCGAACAACTGCCACGCCGGCCACGGAATTTGGTCGAGATCCCGGATCCGATCCCGTCGTGGATTCTGCACAATTTCGCCGTCAGCGTTTCGATAGACGACTCCCGGAATCATCGAAACCTCGATGCCGAGTTCGATGGCGCGGAACAAGGCCAACGCCGTCTCCTCTCCTTCGCCAGCGACGATGAAGTCGATCGGCGCCTCCTTCATCGAATGCTCGGTTGTGGCCGAGAAGTGCTCGCCTCCACATATGATCGGTAAATCGGAATGACGTTCCCGGATCAAATGGATCAGCTTGCGCACGATCGGCCACGAATAGGACCACATATTGGTGATGCCAACAGCGCCGGTGTCGTCATCAATCCGATCAACGATCTCCTCAGGCGTCAGACCCAAACGCCAGATATCACCTTCGGGCACCATGCGGTCTGGAGCCTCGCCAAGCGCGTCGATCAACGATACATCGTGGCCATCATCCAGGAGGGCCGCCGCGATATACGCCAACCCCAGAGGCAAGCTCGGCCGCAGGGCAGTCAACCCACTCTTGTTGATGTAAACAGGCGGATGAATGAGTTGGATGTTCATTCGATGTCGGAGATCAGCGGCACCACATATCAGCGGCACCACATAGTATAGCAGCTTGCAACTGCGCGATATCGATCCATCGCGCAGAGCCTCGAAGAGACCCCTTCCTTATCGAATCACCGCACCCCCATCCTGTTCCTTCTTTGGAAGAGTTCTTTGCTGATCCCGGTCCCGGTCACCCCCCCTGCCCCGATCGCCCTCCCCAGCACTGTCTTGACGGCGCCGACGCTGGGAGGGATTCCCCCCATCCGATGGGCGTTTAGCCTCAAGCTTGACCGTCTTACCACCGCGTTTGACGGTCATTCTTACGATCTCATCGTCACGATGGTCACGCCAGGGAGCAAAAATAGCGCCCAAGCTCTCGACTTTCTCATCCCACAAAGCGGTCAGGACGTCTCCCTTCTGGACACCTGCCGTCGCTGCCAGACCTCCCTTCTCGACCGACTTGAACGTGAGTTCGTCCAACTCGGCGCCGAAAAAGCGGCCCACGAAAGCTCCCAATCGACTGCTGCCACCGCTGCGACCACCACGACCACCAACGCCATCGCGCGATAAAAGGCCCGGCAGATTCGCCACGCCGAGCGCGGCCAGAGCGATGACCGTGGAGGTGTGAGCCTGGTATTCAGGGACCGCGATGTCATAGGTGTCCCACTGGCTATGCCAACCATAGCCATAGCTAGTGCGGCCTCTGAGCCCCCATGACCAGGCCGGGACACCGGCGGAAAGGAAAGATGCGTGGTCAGATCCACCCCCGCCTCCGATCCGGCTCGTCTTGCTCAGCTTGAACACCTCGCCGTCATATTCCTCGGGAATCGGCGGCGTCATCGTCATCACTGGAGCGAGCACTTTTTGCAAGTCGGCATACATCCCCTCGGTCGCACTCAGAGAAGATGCCCAGTTGGTGCCCGTATCGTGATTGAACACACAGGATACCTTTTCCATCTCCGTACGCCGCATGACGACATGCTGGCGCGATCCGAGCAGGCCCTGCTCCTCACCACCCCACAAGGCGAAGCGAATCGTCCGCTTGGGCTTGGCGCCAACAGCGGTAAGGATGCGCGCGGCCTCCATCGTGGAAGTCGTGCCGGTGCCATTGTCGGTGCAACCAGCAGCCTGATGCCATGAATCGAGATGGCCGCAGACAACAACATATTCGTCGGGCTTCTCGCTGCCCTTGAGTTCGGCGATGACGTTGTAAAGCGGTACCGGTCCCTTGCGAAACTTGTTGCGAATCTCGAACTGCACCATCACAGGAGCAGGACGCTCGGCCCCCTCGTCGTTCGAGCCAGCATCGGGACCCGAGAGGAGCTCCTCGAGTTCGGCAGCGTGGTCATCACGGACAACGATCTGCGGAATCGTCGGAAGCTTGTCCCAACTCCCCTTCGCAACCTGGCTGCTGCCGAAAACGCGGATCTGATTCTCATAGCGACGGTCCGCGCCGCCGTGATTCCTCGATGACTGCACGATGCCCAACACATTGTCAAGTTCGGCCCATGCACCCAGACCACCGCCACGGCGGCCACCCAAGCGGCCCTCTAAATAGACAAACACAGGCTCGTCGTATTGCTCGACATCCTCGGGCGAGCGAGCCTTCACAAGCCGACCCTTCTGCTGCCCTTTGGTGCCGGCGGTCCAGGCCGGCGTGGCAACGTGAAGATCCATCGGCGTGGGCGAAAGGACGCGTCCGGACCACTGCCCGCGATTCCAGATGATATTCCACTCACCCCACTTCTCGAGTTGAGCGTCCAACCCCATCTTCTCGAACTCGGCGCGAGCCCATTGAGCCGCCAGCAAGAAGTTGTCGGAACCGGTGAGCCGGTGGCCGATCTTGTTGGTCAGATGGTCGAGAAACGCCATCGCCTGGCTGTTCTCCAGGCCTTCTGTCTTGATGTGATCGGCGACCTTCTGGGGAGCCTGCGCACTGGCGAGGCCAACGATAAGAACGGAGGAGAATAGGCGGAGCATGATCATGTCAGTTCGCTTTCGGCTAAGGGGAGATGCCATTTTTACGCACCTGGGGCCCGGGATGCGAGATTCGCATGCGGATCCTGGCGGCAATCTCACCATTGGCCCCCCAGCACCCCGCCGAGTAGCCTGATCATCCAATCCACCATGGCAAGCAGCATCTTTCTCTCCCTTCTCGTCGCCTTCACGCCAGCGGCCCAGGATCGGCCACGCCTGCGTGAAGCGGGCATCATCATCGGCACCCTCAGCCCCGGACCGCACAACGCGATCACCGATGTCCTCGGCATCAAGGTCGGGCACGCCACTCTCGATGAGGGCGATGATGTGCGCACCGGCGTAACGGTCATCCTGCCCCATACCGGCAATCTCTTCCGTGAAAAAGTTCCTGCCGCCATCGTTGTCGGCAACGCCTTCGGCAAGTTGATGGGCTCGACCCAGGTCGAAGAACTCGGGAATATCGAGAGTCCGATCGCCCTGACCAACACTCTCAATGTAGGAAAGGTCGCCGATGCGCTGATCGGCTGGATGCTGAAATTACCGGGGAATGAAGATCTGCGCTCGGTGAACGTCGTCGTCGGCGAAACCAACGATGGCTACCTCAACGACATCCGGGGCCGCCACGTCGAGGCCCGGCACGTGCTCGCTGCCTTGAATGGGGCCGGTGATGGACCCGTCCCGGAGGGGTCCGTCGGAGCCGGCAAGGGAACCAGATGTTTCGGCTGGAAAGGCGGGATCGGAACATCCTCACGCATCGTCTCCGACTACACGGTGGGAGTCCTGGTGCAGACCAACTTCGGTGGCTCACTGACCATTGCTGGCCATCCTGTTCACCGCCACCTCCAGCCTCCTTCGGGGCGACGCCCGGAGCGAAAAGACCCTCGCGAAGATGGCAAGGACGAGGGTGACGGCTCTTGCATGATCGTTGTTGCAACAGACGCGCCGATCGACAGTCGCAATTGCAAGCGACTGGGCCGGCGAGCGCTCGCCGGCATGGCGCGCACCGGGGCATCCTTCAGCAATGGCAGCGGCGACTACGTCATCGTCTTCAGCACATCGAAGACCCTGCGGATACGCGATGACGCCACCGAAGTGGCCGGGGGACCGACACTGAAGAACGAGCGGATGTCCAACCTGTTTCGCGCCGTCGCCGAGGCCACCGAAGAGGCCATCCTCAACTCGATGTTCCAAGCAAAGACCGTCACCGGTCGCGCCGGCCACACCGTGCAAGCGCTACCTCTGGAGCGAGTCATCGAACTGATCAAGTGACCCTCTCCGCTTCTGTCAGATGCCCGCGTTCGATTCCAGGTGGCACCGGCAGGTAAGCCCTGACCGGAACGGTGAGACAAGATAGACTGCCTTCAACATGCCTGGTTCATCCCGTCCATTCTCGACGATCTCACAGGAGGTTCTCGTCACAAACTCCTGGCACCGCTACTGCCTCGACCGATACACCCAGACTGACGGAACCCAGGGCGAGTATTACTACATTGACATGCCAGGCGCTTGCGGCGTGATCCCGCTGTTCGAGGATGGCCGAACCGCGCTGCTGCAGGTCGATCGATACGTTTTGGGCCAAAGGCTCTGGGAGTTTCCCATCGGCGGGATGAAGGACGGAGACGAGCCAGCAGATGTCGCCGCGCGGGAGTTGCGTGAAGAAGCCGGGCTGCTGGCAAATCGCTGGGACGAACTGGGGAAGTTCGCACCCTACAAGGGCGTGTCGAACGAGATCACCAGATTCTTCCTTGCTCGCGACCTCACCTGGACCGAACAGGAACTCGAAGCGAGCGAAGGAATCTCGGTGCATCCGATGCCGCTCGCACAGGCGAGGCAGCGCCTGCTGGATCAGGATCTTCCCGATGGTCAGTCGATCACCGGACTGGTACTGCTCGACCGTTTTCTTGCCCGGGAAGACTGAGCGAAGCACCGTCGGTGCCCGCCGCCCCGGAAACCAGCCTGCGAGGCATCTCAGACTTGATACATAGCCCGGCCAGGACTTGAACCTGGACAGACAGCTCCAAAAGCTGTTGTGCTACCGATTACACTACCGGGCCATAAATCCTCTGACTGCCAGGGCTTGAGCTCCAGCAGCAGCAAGCGTGCAGTGGTTTCGGTGCAAGGACTCGAACCTTGACTAAGAGGATCAGAACCTCTCGTGCTACCAATTACACCACACCGAATCAAAGGGCCGGGAAAGGTATCTGCCAGGCGAGCATTCGTCTAGCAGACCCCCGAAAAACCAGATTCAGCCGTCCCCTTCGAACCGGCGGTGGATCGCCGCCATCAGTTCCAGCACGGAACGTTCACGAACCCAACGGCGTCCGATATTGGTAAAGCGACGCTGCCAGGTGTCAGTCGCGCCATCGAGATGGAGCCCGAAACAGACCAGGCCAACAGGCTTGTCCACACTACCGCCGCCAGGACCTGCAATCCCGGTCACGCTCACAGCCATGCGCGCACCGCTGCGCTCGGCGGCGCCGGCCGCCATCGCGGCAGCAACCTCTTCCGAAACTGCTCCAAATCTGCTGATGAGCTCTTCCGGCACTCCCAGATCTCTCGTCTTCGCTTCATTGCTGTAAGTCACCCAACTGCCAAGGAACACCTGACTGATCCCCTCGACGTCCGTCAGACGGCTGGCAAACTTGCCACCCGTACAGGACTCGGCCGCCGCCAGCGTGATCCCACGGCAGATGAGCTCATGACCGACCGCTGCGACCAGATCCTTGTCGCCTTCGCGCACCAAGAATTCCGCAATCCTCGGTCGGATCTCCGCAACCACTTTTTCTGCCGCGACACGAGCGGCATCCTCGCTTTCACCACGTCCGACGATCCGCACCGTGAGTTGGCCCTTGTGCGCGGTCACGCCAACCCGCGGATTCAGATCCGACGCCATCAGATCCTTGAGGATCTGACCGAGCTCGGCCTCGTGAGGACCTATCACGTGCAGGTTGAAGAACGAGAAGGCACAGGTCGCCGCAAAACGCTCGCGAACCCGAGGAATCACCGATGCCTCGACGATCTTGCGCATCTCGCGAGGAACACCGGGCAAGGCGATGAACTCCGCGCCACCGATGGCCATGGCAAATCCAGGCGCAGTCCCCCATCTGTTTGGCAAGACCTCGGCTGTCTCCGGTCGCCAAGCCTGCAGGCGATTGCTCTCGGGCGGGGAACGATCACGGTGCGCGAACAGATCCTTGATCTGCTGCCACACCCGTTCGTCGAACACCAGTTGAACCTCCGCAGCGGCGGCGGCAACCCCACGAGTTCGGTCATCTTCGGTCGGCCCAAGCCCGCCTGTAGCAACGACCAGATCGGCACGGGCACAGGAACTACGAATCGCTTCTTCGAGCTCACCGGGTAAATCGCTGACCACCGTGTGGCGCAACACCTCGATCCCCAGGGCTTCCAGTTCGCGAGCGATCCACGTGCTGTTGGTGTCGAGCGCGTGCCCATGAACCAACTCATCACCAATCGCCAGTATCTCGGCCCGAGTCATTCCAGCATCACGCGCCCTCGGCGCGCTCGGACACCTTCGCATCGATCCTGCGAGTAAAGAACAAGCCAACCAGATAGAGCAAGCACATCGGCGTGGCCATCATGACCTGCGTGAAGGGATCTGGCGGGGTGAACATGGCCGAAACCACGACCATGCCAAGGATCACGAATCGCCAGTTCTTCTTCCAGCCCTCGTGCCTGACGAGCCCGACCTTGGTCAATGCCATCATCAACAAGGGCAACTGGAATACGATCCCCAGCGCCGCGGTCAAGGTGAACAGCAGGCTGAAATACTGATTGACGGACAGCATGGGCTGGACCTGCCCAAAGTTCATGAGCTTGACCAGATAGAAGAGCCCGTAAGGAACAACACCGAAGTAGCCAAAGCCCACGCCCAGCGCCAGCAGCACGAAAGCCCAGGGCAGACTCCTGTACACGACTCCTCGCTCCTGGCGATAGAGACCTGCTGCCACGAAGGCCCACATCTGAAAAAGCACGTAGGGCGAGGCGAGGATGAGAGCGAACAGAACACTCGCCGCCATGAAGGTCCAGAAATCCGCGAGCCCGCTCAGCGAAACGAGGAAGTAAGGCACTCGGTAACCGCCGATGTCCCGGATCTTGTGCGCTTGATCCTCGGGGAATTGACCCTCCTTGATCTCATCCTTGTACTTCTGTAGCCAGTCGAAAGCCTCGCGCTTGGATTCGTGGAGATTGTCAGCGCCACCCCTGCTCCTCACCTCTTCCTCGAAATCTTCCAGGTACTCGACGAAGCCCTTCATCCACATGTTGCGATAGGGGGCCGCATA
>CAZIVO010000068.1:17759-19303 GCA_964542765.1 uncultured candidatus Brocadiaceae bacterium | reverse complement strand
AGAGATTCGAACCGGCCGCCCGGTTCGTTGTTGGACAACCCTTACCCAAGACCACGCCGGCCTTGTAGTTGTAAGTGGAGTACGCCTGGTAATCAGTAGGGTAACCGGCACCCGGCGTGTGCTCCTTCGAAACCATGAGTTCCCAAATGAGGGAACCGCCAGTATGAACAAAAGGCCTGTCATACTTCATGACCGTGTTGAACGGAGCCGGCGCCGCCGTTGGCGGCTTCACCCAGTCAGCACAGTTGAAGTTCTTCTTCTTGAAGACCACGGCCGCGTTGCCCTTGAGGTTGTCGGCGTAGGTGATCGACATGGCACGGTTACCAGTCGAACACAGCGTCAACTCACACTCGACCGTTCGCTTCGTGCCATAGGTAGCTGTGGTGAGGCCATCGCGACGCCACGCCTGCTGGCTGATCGACTTGTGGCCAACACCCAGGTCGGTGTGATTTTGCTGGTAACGCATCTTGTAGTAGCCAAACGGATAGTTCGTGAAGCTACTGCCCTCGGTCTTGGTCTGCGGCTGCGGAGCAACCCTGTACCTCATGGAGACATGACCACCGCAATGGACCGTGTAGGACCAAGCGAGGCTGGTGAAGGGACCTCTCCACGCACCATTCGCCGGGCTCTTCGGGCGCCAGTAGTGGACCAATTTAGTGCCGGTCGTGCCGGCTGGAAGGGCAGCATCGCCACTCAAGAGGGCGCTGTACACGCAGTACTTCTGTCCTACCTTGGTCGCGAAAGGAGCGAAATTCAACCTGTAGTTCGCGAGTGCCGTTCCCTTGACGGTCACCTTACCTATACGGATCTGCCTTACCGGCTTTCCGGCGGCATCAGCGAGCCAAACCCCCACCTGACGGACGCCTGTACTGGCGCTGCTCGTCCTGATGGTGATGCCGTTGATGTTTCTTCCGTTCCCGGTGAACGGCGTGCAGAACTGGTTGGTGTTGGTGTTATTACCAATCGTCGCAGTGGAGGTCATATTCTCCGCGGGGCAAGCAGCGTAGGTGCAGATTGTTGCCGTAGTCCAAGTCTGGGTGGTCCATGGGCCACTCCAGGTGCTGCCGGTCGGCGACTTCCAGTAGTGCGTCACCTTGGTGAGAGTCGCTGGAGCCGTTCCGAACGGAAGGCCTGAAGTGCCAGCTGTCCGACCAATCACCAGGGTGTAGCGGGTGCCCTGCTTCAGCGGGATGGCCGAAGTGAACTTGCCCGTGTAGTTCTTGTAGGCTGCGCCCACCTTGATGGTAGCGGTGGACAGGCCCGCGGCCATTGGCTTGCCAGCGGCATCGGCGGTGTAGAGCCGGGCCACAAAGGTGCCAGCGCCGGAAGTCCTGATTCGCGCTGCGGTAACCGTCGTGCCTGCGCCTGCGACCCAGGAACCTACCGAGAACTGGTTGGTGTTACCACCGCCAGAGCCCTTCGTCGCTTTCATGTTGGCGCTGAAGCAGTGCCACAGAGGGCCTTGGGAACCTCCACCGTTCACCGGAGTGAGGGTCGGAGGATGGACAATCCCGTCGCCTTGGGGAGCCCCGACGTTCGTTGGA
>CAZIVO010000068.1:0-17659 GCA_964542765.1 uncultured candidatus Brocadiaceae bacterium | reverse complement strand
CAGAGCGAAGGTGAAAAACTGGGGGGCCACACGCCACAGCAGATTCTGACCCTGTTCGGATACAAGGGCGTCGCGGCCGTCTCCGAACGCCAGCTTGCAAGTTACCAGCGCGTCTTCGGCTTTACCGATGCTGATCGCGATGGACGGCACTCCAAGAAGGAATACATCGAAAACGGCCGCTACATGACTGTCCAATCCCGGAAGGGGATCTTCACGGCCTCGGACTCGAACCGCGACGGATTCGTCTCCGAGGCGGAGTATGTCGAGAACCGATGCATCACCGATGAAGCCAAGGAAATCTTCCACGCGATGGACGGCAACCGAGACAGCCGACTGACCGCGAAGGAATTCCACGCCAGCGGAAAGTTCAAAGACGAAACGTTGGCCAAGGCAGTCTTCAAGGCGCTGGACACCAGCGGTAACGGCGAACTGGTGATCCCCGAGTATCTGCGCGTCTGGGGACGCTGGGCACGGAACTGACACAAGCCTGCGCGTGTCGTCCAAATCTCAGTTCGATGCGGCGCTTCGCGCAGCTCCGAGGGAGAAGTGATTCTCGGAACCTGGCGTGGCGCGGGTTCCTCCACCCATCCTCGTCTGATTAGAATCCGGCATGCCATCCACCGTTCCGCCAAAACCATGAAGCTCCTCCTCACCACGCTCCTTCTCGGCTCGCTCGCTGGATGTTCAGATCCAGCTGGCGGTGGTGAGAAGTTCGTTGAGAGGTATGCGAACGGTCAAAAGAAGTCTGAGGGCTACAGGCTCGATGATGGGACCAAGGTCGGGCACTGGATCGAGTGGTACGAGAACGGCCACAAGATGATCGAGGGGGATTTCGAGGCCGGGGAAGAAGAAGGGATCTGCACTATCTGGCACATCACTGGCGAGAAAGGGTCGGAGGGCCTCATGGTAAAGGGAGACAGGCAGGGACTCTGGACCGAGTGGTACCTGACCGATGGCTCGAAGTGGATGGAGGGCCGGTTCGAAGACGATGAGAGGGTCGGGCGCTGGACCGAGTGGTACGAGGACGGCTCGAAGAAGGAAGAGGGTGAATACCAGAATGACGAGAAGGAGGGTCCGTGGATCTACTGGAACGAAGACAGATCCATCGACGACTACTTCAGCGGCATCTACAAGGACGGCGAGAAGATCTCACCCCTACCCGACAAATAGCGATCGCTTCAAACCCAACCTCGCCTCGCTAGAATCCAGCGTGCGGTGAGCTTCCGGAAATACAACGGATGATGAAGGCCATCTGAACATGGGGCGCGCAACAGAACATTTGATCGCGCACATCAAAAAGCATCCGATTCCCTTCGCCATTGGCGGCATGGGTTTGATCGCGAGCCTCATTCTGCTCCTGTGCTCCACCGGCACGAACGATATCCGGTCCTGGGAAAGCTTCGCGAGGCAGATCCAGACAGACGGCCTGTTCGCACTCTATGAGAAGGACAAGCTGTTCAACCATCCCCCGCTCATGGGGATCCTGTCGTGGCTATCGCTCGAGGTCTCATCGATCCTCGGACTCTCGTTCGCGATCACATTCAAGCTGTTCCCGGTCCTGGCGAACATCGGTGCCGCGCTCGCACTGCGGTCCATCTACGAACAACGTGTTGACTCACGCAAGGGAGCCCATGCCTTCGCGCTGTTCAGCTGGGCGCTCTGTCCAATGTTCGTCGCGGCATACCATGGCAACACGGACTGCATCTGCGTGTTTTTCTGCCTCTGGAGCCTTTACTTCCTGGAGGTTCGGAAAAAACCTTTCCTCGGGGGCCTGATGCTGGCTGCCGCGATCAATGTCAAGATCGTGCCGCTTCTGGTTGCTCTGCCGATGCTCGCCGGGTTTCGCTCGTTCAAGGATGCGCGCGGATTCATCCTCGGCTCCATGACCGCAGCCATCCCCTTCGTGATCGCGCTCCTTGGCGTCGGGACAACCTTCGTCAAAAACGTGTTCGGCTACGGATCAAGCCTGGAGCCATGGGGAATGCAGTTGGCACTGGTTACCTTCCGATCCATCCCCGGCATGACCACCGAGTCCGGCTTAGCCATCAACAACTGGTACTTCGAGAACGGAAAATACGTCTTGATCGCCGCAGTCGTGTTGCTCGCTGCTTACGGGTTCTGGCGAAAGCTCAGCCATGCGCGGCTCTTGGCTGCTTCATTGTCACTCTTCCTGTTGCTCACGCCGGGCTTCGGCGTGCAATACACCGCATATCCAGCGCCACTGATCTTCGCGGTGTCCCTCGCATGGGGCACGAGATTCTCCATGGTGGCCGGACTCTACATCGGCTTGGTCTACGCATCCTGGTCACACGGTGTCTTTCCTCTGGAGTCCTCCTACAAGGGCTACCCTCCTAACCTCGCCTTTCTCGGTTTCGCAGTCTGGCTCGTGCTTCTTTCTTTCCTGCCCAGCTGCCTCCGCCGAACCACGGAGCGCGAGAGCGGCCAGTTGCCGCCAGCGGACGAACCCCCAAAGGAGTAGCGGTCTGGGCAAACCAAACCCGACGGTTATCCTGCTGGCATGAAGCGCTCGCTGGTCCTGGCCTCGTTGTTCGTCTCTTGCCTGCTCAACTCGTGTCAACCTCTCGGCCGTTACCAGATGGTGGTCGATGGCCCTCTCGATGGTTTCAGTCCCTCTGCTGAAGACCACGTCGTCTACAGACTCAACACCGAAACGGGCGAAATCGAATACCTGATGGAGATGCCCATACTCACCGATGACAGAGACAACTCGGCCTCTGCTCATTACATATGGGAAAAGATCTACATCGACCTGGAACGGAAGAATCGGTGAGTCCTCGTCTACGGAATGTGAATGTGCATCGCTCTTGAAACCATGAAGACCTCACGCCTCGCTCTCGCCACTTTCACGGCCATGCTGCTTTGGCCTGGCCCCGCCGCAGGCCAAGGTCCGTTGAACAAGGATGGACGGGCGAATGATCGGCCCAATGTCCTGTTCATCGCCGTCGATGACATGAACGACTGGATCGGTTGCCATGACACGACGCCGGCAGCGATCACCCCTAACATCGATCGGCTCGCCGCCCGCGGAGTGAACTTCACCAACGCCCACACCGCCGGAGTTTTCTGCGCGCCATCGAGAGCAGCCATCTTCTCGGGACAGTTCGCCTCGACCACCGGCTGCTACGACAGCGCTCTCTACTTCGTCGATCACCCGCAAATCCGATCGCTACAAACGAGCTTCAAAACAGCCGGTTACCGCACCATGGGCGCCGGCAAGCTCTTCCACCATCCCGTCGGCGCCGTCGATCTGAGGGGCTGGGACGAATTCTTCGTCCGCACCCAGCGCCAGCGTGAAAGCGGCTTCCCGATGGACTCCTGGTCGCAGGAGATGCCCTTCCCCGATCCAAGGCCCTACGGCACCTACCAACGCACTCCCGGCGCACCCAAAACCAACAGTGGCTTCATGGAGTTCGGTCCCATCGCAAACGAGCGCGAGGAAGAACTCGCCGACACCATCCGCGCAAACTGGGCCGTCGAACGGTTGGGCGAGCAACACGACGCCCCCTTCTTTCTGGCCGTCGGCTTCTACGCCCCACACTTCCCTAACTACTGCCCGCAGAAATACTTTGATCTCTATCAGCGCAGCGAGATCGAGCTCCCCCCCTACAAGGCCGACGACCTCGACGACCTGCCGGAAAACATCAAAAAGCAGAAAACCAATCGCTCCAGGATCCACAAACGGCTGGTGGAACTCGGAGCCGTTCAAGAAGCCCTCCACGGCTACCTTGCCTGCATGAGCTATGCCGACGCCCTCATCGGCCGCATTCTCGACGCCCTCGACGCAAGTCCTCACGCCGACAACACCATCGTCGTGTTGTGGTCCGACCACGGCTACCACCACGGCGAAAAGGGCGACTGGGGCAAGCACACCCTGTGGGAGAGGACCTCCAACGTGCCCTTTATCTGGGCCGGTCCCGGCGTCGCCAAAGCTTCCACGACGGATGTCACGGTGAGCCTCATCGACATGTACCCGACCTTCGTCGAGATGTGCAAGCTCCCCGAACCGCCGCACGAGCTTGAGGGAACCTCCATCGCCGCAACCTTGGCCTATCCCCCGCACGCCAGGGACCGCGATGTCTACCTCCCGCACATGTTCCCCGAATCCTTCGCCATCATAAACAGGCAGTGGCGCTACATCCGCTACAAGGACGGTAGCGAAGAGCTCTACGATGTGAGCAAGGACCCCAACGAGTGGAACAACCTTGCCGAGGACGCCGGGCTCGCCACCATCAAGAAACGCCTTTCGGCCAAGGGGCCCGAGACCTTCGCCGAACCAGCGCGCAAGCGGCGGTGGAGGCGCGACCTGATCCTCGATGGCGAGAGCTACAGGTGGAAGAAGTAGGCGCTCGACTGCCCTTCATCGAGATCTTCAGCGGCCAGGCCCTCGTGTCCATCCAGACTATCCGCGCACGATCATTCGCCAGCGCAAGTTGCTGAAAGCGACTCGTCAGCAAAGAACCCCGGCTCTCACGAAAATCACGGAGCTCAAGCGTCTCGAGCCGCGTCGAGGAGGTCTATCCAGGCCCCCATGTAGTGCCCGTGATCCCAGAAGGTGCGACCGCTGACGAGGTTGCCATCGATGACACAGGGCTCATCGACAAAGATGCCGCCGCAGACCTCCAGGTCGAATCTGGCCTTGGGCACCGTCGCCATCCGACGACCTCTGACACAGTCAGCCCGCGCGGCAATCTCCATGCCGTGGCAGACGCTGGCAATGGGCGCGTTCTTCTCGAAGAAATACCGGGTGATGCGGAGCAGGTCCTCGTCCTCGCGGATGTATTCCGGCGCGCGACCGCCGCTGAAGAAGATACCCAGGTGATCCGCTGGCTCGATGTCCTTGAAGGCGATGTCGGCGGCCATCGTGTAGCCCTCCCACTCCTTGGTGATGGTCCAGCCCGGCTTCACCTGGTGCATCACCATCTGGTAGTCGCGCTTTTCGGGCGCGGCCAGAACGGGCTCATATCCGGCCTCGATGAGGCGGAAGTAGGGATACATGGTGTCCAGCGTTTCGGCGGCATCACCGAAGATGATGAGGACTCGGGGTCTGGTTTCGCCACTCATGTAAGAGAGGTTACTTGAAGGGTGCGGGGAGGCGTTTAGCAAACTCCCTTATCCCACGCAGGATTGATTGGTTCCAAGGGAGGGTCGGCTAGCTAGGATCAGGGCTGGCAGGATTGCTCTTCCGCGCAACAGAGGTGGAAGACCAGCTCATGCCGACCGCAGTCATCAGAGAACAACGATATGGGCTGGAACCGTTTCTTTTCACAAGTGCAGCGAGACCTGAAGTTCTGGCTCTTCGGGATGGCCTTCTTCACCTTGTTCCGGGCCTGCCTCATCATGATTTACAGCGGCGAACTGGCCCAAGAAACCAGCGCCTATGACTTCATCAACACCTTCCTGAACGGGATGCGCTTCGACTCGATGGTCGTCTGCTACTGGATCATCCCATCGTTCCTTCTCAGCATCGCATGTGGTTTCAAGGACTGGACCAAGCTAACCGGGAAGGTGAGAGGTGCGATGGCCATCCTTTTCGCCTTCGTGACCACCATCATCTGTGCGGTGGATGTGGGGTTCTACCGGGAGTTCAGAGACCAGTTCAACTACATGGTACTCGGGGCCTGGTATGACGACGCCGCTTCCATATTGCAGACCATATGGAGAACCCACCCGGTGCTCTGGTATGCCTTGGCCATCGGAGCAATCGGATGGTTGACCGCATACGGATTGCGTCGCTGGCTGAAGAACGGATTCGTCAGCGATGAGCGGATGGAGTCCTTTCGGCCACATGCGGCCCTTCGAATCATCCTGACCGCCATGATTGTCGTGGGTTTCGGCATTGGTATCCGCGGTTCCTTCGGCCGCACACCAGCCCGACTCAAAGGCGCAGCGGTGACACAGGATCTATTTCTGAACAAATGCATCATGAATCCGGCGAAGGCCCTCGTGTATGCGATGAAGCACCACTTCAAAGCCATGGGAGGAGATGGTCTCAAAGTATTCATCCCGGATGGCAACTTGAGAGCGGCGATGAAACGCTGGGATCTGGATTCGGGCGGCAACGATCTGGATGCCTGCTTGCAACGGAGTGCTGCTGGCCCCAAGGGTGTCCGTCCGCGCCACATTTTTCTCATCGTCATGGAAAGCTGCGAAGCCTGGCCCATGTACGAAGAATACGCAGAACTGAAGATGGCCGACGGCCTCAAGAGATTGGCGAAAGAAGGGCTTTGGGTCCGGCACTTCCTGCCCGGTTCCTACGGCACCATGACCTCGATGGCGATCTTCATGGCCGGGCTTCCTGATGCTGGTCTCGTCATCAACTATCAGGAGAGGGCTCGGCAGACTTTCCCCACATCTATCGCACCCATCTTCAAGAACATGGGCTACCTCACCAGAGTCTTCAAAGGAGGCTTCCTCAGCTGGCAGAGATTCGGAGACTTTGCCCACAACCAGGGGTTTGACGAGGTATGGGGAGGGGGCCACATGGGATCGTGGCGCGAAAGCAACGAGTGGGGCGTCGATGACGAATTCTTGTTCAAATTTATTCTCGGGAAGATCGACGATTCGAAACCGACCTTCAACCTGATCCTGACCACGAGTCACCACCCCCCCTTCGATGTGAACGTCGAAGACCACAAGATCACAGAATTACCCGAATCCATACGGGATGCCTGCCAGGATGACGTCGACCTGAACCGAATGGCCCACTATGCCTATACCGACCACGAGATGGAGAAGTTCGTCAGGGCGGTGATCGCAAAAGAACCCGAGGCCCTGTTTGCCTGCACCGGCGACCATGTCAGAAACTACTACATCAAGCGGCAGCCCAGTCCTCTGGAACAGGCATCCGTGCCTCTGATCCTTTACGGCCCTGAAGTCCTGCGCGGATTGAAGCTGCCGGACAACGTGGCCGGAAGTCACCTGGACATCATCCCCACTCTTATTGAACTCGCTGCGCCGAAAGGATTCTCTTATCGCGCACTGGGAAATGACCTGTTAGCGCCTCGACCACGCTTTGCAGGCATAGCCCGTTTCAAAGTCATCACTGCCGACGCCATGTATTTTCTGGGACCTCCGAAGGCTCGAATCCTCCCGCTATCTTCTGGTGCCGACCAGATGAACCTTGCTTGGCGAGAAGAGGAAGTCAGATCACTCCACGACACCATCCACGGGATCGGTTGGTGGCGGATAAAAAATGGGCCTTTGCTGAAGTGAATCTGCCAGGCACGACCTTGGGCGCAACATGTCCGGCGGCATCATGGTGTCCGGCATGAATGCTGCTGATGCCTGATGGTTTCAGCAAGAGACTGCGCAAACTCGTCCAGGCAAAAAACCTCCTGGGAGTTGAGACCTCCCGCTAGAATCGCAGGCCTTGCTGCCGAGCAATACTGCCCGACGCGACACCCTCCGCGAACAAGCCATCAAATAAGGACTGACCCATGGGCTTCATGCCGCAATCCTGCCTCAGTATCCTGAGCCTGCCCTGCCTCCTTCTCGCAGCACCCGGCCCTCAAGATTCCGGCCTTGAGCCAGGTCTCCTGGGCGAATATTTCAAGCGCAACGCCAAGGCGAGCGATCAGGTGCCCGCCAAGCTCAAGCCCTTCTTCGTCCGCATCGACAAACAGATCAACTTCAGCCCCGCTGACGGTGATTTTTACGGCTCGAAGCTCACCGACGCTTTTCTCGTGCGCTGGACCGGCGTGCTACATGCAAACACTGCGGGTTCCTATCAGTTCGCGACCAACTCGGACGATGGCTCACGCCTCTACATCGACGACAAGCCCATCGTCGATAACTGGGGCTCACACAGCATGAGGAAAAAAACCGGCAAGGTTACTTTGGCGGCGGGAGATCATGAGATCGAGGTGACCTTCGCCAACTTCGGCGGAGGTGCGGGTTGTATCGTCACCTGGACGCCGCCAGGGAAGAAGGAAAGCACGCTACCGGCAAGCGCCCTGTTCCACCGGACAGATCAGGCCAAGAAGAGAATGGCCGCGTGGGATCAGAAGAAGTGGAAGAAGGCCAAAAACAAGAAGAAGAAGGGTGGCGTGGCGTACTCCCCGCGCATGGGACCGTGGGTAGGCACCGCCCTGCAACTGGGCAAGGACGATCACGGTCCGAACATCGCCTATCGCGCCATCATCATCCCACTCGACGAGCAGGCCGATGCCGGCATCGTCTTCGACGCCGACACGCTCCGCATGGCAGGCGGATGGCTGGACGGCGGACTCGCCCTGGGTGGCCTGCCCTTCACCAGCGGACACGGACAGTTCCCGAGCTTCAACGGAGAAACCCTCTTCAGCCTCCACGCGACCCCCGGGTGGGCGAATCCCGCCGGCCACCGCAAGGACCCGCGCAGTGGCGACTACCCCCCACTCGGCCATCTGCCCAAGAAGTGGGCCCACTACAAGGGGCTCTACCTGCAAGGCGATCGTGTCGTGCTCGCCTACACCGTCGGCAAGGCCCAAGTTCTGGAAACTCCAACGCTTGAAACATCCGGCTCTCACAGAGCCGTGGTGCGTAGTTTCCGCATCCAGCGGGACGGCTCGAAGATGACGCTGGTCGTCATGGACCTTCCGGAAGGCGCCGACAAAGTCACCCCCAAGGGTCATCAGGTCACGATCGGACATGGCCAGGACTCGTCGGTCTCGGTGCAAGCTCGCCAGCTGCCGCGAGGATCGGAGTTCCATGTCGCCGATGGACAACTGCTGCTCACACTGGGAGCGGCTCGTGGCTCCGATGAGTTCAGCTTGGCGATCTCGAGAGAAACCGGCGCCAGGATCAACGGATCGACCGCCAGGAACTACCCCGAAACGCCCGTCGATTTCGGCAAGCTCACCCAGGGCGGCCCCGAACGCTGGCCCAACATCATCACCACCAAGGGTGTGATGGCATCGGAAAAGGACACCGCGTCGAAATCCTACGTCGTCGACCGAATCACTGTTCCTTTCGGCAACGAATACGAACCCCGCATGCGCATCGGCGGGATGGACTTCTTCGCCGATGGCAAGACAGCAGCCGTCTCGACCTGGGATGGTGATGTCTGGATCGTCTCCGGCATCGACGATGAACTCGGTGAGATCGAGTGGAAGCGCTTCGCCGCGGGTCTGCACGAACCGCTCGGCCTGAAAATCGTCGACGATGTCGTCTACACGGTCAGCGACATGCAGATCACACGCTTTCACGACTATGACAATGATGGGGAAGCGGATTTCTACGAGAACTTCAACAACGACTGGGATCTGACCAGCGGCTTCCATGCGTTTTGCTTCGACCTGCACACCGACCCTGCCGGCCGGTTCTACTTCGCCTTCGGCGCACCGGTCCGAGGCGGTGGGCGCAGCTTCGAACGCATGGGCGAACACCACGGTTCGATCATCCGCGTCAGCAAGGATGGTTCTCGACTCGAGCGCTACGCCACCGGACTGCGCGCACCCAACGGCATCTGCGTCGGCCCCGATGGCCAGGTCACCAGCGGCGACAACGAGGGCACCTTCGTCCCACGCTGCCCGATCCACTGGATCGATGAAGGCGAATTCCTGGGTGTGGTCGATTCAGCATCCACACCGATTCGCAAGAAACTCAAGACCACCGCAACCGTGAGTCAGCGCGTGCCGGCGGGCATGAAGAGAACGCTCGATGCTGCCGAAATGCCCAAGCCTCTGGCCTGGCTGCCCAAGAGCATCGACAATTCCGGCGGCGGTCAAGTCTGGGTGACCAGCGATCGCTGGGGCCCGTTCGATGGCGAACTCCTGCACATGTCCTACGGCAGGAGTTCCCTCTACCTCGTGCTCAGGGAAAGCAAGGGAGGCCTGATGCAAGGTGGAACGGTAAAGATCCCGGTGACCTTCACGAGTAGCGCCATGCGCGCTCGCTTCAATCATCGCGACGGTCAACTCTACGTGGCCGGATTGCGCGGATGGCAAAGCAACGCCGCCAAGGAAGGCGGGTTCGACCGCGTTCGCTACACCGGCAAACCGGTCTTCATGCCCAGCAGTCTTCGGGCGAAGAAGAACGGGCTGGAGATCGGCTTCACGCGCAAGCTCGACGCCGAACTGGCCAACGATCCCGAGAGCTTCACGATCAAGGCCGCCAACATCCGCTGGACGCATGACTACGGATCAGGCGACTATCCGATCGACGGAAGCGCAAAGAAGGGCTGGTCCACCCTCGAGGTCACGTCTGCGAAGCTACTTCCGGACGGGAAGACCGTGCATATCGAAATCACGGGTATTCGACCTGCGCATCAAATGGAAATCCGCTACGACCTCGAAGCAGAAGACGGTGCAGCACTACGGGGACAGATCAACAACACCATTCACGTAATCGACTGACCCCCGACAAACGGAGAACACATGACGCTAGAAACCATTCGCCGCACTCTAGGATGGTGCACGGTCATCAACTGCGCGTTCCTTTTGATCTGGGTACTGCTCTTTCTTTGCGCCCACGACTGGATCTACCAGATTCACGGAATGTGGTTTCCCATGTCCAAAGAAACTTTCACCACCGTCCACTACGCCGGGATGGGACTCTTCAAGATTGGGGTTCTGGTGTTCAACATCGCCCCCTATGCAGCCTTGCGGATCGTCGGCTGATACCGCAATTCTTCTGCGGTACAGCAACAACGCATGCGATAGAGCGAACCGTGAGGGCGCCACGCCCGCACAGTTGCCCAAGGTGCTGCCCAGGGGAGCCGGGCCTTCTCATTTGCAGAGTGAGCCATCGACATCCGTAGCAACTCGGGACTCACGAGCATCGGTCCATATCACCCCTGATCGCTACTTGTCCTTGTCCGGCGTCTCTTCTTCGGTAGCCGATGTTTCGCCCGGGGAAATAAATTCCCCGGGAGACATCGTCTCGGGTTGGTGTGACTCCAGACTTCCACGGTACCAAGGCTGACCGTTCGCATGCACCCCGATGCCAGCCGGCATCTGGCCATCTTTGTGGATGAGCACCATGCTCGGCGCACCCGTACGACTGACAGCCATGTGCAAGCGCGGCTTCTGCCCAGGATCAGAAAGCAAGAAGTGAGGGTTGCCGGAAATATCGACCGTCATCGCAGCACGCAGCATCTCGGAGTCATCGTAGACCGAGAAAATGGGGCCGTTCTTACCATCTTCCATCAAATACAAGGACATGCGCTTCTTGCCATCCTCAGCGAAAAACTGCAGGCGAGGCCCCTTTTTGTCCATGATCCAAGAAGAGCGCGGCTTTCCTTGCTCATCTTCAAGGACAAACCCCTGTGCCTTCACCACACTGTTCCCCGACCCAGCATCGTGACCGAACATCTGGAGCGCTGTAATCGTCACCGCCAAGGAAAGAATGAGGCCACCCCCAGCCCCGACCCAAAAGGCACTCCGGAGGGTGCCTTTGCGGATGTCCGCCAACCTTTGAATTTGCTCTTGGAGAGAAGCCGTATCTGTTGGCGGGTTGTTCATCGATCAATCTTTCTTGCTGGATAACTACAGTTTGTCGAATTGAATCCTCTCCGCAGGGATCTTCAAGTGATCTTCAATTGGGTGTCGGAACTGGCTTTCAGGTGAGTCTCATCACGGCCGGTTCGACTTGACGGGTAAAAGGCTGGTGGCAACAGCCTTTCCGCTAACTCACCGACCCGCATGAACCACCAGAGGTTTTCGGTCGAGCGAAGGTAGGGAAAACAAAACGCGGAGGCGTCGATTCGTACCACAAAACCATCTCTGAGGGGGGGGGTGTCCAGACGCCCACAAAAAGCTAATCTCTGGTAACACTTGACCCCGGCACCACGTCCTCCGAGTTTCTCAGCTCGGATCACACACGGTGTCCGCATCCCTCGTCCATCTGCGCTGAAAGAAGCAACACCCATGCACTCCTCACCCCTGCTCAAAAAAAGTTCTTGGTTCGTGGCCGCCTCGGTTCTGGGACTCACCTTGTCGCTCCAAGCTCAAAGTTTCCCCGATACCGCGACCGCACCCACGGAATACCACGCCCCTTCAAAGAATCCGATCGATATCCCATCGCCACCTCGCAACGTACTCAATGAGCTTCCAAGCCATGGGGCGCCAGCAATTCCAATCGGAACTGGTACGCTACCGCAGCCGACAGATCCCCCATGCACCGCGATGGAGATCAACCAGCAGGCCGAAGGCGCAGGTAAGTTCGTCACCTTCCGCAACCGGAAACTCCAGCCGAGTGGAATAGGATCCCTCAACCCAGGCGAACCGGCCATCGCTCAAAACCGCGACATCTGCTTTGCCACCGGCAATACCTATGGGGCCTTGTCGAAGGACTCGGGAATGACCTGGACACATGTCAATCCCTACACCAAGTTCACCGCGAAAGATGGCGGTGTTTGCTGTGATCAGCGAACCCTCTACGTCCCTGGAACCGACATCACGATCTGGTACATCCAGTATCGATACAGCGCTACAACACAGACCGGTGGCTTCCGGCTCGCCGTCAGCAAGGGGCGTGACAACCTCAAGAATGGTGCGTGGTATTCCGCCTATTTCGCCGCCACAAAATTCTCTCAACCCGCTAAATACTGGCTGGATTTCCCAGACATGGCGGCATCCAAGAGCCACCTCTACATCGCAACAAATGTCTTCGAACGGCTCAGCAACGGCGGAAATAGCTGGAGAAACGCCATCGTGGCCCGCTTTAAACTCGCGGATCTGGCAACCTCAAAGTTTTCGGCCAGCTACTACCGAAGTAAGGGTGGCAATGTCCCGATGGGCGGAGCCTCGTATCGCTTTGCTCAAACCAGGGCCAGCAGTCGCGTCGACGCGATGTACTGGGCTGATACCACGACTACGACCAAGATGTCGGTGTACAAGTGGTTCGATAACAATACCTCAAAGGAAGCGGACAAGAGTGTCACGATTCCGGCATGGGCGAGCGGAGCGGGTTCCTCAAAGGGCCCTGATGGCCGTGACTGGATTGGAAGTGATGATCGTCGCGTAGCTTCTGGTGTTTACAGAAAAAACGGAGAGATCAGCTTCTTCCACACGAGCAAGAACCAAACGAACCGTCCAAACCCCTACATCCGAGTCAACACGGTTGACACCGCACGGAAATTGACGAGGACTAATGACATCTGGTTCGGCGGAGGCGCTGCGGGCAACGACCTGGCATATCCTGCCGCTGGCGTAAACAGCCAGGGGGATGTCGGGATGGTGATGTCGGTCGGAAGTGCGACGAGGCACGTAACGACGGCAATGATGCTCGTCGACAAGTACAAGACGAGTTACGGCGGCAATACTATCTACTACATGACAACTGGCACCCATGGTGCGCCGACCAGTCGCTGGGGTGACTACCATGAAGTTCACCAAAACCCGATCGTAACGACGACCTTCAACGGCACGGGTATGCGGATGAATGGCGGGACATCTTCGAGCAAGATCGAACACCGCTACGCCTGGTTCGGCCGTGATGACTACACGCCGACATGGGTCAAGCTCTCTGTCTCTTCCACGGGAGTGACATCGGGTGTCAAGATCACCGTTGCCGAGACAGACCGCAGTGGTAACAAGGACGGCACCACCCCCTTCACGCGCAGCTACACGCCGCAGCAGGGCTACACCTTGACAGCGCCGGCCACGCATCTCGCTGGGAAGATCATCTACAAGTTCGATCGCTGGTATTCGTTCAGCACGGCACAGCCGGTGGGCAAACGCACCTTGACGATCTCGAACATCCAAGCTGCCGATGACACTGCCCGCGCTCACTACAAGAGATCCTACGTTGGTGGCTTCTACTCGTACGGCAAGGGCTGCCCTGGCTATCAGAACAAGATTCCTGCCCACACTGGCTCAGGCACACCGGAGAATGGCAAGAGCATCGGCTGGAGTGTCTCGGCACGCCCATCGTCGAAGGGAGCCCTCTGTGTCGGTTCGTCCTCGCAATCACTGCATCTGGCAGTGATCGGCAACTCGGGATGCTACTGGCTGGTGAAAAGTTGGATGGAACTTCCGATCAGCACCAATTCAAAGGGCGGTGCCACGCTCAACATAAAGATGCCCAAGAGCAGTGCGGTTATCGGGACTAACCTCTACTCGCAGTACGCAATCATTGATGCAAGCGTCAAGACTCCTCTGCCATTGGCCTGGTCAAATGGATTGAGAACGTACATCGGCGGCACCAAGTAGTCTGATTCGTCCGGACACGGTCCGGCGATGAGATAGGCCCGGCGCTCCTGCCAGGAGAGTCGGGCCTTCTCGTTTCACGGCGCATGACGCGAATCGTTTGTGTCGCGCAGAGATGACCGTCAGGAGAAGGCCGCGGCGTAAGCTTCGGGGCTGAAACCCACCAGCACGGTCTTGCCGATCTTGAGGCACGGTGCACGGAGATTTCCGGTCGGCCCGAGCATCGCGTCGACCACCGCCTTGGATGCCTTGCCGGCAGGTTCGAACTCCGTGACCTTCTTTCCCTTGGCGACGATCACGCGCGAAGCCGTCCTCGCCATGGCAGCCGCATCGGAACGGCCTAACTTGCGGCTTGCCGGAACCATCTCTCTTGCTTCTATCTTTCGGGCATCCAGGAACTTGGATGCATGCGTGCAAGAAGTTCAACCCTTGCGGTGGTAGTACCAGTCAAGTCGCTTGGCCATGATCATCTCCTCCACAGGCAGAATAGATCGATGCCAGCACACTGCAAGATCTCAGGTCCGGCATCATCCTCACTGCCACCCCGACGATCATCGCTACTGCCTCGGCCTGATCAATCAGAGGGTCAATGGCTGCGCCTCAAAGATCAGAGGCGAAACGACGCAGTCTCGCCCACATCGGAAAGATCTCCCCGAATTGCCGATTTTTACCCTCGCGCGAGCCTGACCGCCGATCTCGGATGTGAACCGAAAAGCACACCCGTCGCCAAGATACGCAGTTTCGCCACAGCCACAGCCACAGCCATAGCCACAGCCATAGCCACAGCCATGACAATGGAGTCCGCCGCCTGGCTCTGCTTGAATAACCCCATGTCAAATCTGGCGAAAAAGACCTGTGTCCCATGCCAAGGCGGTGTTCCGGCCCTGAAGGGCGAAGCGCTTGGACAAATGCTCGACGAGCTCGGCCAAGACTGGGAGGTCGTCGATGAGCACCACCTGTGCCGGACCTTCACCTTCCCGAACTTCGTCGAGGCTCTCGCCTACGTCAATCGGGTGGGAAACATGGCCGAGGAGCAAGGTCATCATCCCGACCTCTACCTGACCTGGGGCAAGGTCCGGGTCGAGATCTGGACCCACAAGATCGACGGTTTGACCGAGAGCGACTTCATCTTCGCCGCCAAAGCCCATAACTTGCTCGAGGCCGACTGACTGCCACCGGCCAAAGAGATAAATCGTGCTCGGCTGGGCCTTTCTCGGCGATCGATCATTGCTATAGTGCCGCCGGTTTTTCCGGGCGGAACAGGTTAGAATTCCAGTAGCTCCCTCGTCACACGAACTTGGTTTTCCCGTGACTGATATCGATCAAAACGAGGCACTCTCCGGTCAGAATCGGCCCGTGGACGAGGTCGACGAGATCGTGATCAGCTTCGCCGGCGACTCCGGCGATGGCATGCAACTCACCGGTGGCCAGTTCACCCGCACCACCGCCCTGATGGGGAATGATCTGGCGACCTTCCCGGATTTCCCGGCGGAGATCCGCGCGCCTGCCGGAACCCTGTCCGGTGTATCGGCCTTCCAGCTCCGCTTCGCGAATAGCGATATCCACACGCCCGGGGACAACGCTGACGCCATGGTCGCGATGAACCCGGCGGCCCTGAAGGTGCACCTGAAGAACCTCAAGTCCGGGGGGATCTTGATCGTCGATGGTGGCAAGTTCACACCGAATGACCTGCGAAAAGCCAAGTGGGACCAGAATCCGCTCGAGGACGAGACCGTCTCCGCATATCGCGTCATCAAGGTCGACCTGCAGAAGCTGACCCGGGAAACCCTGGCAGACTCGCCACTCGACAATCGGTCGAAGGATCGCTGCAAGAACATGTTCGCGCTCGGGATGTTGTACTGGCTGTACAACCGCGATCTCAGCACGACGCTGCAGTTCGTGGCCCGGAAATTCGCCAGCAAGCCGGATGTTGTCGAAGCAAACACCAAGATCTTGCAGGCCGGCTACAACTACGCCGACATCACAGGCGTCTTTCAAACCTCTTACCGTGTGCGGCCGGCAACCTTCATGGCGCCGGGCACCTATCGCAACATCATGGGCAACCAGGCCCTGTGCCTGGGTCTGGTCGCGGCAGTCAACCGCGCCGATTTGTCGATGGTTCTGGGGTCCTACCCGATCACGCCGGCCAGCGACATCCTGCATCAGCTCAGCGGTTACAAGCACCACGGAGTGATCACCTTCCAGGCCGAAGACGAGATCGCGGCTGTCTGCGCGGCAATCGGTGCCTCCTACGCCGGCAAGCTCGGCGTGACCAGCACCAGCGGTCCGGGCATGGCGTTGAAATCGGAAGCGATCGGGCTGGCCGTCATGACCGAGCTACCGCTGGTCGTGATCGATGTTCAGCGGGCAGGCCCAAGCACGGGGCTCCCGACCAAGACCGAGCAAGCCGATCTTCTGCAGGCTCTCCACGGCCGCAACGGCGAATCACCAGTCCCCGTGATCGCTGCAACCACTCCGGCCGACTGCTTCGACGCTGCCTACGAGGCCGTGAGAATAGCCGTCAAGTACATGACCCCTGTCATCCTGCTCTCCGATGGCTACATCGCCAACGGCTCCGAACCCTGGAAGCTACCCTCGGTAGAATCGCTACCCACCATCGAGGCCAGATTCGCGCAGAAACCGACCGATGGCGAGCCCTTCCAGCCCTACGCACGCGATCCCCAGACCCTTGCCCGAGCCTGGGCGAAGGCCGGCACACCAGGGCTGGCCCATCGCATCGGCGGCCTCGAAAAGCAAGACGTCACCGGCAACATCAATTACGACCCCGACAACCACGAACACATGGTGCAAACTCGGGCGAAGAAGGTCGCTGGCATCGCCGACGATCTCCCGCCCACCGAGGTCCTCGGTGAAGCAACCGGCGATGTTCTGGTCCTCGGCTGGGGTTCGACCCGCGGCGCCATCACCGGCGCCGTCACGCGCCACCAGAAGATGGGGTGCTCCGTCAGCGCCATCTGCCTCCGTCACCTGAACCCGCTCCCAAAAGACCTCGAAGCCCTCATGCGAGGTTTCCGCAAGGTCCTGATCCCCGAGATGAACCTCGGCCAACTCTCCTTGCTGATCCGGAGCCGCTTCCTGATCGACGCGCAATCCATCACCAAGGTCCAGGGGCGACCATTCGGTAGCGAAGAAATCACCGAAAAAATCGCCTCGGCACTGGAGAATCTGTCATGACCGCATCGGTGCAACTCAAGGCGAAGGACTACAAGACCGACCAGGAGATCCGCTGGTGCCCAGGCTGCGGCGACTACGCAATCCTCAGCGGCGTCCAGAAAGCAATGGCCTCGATGGGCAAGAGTCCCGATGACATCGTCATCATCTCGGGGATCGGCTGCTCCAGCCGCTTCCCCTATTACATGCGCACCTACGGCTTCCACACCATCCACGGTCGCGCCCCGGCCCTGGCAACGGGTGCGAAGATCGCCAACCCGGATCTCGACATCTGGGTGATCACCGGTGACGGCGACGGCCTCTCGATCGGCGGCAACCAC
>CAZIVO010000067.1:0-19723 GCA_964542765.1 uncultured candidatus Brocadiaceae bacterium | reverse complement strand
CGATGGCCTCGATGCCTCGGAGAACGAAACCACCGAGAGCATCGAGTTCGAAAATGGACGCCCTTACGCCGTCAAGCTGTCGGTCAGCAAGGAAAAGATCGAGGTCTGGCTCGATGACGAAAACATCATCGATCAGGCCATCACGGATCAGGAATTCTCGGTACGACTCGAGGTGGAAGAATCACTGCCCTTCGGGATCGCCTCCTATTCGACCGACGCTGCCCTGTGGGATCTCGCCATGCGCACGAAGCCCGGCAAGACCTCAAAATAATCCACGGCCGGTGCGGCATACCACGGGGGCGGGAATCCACCATGGCCGGTCGATAATCGCTGCCAGCGGCCCGAACCCCTGGTTTTTCTGGATTGCAGACCGACCATCCCAGAGCCAGGTCGAGGAGTGCTATGATCGAGTCTAAACCATGCTCCGCTACATCATCGTACTCCTGGCCCTCTCCTCCCCCGTGCTGGCCCAAGTCGACGCCGTCCTGCGCGACCTCAAATCCTCGCGACTGGCCGATGCGGTCGCCAAACTCGATCGAATCAGCACGATCGCTGATCCGGACGCTCGCCTCGAAACAGCACAGTCCCTGACCGAGCAAGCGGCCCGCTTCAGCGGCACCGGTGCGACCGCGCTCAAGGAAAAAGCCCTGCGCCACGCCACCCGGTTGTTGACGGCCTCGGTGCCCAGGGACACACAAGCGGAACGGCATTCGCTACGCCTGGATGCCAGCACTGCCCTCGATGCGCTTCTCGCCAAGCAACCGCCGCGGGCTGGCGCCGAAATCCAGCGCACCCGAGCACGCTGCCTGACCGAAGCACGCGATTCCCTGATCGCTCTGGATCGCGATCACACGCGCCAAGCACGCGAGGTGGATCTCAAGCTGATCCCTCTCTTGCTCGAACTCAAGCACACACCGACCCTCGTAAAAGTCGGTGAGGCGGCGCTCGTCGGCCCCTTGTCCGCCGAAGAAAAACGCGAAGTTCGTTCGGCGATCGGGCAGGCCTTGCTGCGCTTGAAAAAACACAAGGAGGCGGTCCCCTACCTCGCCGACTACATCGCCAAGGCCCCAGCAGACGCCGAGCATGTCATGGAGATCGTCGAGCAACTACCACTCTCTGTTGCGACGTCCAAGCTCGAATTCCTCAAGCCGGTCCTGGCCAAGAACCCCACGGCCAACCAGAGCAAGGCGTGGACCCTGAGTTTGGCCGAAGCCTATTCCACCATCGACGCCACTGCCCCCAAGCGCGAACCCGGACTCTCGATCCTCAAGAAGAACACCATCTACCGCGCCCTGCCCAAGATCTGGGGCGGTGCCTCCTGGGCTCCTGGGTTCAGGACCTGGCGCGCCGACAACACAACGGCGGGCAAGGCCTACAGCGGCAGGCACGGCATCTCCGCCGTGCTCCCCATCTCCGGTGGTTGGAAACGGATCAATTCTCCGCCTGCTGAACTCAAGCGCTGGAACAACCATGCCATCTGCATGCAGCGCGGCAGCCAGGGACCGGTCCTGGTGATCTACTGGTTCGGGCCCGATCTTCAGTACTGGTATGGAACGACGGCCCGTAACCGCGGGATGACGGGCAAGGCCGCCCGTGGCCACAGTCGGGGCGGGATCGCCTCCCTGGTCGCCGAAAAGGCCTATCGGGAAGATGCCAAGCAGCGAAAGGTCCGATTCCGGACTTCCAGTCCCCTGCGCTTCAGGCCACGGGTCTCAGGAACCACCGTCCGCAAGCAGTGGAAGCTGGGCGACCAGATCTACGACGAAACCTTCTTCGCCATCGGCCAGGTCACGGGAGAAGTTCTCCTGAGAGCCAGCGCGGCCGATATAGCCCTTCTCGAGCCGGAAATCCGCTGGCTCTATCAACACATCACGACCCGATAGCATGGCGATCTTCCGGTAGCGCCCGTTTCTCCCCCCCCGGCCGATCTCGCGACGCCTTCAACGGAGTCTTATGGCTCCACTGACCGTGGGTTTTCGTGCTAGAATTCCAGGCTAGGACTGCTGCCCGAAACCACTCTCGGTGTTGCCGAGATTTCGGACACAGCTCAGCAAAACATCCCTTCCCACCCGCCGAACAGGAAACTCCATGCCCGTCTCCCCTTCAGCCTCACGCTTTCTCGCCATCGCCCTCATCGCCCTCGCCGGAGCGGCCAATGGCCAGGGCCTGCTCAAGGACATCAAGGCGATCACCACCAACGGTGCTTCCGAACCCAGGAACATGGTCCAGACGGGGGCCTACATCTTCTTCTCGGCCCATGTCACCGAACTCACCGGTCGTGAAATCTGGAAGACCGATGGGAGCCCATGGGGCACCACCATCCTCAAGGACCTCCGGGGAGGTGTCAATTCATCCGATCCCACCGAGATCGTGATGATGGGCAACAATCTCTATTTCTCGGCAATCGTCGGCGGCAGCGGCCGGGAGTTGTGCACCAGTGACGGCACCGCCGCAGGCACCAAGGTCGTCGCCAACATCCGTGCCGGCGGAGCATCGTCCAACCCCAGAAACCTGATCGTTACTGGCAACACCATCTACTTCGCCGCCACCGATGGCCTGACCGGTTACGAACTCTACAAGAGTGATGGTACCGCAGCAGGCACGCAGGTGGTCATGGACATCCGGGCCGGCAGAGCAAGTTCCAACCCGAGCGAATTCGCGGCCGTCGGCAATACCGTTTTCTTCCGCGCCGACAATGGCACCTCCGGACCGGAGATCTGGAAATCCGACGGTACCGCAGCCGGCACCCTCATGGTCAAGGACATCCAATTCGGTATGCCGGGCTCCATCCCCACCGGACTCGTGGCAATGGGAGGCTCTGTCTATTTCCAGGCCGATGATGGCACGAATGGCCAAGAGCTCTGGAAGAGCGACGGTACCGCCGCAGGCACCATCCTGGTCAAGGATATCGATCCAGGCTCGACGGGCTCGGCTCCGCAGGCCCTCACCACCATTGGCCCGAAAATATATTTCAGCGCTGCCGATGCCACCAACGGGCGCGAGCTTTGGAAGACCGATGGCACCGCTGCGGGCACCGTTCTCATCAAGGACATCGATCTGGGAAGTAACAGTTCCTCGCCCGATGGCTTCGAGGCTGCTGGCGGCACCATCTATTTCGCTGCCACCGAGATCAACAGCAACGGGCGCGAACTCTGGCAGACCGATGGTACCGCAGCCGGTACCAAGATGGTCAAGGACATCAATCCGGGCGGCGGCTTTTCCGATCCCGAGCAACTGACCGCCACCGGAAACTCGCTCTACTTCGCAGCTGACGACGGATCGAACGGCATGGAACTCTGGAAGACCGATGGTACCGCTGTCGGCACCATGCTGGTGAAAGACATCAACGTCGGCACCAACGGTTCCTCGCCCGGCAACTTCATTTCTCGCGCCGGCAGGATCTACTTCTCTGCCGATGACGGCAAGGTTGCCACCGAACTCTGGGTCACCGACGGCACCGCCGCAGGCACGACCCTGCTCAAGGACATCGATGGTGATCGCAACGCCTCCTCGCCCCAATATCCAACGGCCCTCAATGGGCTGCTCATTTTCAGCGCCGATGACGGCAAGAGCGGTCGCGAACTCTGGAAGAGCAACGGTACCGCTGCCGGCACAACCCTGCTCAGGGATATCAATCCGGGACCGATCGGTGGCGCTCCTTTGCTCATGTTCGCTTACAAAAACATGGTCCTCTTCCGTGCTGTCGACGGCCAAAATGGAGCCGAACTCTGGAAGAGTGACGGCACCACAGCCGGCACGACTCTGCTCAAGGACATCCGCCCGGGCACCCAGGGCTCCGGCGTCTCGGCCTTCTGCCTCTACAACGGAGAAGTCTACTTCGGCGCGAGCGATGGACAGACCGGACGTGAACTCTGGAAGACCGACGGTACCGCAGCCGGCACGGTCCTGGTGAAGGACATCCGCGCCGGAAACCAGGCCTCGGAACCGAATGTTTTGGTGGTGGCTGGCAACACCCTCTTCTTCCGGGCCAACGATGGCACCTCGGGCCAGGAACTCTGGAAGAGCGATGGTACCGCGATCGGCACGACGCTGGTCAAGGACATCAATCCCGGTAGCGGCAATTCCGGGATCAACGCGAATACCGTGGCTTCCTCCGGCAAGCTCTTCTTCCGGGCCAACGACGGCACCTCGGGCAACGAACTCTGGGTAAGCGACGGGACCACAGCTGGCACCGTACTCCTCAAGGACATCGATCCCGGCGCCGGCAGCGCAAACCCGGTATACCTCCGCCGCTTCGGCGGTGGCATCATCTTCGCCGCAAACGATCCCACCATCGGCCGCGAGCTCTACAAGAGCGATGGTACCGCCGCGGGTACCGTGCTGATCACGGATCTGCGCGCAGGCACGGCATCGAGTTGGCCGAGCGAACTCGTTGTGGCGAACGGAACCGTCTTCTTCCGTGCGAATATAGGCACCAGTGGGCGCGAACTGTTCGTGACCGACGGTACCGCAACCGGCACCAAGATCGTCACCGATCTCAATCCCGCCAAGGCACACGGCCTTACCGGCGGCACACTCGTCATCGCACAAGCCGGCTCCGGTACTCGAGTCGTTTTCCGCGGTAGCGATGGTGCTACCGGCTACGAACTCTTCGTCTCCGATGGTACGCCGACGGGCACCAGACTCGTCGCCGACATGGACCCGGGAGCCGGTAGTACGAATCCTTTCCGCTTCACACAGTCCGGCGACAAGATCTACTTCGTCGCAGACGACCCGACCAAGGGTCGCGAACTCTTCATGGCGACGATGAAAAGTGTCGGTGCCAGCTACCTCGAGAGCTATGGCATCGGCTGCGCCGGGAGCAGCGGCAAGATTCCCGCCATGGCAGGAGCAGGCGTGCCTTCGCTGGGCAATGCATCCTTCAGCGTGAAGATCACCAACGGCCGAGCGACCGCACCAGCGGGCATCATGATAGGCTCAACTCCAGCCAATCTGCCGCTTGGCAATGGCTGCACCCTGCTGCTGAATCCGCTGGTCAGCCTGGCTTCTCTGACAAATGCAGCGGGTATTGCCACCCTGCCGCTGCCTATCCCGAACAACCTGTTCCTCAAGGGTGCTTCGATCTACAGTTCCGGCGCTATCATTGATCCCGGTGGCAAGGCCTTCAACGTCGCAGCCATCGCCAACGGTATGCGCATCATCATCGGCGACTGAATCCCCATGCGCATCTTCATCGCTCTCGCCATCGCCTTGCTGGCAACACTGCCGGGCAAGGCCCAGTCCTGGACCAAGCTCTCCACCAAGACCGTGCCGCCAGGGCGTGCCTTCCACTCGATGACCTACGATCTCATGCGCGGCAGGATCTTGATGTTCGGAGATCTGACACCTTCGCAAACCGACACCTGGGCCTGGAGCAACCGGGACTGGACCTTGATCCCGACGGTGATGAAGCCGAAGCCGGCGCGTGATGCGGCCATGGTCTACGACCGCAGCCGCATGCGGACCCTGCTCTTCGGCGGTCGGGCTCGCATGGCGAACCAGGTGACCAACGAGAACTGGGAATTCGATGGCTCCAACTGGAAGCAACTCTTTCCAACCAATAGCCCCTCTCCTCGTTCGGACGCAGCCGTTGCCTACGACACTCGGCGTCGCCGCACCGTGCTTTTTAGCGGTCGCGGTGCCAGCAGATTTCGAGACACCTGGGAATGGGACGGAGTGAACTGGAAGCAAGTGGCCACGACTTCTCCCCTTGCGCGGATTGGTGCCTGCATGGCCTACGATATCTTGCGCGGAGTCTGTGTCATGTTCGGAGGTCGCATCAAGACGGATCTCGACGAAACCTGGGAATACAACGGTACCGCATGGAAGAAGATCAACCTTCCACTCCGCCCGACCGGCCGATGGAACGCCGCCATGACCTACGACCTCAAGCGCGGAGTCTGCGTGCTCTACGGCGGTCGATCGAACAGCGCCAACAAGGTCTACTCGGACACATGGGAATACGACGGCAAGAGCTGGAAGCAAATCAAGCTCGCCGGGCCAGGGCCCTTGTGGGGCGCTGCCATGGAATACGATGCCACCCGCTCGGAGGTCATCCTGTTCGGCGGTATCAAGATGGTCGGAGGCCAGGAAAAGTGGGACACCTGGCGCTATAGCGGCAGTCCTTCGAACCCAGCCGCCTACACCCCCATCGGCAAGGGCTGTGGTGGTCAGGCCGGCGTCCCTTCCCTAGCCGCCCTGCCGGGATCGCTCCCCTACATCAATGGTCCCTTCACGATCTATGGGTCGAAGCTACCGGTCGGCAAGCCGGCCTCTTTGATCTGGGGCCTTTCCAGGACCAAATGGGCAGGATTCAACCTGCCGATGAACCTCGGGCTCCTCTCCATGCCGGGCTGCAACCTCTACTCCAGCATCGAAATCGTGCAGGGTTTGAACCACAACGGAACCGTCAGGGTCGCCCTGAACCTGCCCAACAATCCGTACCTCATCAACAAGCACTTCTACAACCAGATCTTGACCTTCGACAAGACCGCGAACCCCGGTGGCAATGGCCTGTCGAACGGCGCCGATGCGACCATCGGCAAGAGATGACACCATGCAACGAAGGCTCCTCGCCTGGCTACTCTGCTCCGCTTGCGCGACAGCGCTGACGGCGCAGGACTACCGCTGGTCACTCCCCGACGACTACTCCGTTCTGGTCTTCGAGCGCAGCTTCAAGTCCAGCCAGAAGATCCTCGCGCCCAAAGCGCTCGTCGGCAAAAAGCACGATGCCATGAGCCGCCTGTTCGAAGGCTCCTCACGACTCCCCACCGTCCGTCGCCACCACCTCGACCCGAAGCAAAAGTCCTTCAAGAGGCCCGTCGACGATCTACGCGATCTGGCGAGCTATCTGGCTCTCGACCTGAGCACCGTCATGCGTTCAGGGGCCCGGAGCATGCAGATCGCCGACCCCGGCGTCATCGGCAACGTCTCCGTCAAGATCAAGCATGACATGATCACCGCGGACGGGGTCCAGAAGATCCACTGCGAGATCCGATCCCACCCATCCGCCGCCAGGAATGCGAAAAGCGCCATCAAGAAACTCGCGACCATCGCTGCAGTCAGGGCCAAGGGCAGCAAGGCCGCGGCCATGCTGCCGACGTGGCGACTGGCAGGCGTGTTCCTGGGCAACGGTACGCTCGAGATCACCCGGAAATTCGACACCGCCAGCCGCAAGTTTCTCAGTTTCACCAGCACGACCAAGCTCACCATCGACGGCCCCGAAGACACCCGTGCCCTGTGGGGTATCACCCGGTGCGACATCACCTTCAACGACTCCTGGACCTTCACGCGCCAGAGCGCACCCAACGACACCAGCTTCCAGGGCCGCGTCGACGATGCCATCTCCAAGGGAGGTCATTACCTGCAGTCGGTCGTCGCCAAATCGAACTTCACCAGAATGGGCCCCGGGCACAGGGCCTTGGTCCTGTTGACCCTCCTCAAGAGCACTGGTGTCCCCACTGACCCGGTGGTCGCCAAGGCGCTCGACGGCTTGCGCAAGAGCAAGATCGGCAATAGCTATGACCTGGGCATGGCCATCATGGTCATCGAATCCCTCTACTCATCGCCCGATGAGCGCGAGATGCTGCTCAGTGGTCGGCTCGACAAGCCCTACATCCGCAAGCCATCGGATGCCGATCGCAAACTCCTCGAACAATGGGTCAAGACCTTGCTCGGCAATCGCGACTCGCGCGTCGACTGGGCCTATCTCAGCCGCTGGAACTACGATCACCTGCGCAATAAGGGCAAGCGCTACGACAACTCGGTCACGCAATATGCCATGCTGGGCCTCTACGCCGCGTCCCTGTGCGGGGTCGAGATCTCGCCGCAGGTCTGGCACGCCTCCACCGCGCACTGGCTCAAGGAGCAGGCTCCGGCCAAGGGCAAGACCGTGCGTGTGAAGCTGACCACCCACAGGGATCTGCTACGGTTCGAAAAGCGCGGCGGCAAGATCACGGTCACGGCCGGCGTCCCGGCCCGCGTGCGTGGCTGGACCTATATCGGCTCGAAGCCCAGCGGGCATACCGGCAGCATGACCACCGCCGGCATCACCGGTCTGGCCATTTGCAGAGCAGCCCTGCAAAACGCCGAGAAAGGCACCCGCAAGGAGCTCTACGAGATCGACAAGGCCATCACCGACGGCTTCGCCTGGCTCGACAAGAACTTCACGGTTCAAGAAAACCCCGGCAGAGGTGGCGCTCATCACTTCTACTACCTCTACGGCCTCGAGCGTGCCTGCGAACTCGCAGGGGTCGCCATGATCAACAAGCACAACTGGTACTTCGAAGGTGCGACCTACCTGATCGAGCAGCAGGAGGAGAAAGGAACCTGGCACAACAACCTCGTTGACACCTGCTTCGCCATCCTGTTCCTGAAGAAGGCCTCGCTGCCCGTCACCACCGGTGGCGGCCGCTGACCCTCGCGCAAGGGCTCGGCATTGCGGTGATCTCTCCTGGCCAGGAAACTCGGCGGCGTTTCCTGCAGCGTCACTTCTTGAGCCAGCGCTGCATGAACGCCTGATCGGCCTCTATGGCGGCAACACGTTGCTCGGCGAGCTCTGGCTTGCGGTGATCCACATGCTCCATGTGGAGAGAGATCGGCCCACGAAAGTCTGGCGACAAGAGGCTGCGGAAGATCTTTCGGTCGAGGTTGCCCTCACCCAGCGGCACATTGACCCGCTTCTTGCCGCTCCAGATGAAATCCTTGATGTAGAGGGTATCGATCCGGGGCCGGATGAGATTGTGCTGGATGCGCCAGCACATGCCACCCTCGACCCTGGCGTGACCGATGTCATAGGCGACACCGATATGCTCGTTGGAAAGTCCCTCGATCAACTCATGGAGATCCCAGATCGGCGCCCCCACGTAATTACCACCGGAATGATTCTGGTAGATCCCCTTGATCCCGAGTTCGGCATTGAGAGCCACGAGTTCCTCGAGCATCCGGCGAAAGTTATCGAGTTGAGGAATCACCGGCTTGGACAGGTCGTAGCGGTAGTATTTGAGTCGGTAGCGTCGGACCCCGAGCTTGGCCGCAGTCTCCAGCGTGGTCCTGGCGTGGTCCTGGTCCGCCCTGTTGATCTCCGAGGTGAGCACGGTCATCGCCAATCCACGCTCACGCAGGGCATCGATCAGGAGAGGTAGTTCTTCGGGCACCCTTTCGGGTTCGATGTGACCACCAGGACGTACCGGAGCCTCGATCCCACTGAAGCCCATCCGCGAAACTTCGGCCGCGAGTTCTTTGAAGCCAAGATGCTGGAGCGGCTTGGAAAAAACACACATCTCTCGTGGCGCACGCTCTGCTGCAAACTGCGCCAGGGTCGAGGGTCGCGCAACAAGGCCAGCCGCCGCGCCGAGTGCAAAAAAATCTCGCCTGCTCAAATCCTTCATTGTTCGCTCCGTTTCATGGCGCCGGCTGACCGTTCTCGCCAGTATAGGGGGAAACCCCTTCCTGGAGCTGACCATGTCCAAGACATCAAACCAACCCATCTCTCTCGATCGCCGCCAGTTCCTCGCCGGTTCAGTGGCGACCGTCGCCATGACCGGCACAGCCGGCGACACGAAAGTGCACCCTCGGTGCCAGGCGCAAGAGTTCTACGAATTGCGCCACTACCAGATCGCCAGCGCGGAGAAGAAGCAGATCGTCAGCAACTACCTCGAAAAAGGGCTCCTCCCCGCTTTGAACCGCATGGGGATCGATCGGGTCGGGGTCTTCACCGCGCTCGAAGACGCCGAGGATCTCTCCATCCATGTCCTCATCCCTTATCCGACACTCGATGCCTTCAGCGAATTGAACCCGAAACTCGCAAAGGACAAGAGGCACCGCAAGGCGGCGACGAATTACTTCGGTCAACCCAAGAAGGATCCTGCTTACCTGCGAATATCGAGCCGCTTCATGAAGGCCTTTTCCAGCATGCCGGTCATCGAAATGCCCGGCCAAACGAAGCAGCAACAATCCAGGATCTTCGAGCTGCGAACCTACGAGAGCCACAACGAGGATGCTGCCCGGCGCAAGGTGCACATGTTCGACAATGGTGAGACCGAGCTCATGCGCAACGTCGAGATGGCACCCGTCTTCTTTGGTGAGATGCTGGTCGGCGACGATGTCCCCAACCTGACCTACATGCTGTCGGCCGCCAACATGGAAGAGCACAAGGCTCACTGGAAAGCCTTCCTCGCCCATCCCGAGTGGGATCGCATGAAAAAGATCCCGATGTACAAGGGTACGGTTTCGAAGATCCGCAACTGGTTCCTGAAACCAGCAAGCTTCTCGCAGATCTGAGAGAGCTCGGCTGCGCGATCAGACCGAGGCGTGGCTCGAATCGGTCGGGATGCCACGCCAGCGACTGCGGCGCGGCAAGATCTCGCCCTTCATCAGCAAGGACAGGGGTGCCAGCGCCGAACCCTCCTCCATCTTCGTGTCATAGAGAATGACCGCCATGTTGCCGACCGAGCAGTCGCTTTCGATCTCGAGCTTCGAAGCCTTCATGATCCGATCCTCGAAGAGATGCGTCTGGATCACCACACCCTGATTGAGAGAAACGTGGTCGCCGATCTCGACGAGGTCGAACTCGGAAAAGAGCGTGGTCTCGATGAAACAGCGGCGCCCGACCTTGCAGCCGATCATGCGCAGGAAGAAAGCCGCGAACGGTGTCCCGAGGAAGGGAGCCATCGCCGGCGCCATCACCGACTCGTAGGCTCCGTTGACCATCTCGTTGAGCCAGACATAAGCCGACCAAAGCGGCCGGATCGTCGGCTGGAAGCGCCCCATCACCATCCATTTGATGGAGGCGACGAGAAGTGTCGTGACGATCGCCAGCCCGATCGAGAACGGCGCCGCCAGCACAAAGGTCATGCCGACTCCGAGCTCTGCCTTGGACCAGACTGCGAAGAGTACGAAGGCAACCGCCACGAAGATCGCGATGATGCTGGGAATGAGAATCCGCAAACCATCGATCAGGGCACGCTGCAGGTAGAGCTTCGCGGTCGGCCGGTAGGTGACCGCTTCGTCAAAACCCTCGACTTTTTGACGGTGCGGCAGGGAGAAGGGCGGGGAACCCAGCCACTCGGTGTGATCGGGAGCGCCATCGGCAGGAGGCGTCGACACACAGCCGATGAGACATCCATCACCGACATCGACACCGGCCGAAAGCACCGCGCTGTTGCCGATGAAGCTTCGCCGACCGACGCGATTGGTGGCCAGTTGCATCCGCCCACGGTGGATCCGCCGGCCGCCGATGATGCAGCCATCGGCGAAGAAACTCTCGTCGTCAGCCTGCAGGAGTTCGGGCGCGACACTCCAAACGGTCGATAGCTCGGACCTCGCACCTATCTTCGCTCCGAGCAGACGGAACCACGGTGGCAGGTAGAGGGTCGTATAGAGCGGCAGCATCAAGGCCCGGCTGAAGGTCATGAGTCGATCGGTGAACCACTTGCGCAGATAGAAGATGCTGTAGAGAGAATAGGTACCGGGACGTGCCCGGCGCAGGACCAGAGCCTTGATCAGGGCAAAAGACAGACAGAAGGTCACCACCGCCAAAGGTGCGGCGCCGAAGACAGCTGCCATTCCCCACGCCGGGCCACTCGACGTCCACACATAGACCACCAGAAGAACTGTCGGGATCGCCGTCGCGATCAGGCACACGGTCATCGCGTAGATCGCTATCAAGTGCGCGAGACCGAAGAAGAAGCGGCATACGCGCGAGGCCTGCTGTGGCGCCGGCTCGGGCACTGACACCTCATGGACCTGGGCCGGGGAACCCCGCCGAGATTCTTCTGCCGCCATGACCTCGCCATCTCCCAGCACCGACTGATCATCGAGCAGAGAATCATCTTCCATCCGAGCACCGAGGCCCATCGATGCGTGGATACCGACGAAGCAACGACTGCCGATGTCGACCCGATCGAGGATCAGCATGCCATCTTCGACCCGATAACCAAGAAGATGAGTCTCGCCACCGATGCTGGTGTCCTCACCGATGGAGACCAGATCGAAGATGTGGCAATGGTGAGTGTCCAGGGTGCAGTTCGACCCGACCTTCGCCCCCATCAACCGGTAGTAGAGGCTCATGATCGGAGTACCCGCGAAGACCCCGGATCCGCTGAGCAGTTGCATGCGGGTCACGAACCACCATCGAAAATAGTAGAACCCCCAAACCTTGTAGCTGCCGGCACGGTAGCGCCCGATCACCAACCACTTGGCAAGGACGCTCAGGGTGAGAAATACCGGCAGCGCGGCGAAGATCATGACCAGCACCCAGCCAATCGCCGTGGCCCATGGCAATGTGCCCACAACACAGGCTGAAAAGAGGAGGGTCGAAAAAACGATCGGCGATGTCCCCAAGCAGAAGAAAAACAGCAGCGAAAGGATCTGAAGCCCCACGCAACACCAGCGGGTGAGTAGCGGCACCGTCTCGAAGACCTCGCTACTGGCCGGTCGCGGAGCCTCGTCCTGGTTTGCCTTCGTATCAGCGGGTGAGCCCACTCGTTCTGCCAGTTCGCGGATGGTCGGATGCTGATAGACATCCCGGACCGCCACTTCGAGTTCGCACTCGTTGCGCAAGACCGAGACCATCTGCGCTGCCACCAAGGAGTGGCCGCCGAGGTCGACGAAAAAGTCCTCACCGATCGAAACCTGCTCGACACCCAGCAACCGCTGCCAAACCTCGGCGATCTGAATCTCGATCCCCGTCCGGGGTGAAATCATCTCGCGGTTCGAGCGAGTGAGCGGGGTTGTCGGCGGTGGCAACCGCGAAGAGTCCACCTTACCGCTGGCGAGCGTCGGCAAATCTTCGAGCAGTTCCAAAAAACTCGGCACCATGTAGTCGGGCAAGCGATCCCGCAACCATCCGATCAGCCCATCACGATCGAGAGCATCGACGCCGTCCTCGAGAACGACATAGCTCGCCAGCTCCTGGCGGCCGTTTCGCTCGAAGGCCTGAGTGGTGGCCGCCCGCAGATCCGGGTGATCCCGGAGTACCGCCTCCACCTCGGCGAGTTCGACCCGGTAACCGCGGATCTTCACCTGCCTGTCGATCCGCCCCAAAAATTCCAACTCTCCGTCATCGGTCTCCCGCACGAGATCACCGGTCCGATACAGACGCGGCGATTGCACAGCCGTCTCTGCACACGGATTCTCGACGAAGGCCGCCGCCGTCGCTTCAGATCGATTCACGTAGCCTCGGGTTACACCAACACCGCCGATACACAACTCACCCGGCTCACCTGCCGCCATCTGCTGCAGATCCTTGTCGAGGATGTGAGCCTGATAGCCGCGGAGCGGTCGACCGATGGTCACCGGACGATTCGCGTGACACTCGAAGGCCGTGGTGTTCACGGTCGCTTCGGTCGGTCCATACACGTTCAGCATCCGGCGGCCCTCGACGGCCCAGCGATCGACCATCTGCTGCGGACATTGCTCGCCACTCACCACCAGAAGGCGCACGCTCGGCATGGCTTCTTCGATCATCGCCAGAAAGGTCGGCACCGTGGAGAAGAAGGTGACCCTGTTCTCCTCGATCAGACGAGCAACATCACTGCCCGAGCGCGACACTTCTTGCGGCCCCACCACCAGCGCAGCCCCCGATGACAGGGCCATCCAGATCTCCTCCACCGACCCATCGAAGCCGAGAGAGAAACCCTGATAGAGCCGGTCGTCCGGTTCGATCCGGCAGACTTCGTTGAAAGCGTCCACGAAGCCGACGACATTGCGGTGCTCGACCATGACCCCCTTGGGTTTTCCCGTCGAGCCGGAGGTGTAGATGATGTAGCAAAGGTCCTCGGGTTCGACTCCCGTTTCGGCACGCGGCCAGCGCCCCGGGGACTGCTCCGCGATTTCCTTGGCAAGTTCCTCGAACACCAAGATAGGCCCCTCGTATGACGCACGAGCCTGCTCGCTCAACTCGGCTTCGGTGACCATGAGGCTGGCGCCAGCTTCCTCCATCATGTGCCGCACGCGCTCGAGGGGATACTGGGCATCGATCGGTACGTAGGCCGCTCCAAGCTTGAGGCAGGCGAGCATCGCAATGAGCGGACGCTCCGATCGCGTGAGGTAGATCCCCACCACCGCACCCCGAGTCACCCGATGGGCACGGAGTACCTGCCCGAGTTGATTGGCCTGCTGCTCCAACTCGCCATAGGTCAAGCAGCGTTCCCCGAAGGCGACCGCAAGATGTTCCGGGTGAGTGTCCACACGAGCTTCGAAAAGCTCGTGCAGGCAGGTCTGCTCGCTCACAGGTCTAGATCGCCTCTTCTTGCTGAGCGGGCGGCTCAGCAGGGCGGCCGGCGGCAGGCCTGACCCTTTCACCGGGAGCATCGCTGGGATAGCGGAAAAGCTTGCCTTCGTAGTTCTTCAGCACGATATCGCCATTTTGATGCATGACCACCGGGTTGCGGCTCGTCGCGATCTTGCCACCGCCAGCGGGAGCATCGATCACGTAATGCGGCACGGCCAAGCCCGAAGTATGCCCGCGCAAGGCCTCGATGATGTTCCAGCCAGTCTCCACCGAAGTTCTGAAGTGGTCAGTCCCGAACACCTGATCTGCCTGATAGATGTAATAGGGCTTGACGCGAATCGAGAGCAGCTTCTGCACCAACTCCTTCATCACTTCGGCTGAATCGTTGACGCCTTTGAGCAAGACCGACTGATTGCCGAGTGGGATACCTGCATCGGCGAGCATCGCACAGGCCTTGGTCGACTCGGGCGTGATCTCTCGCGGATGGTTGAAGTGGGTGTTGATGTAGAACGGGTGGTGCTTCTTGAGAACCTCGCAAAGAGACTCGGTGATTCGTTGTGGCAAGGTCACAGGAACCCGGGTGCCAATCCGAATGATCTCGACATGCTCGATCGCCCGCAAGGCTGTGAGAACCTCATCGATCCGCTTGTCCGACATCATCAAGGGGTCCCCTCCTGACACGATCACATCGCGAATCTCGGAGTGCTCCCGGATGTAATCGAGACCTTCCTCGATTCCCTGACGATTGATCGAGTCCGCATCGGACACCTTGCGCTTGCGCGTGCAAAAGCGGCAATACATCGAGCAAACGGAATTCACGTAGAACAACACACGGTCGGGATAACGGTGAGTGATGCTCTTGACCGGGCTGTCCTCTTCCTCGGCCAACGGATCTTCAACACCATTGCTGCCAATCTCCTCGGGGTCGGGCACCGCCTGTTTCCAGATCGGATCACCCTCCTTCTCGATCAGGCCCATGTAGTAGCTGCTGATCCTGACCGAGAACTCATCGAAAACCGGTGCGATCTTCTTGGCATCGAGACCGAGCGCATCCGCCACCCCGTCAGCGGTGGTCACCGAGTCGCGAAAGAGTTCGCGCCACTCACCGTCGGGGTTCTTCTTGCTCTCGCTCATATCAGCACAACCAACAGGCCCATCCGCTCAAAGTCGATCACCGACAGATCATCGCCTCGGCACCATTGCTAGCCATCAGACGAGCAGCATCGATGGCGAACAACTGCATGCAAACCCTCTTGCCGACCGCGCTCGGGATATTAGGAATCGCCAAGGGAAGACTCAAGCTACCCTGCCCATTCAGGGACAAGGGCACCGGGCCAACGACCTGCGACGGGTCCAGCAAAACAGCTACATCAGGATTCAATCCCAGCATCTGGTGGCTGGCATTGGGCGACATGAAGAGGTGTGCACTGCCCGATCTCGGACCACCACTCAGGTTCATGGTCATCGAGGTGCCGATCTTCGGCGCCCCGGTGAGCGCCAAGTCCATCGCATGAAGCGTCGGGTCGAGCGCCGAGTAGACTCGGGTCGCGCAACCAAATACCTCGTTACGATTGCGTGGCGAAGGCTTCGAGAAACTCACCCACGGCGTGCCACCATCGAAGAATCGTCCCGTGGAGATATCAGGCTGCTGCCCGCCGAAAGCAAGAGTGTCCAAAAGGGTCTTGCCATCGCTGCTGAACAAGCCAATCTCCTCGCCTTGCGACGAGAGCTTGAAGCTGGCATGCATCGCACCCTGACTGCCATCCTCATCGCACCAGATCAGCGCCGTGCTCCAGGCTGGAATATTCTGGCCGGGAGGAATCTTCCACTTGGTCGAATTGGTGAAGTTATCGCTGAGATGCATTCCGCTCACCGAGACCGTCTGCCCCGATGCGTTGTAGAGTTCGACCCAGTCTTCGTGCTCGCCATTGCTGTCCTTGATGCCATTGACATTCTTGGCCAGGATCTCGTTGATCTTGATCGGCGAATTACCCCGTGGCCATTCAACCCGATACCGCCCGGATTGGAACTCGGCGGTCTTGGGCAGGAAACGCACGGCCCCCGAACTCGCAGTCGCCTCGACGTAGTAATCGACGATTGACCCGGCGACCTGCGGCGCAACCGAAGCGCCATAAACACCATCGTTGGCCTTGCCGTCACCATGCTTACCATCGTCGTACATCTGGCTCGAGGCAAAGGGCCCCTGCCGACGCTGGTAGAGAGTCACCTTGGTGGCATTGCCAGCCTTCACCGTCACCCAAACAGTGTCCTTGGGCAATGGATTGGTCGGCCAGTGGCCGAGGCCACTCAGACTGGCGCGAGCCGTATTGAACTCGGACAGACCCTTGAGGTAACTCTCGCGGGCCTGGATCAACGGGCGCAAGCCCTTGATGGGGCGGTTGCCACCACCCACGTCTTGGGTCACGTTCAAGGTGAACTGCTGCGTCGTGTAGATCTTCTTGGTATCCCGGGCGACATCGGCCCTGATCATGTTCTGGTACTTGGTGATCAGTCCGCCGAGTTCAGTCCAGGAGAAGCTCTCCTCGAGGATGGTCCGGTAGTGTGCGATGTAGCGAGCTCGCCAGTCCGCGAATCCCAGGGTCCGTCCGATCGCCGGCTTTTGCGCATTGGTGGTGTTGTACCAGGGGCTCGTCCTGGGATCGGCGCGACCTTCACCACCGAGAGCCTCGTTGAGGTCAAAGGGAAAGATGTGGAAGATATCGTGGTAGGGCTCGTGGTATTCGAAGTGATCCTTGCCCGAGCCGATGTAGCTGTCGGTCTGCAAGAACATGTTCATGATGATGCAGTAGCGGAAGCCTTGATCGACGCTCCACACCTTCGGCAAGGCAGCCTGCAACTGGTTCAACGGCGTGTTGTTGAGCACGTTGCAGAGGTTCACCAGATCGGTGCCGTCGCCCTTCTTGAAGTCGTACGCGCGCGTGTAGCTGCTGGGACTGCTCCCCAGCCAGATCAGAGCCGAGTTGCCGTGGGGTGAGCCACCCGCCGGAGGCGCGCCGCGATAGCGGTTGCCTTCATCGTCGCGGAACCACTCCTTGAGCATATCCTTGTTGGGCTGCTGCACATTGATGTAGATGCCCCAGTACTGCCCGTTCAGAGTGACCCTGACGAAGTTGGCCTTGGGAGCAGGGCCGTAGCGGCGGCATATCATGTAGAGCATGAACTCACGCATGAAGGTCGGATCATGGAAGCCGTTGTTGAGGTTCAGATGCTCGTAGCCATAGAGGCTCTGACCCGGCACGAAGGCATCGGTGACGATGTTGAGGCTGCGCTTTTCCGAGTTCGGCGGCAGACGCCGGTAAGAGGTGTTACCCCGAAAGCGCACGCCGACGTTGGGGTAGCTCTTGCCGTCCACGACCATGTCGGCCGAAATATCCGTCTTGGAGGAGTAGTTGTTGAGCAACTGCTGCCACCAGTTGGACTGCTTGAAGGTCAATTTGATGTCACGGACCACCTCGGTGTCGTAGAGGTCGGGGCTTTGTGCGGACAAGGAGGCCGCGCCGAGGGTCGCAAGAAACAAGGATAGGTGGAGTGGAAATCTCATGATGATGTGGTTCTCTGCTATTTGTCAGCCCGATTCAAATCGACGTGAAGATCTGATGAAATGCTACTTCCGTTCCACGCAAGCGCGGCCGGCATTGGATGCGATGACCCCCGTGCCATTGGCCTTGGGGTCGAGGATGAGAGCCTGCTGGAACAGGCGCCCGCCAAGAAAACGATTGTCGTTGGGGATAGAAAGGTTCCAGGTCGCCGTCCCGCCGGAAACGGGAAGCGTCAGGACAACCTCGGCGCTGGCGAGCAACTGGCAACCGGGCATCTTGATCGGCCCGAGGTCGTAAGGCAGCTTGAGCGGCCCCCAAACCTCGTTGGAAACACCGATCACCCCGAAGACGCGGTTGCTCGTGCCAATGTTCGACACCTGAGTGGTGAAGGTCTGACCCAGACGCGGCAGCTGGCCCTGCTTGGCCGCCAGCACCGGGGTGCCTGCGGCTCCCTTGCAACCCGCCCCGAAGGCGAACCAGCTCGCACCACCGTGCAATCTGATCATCTCGGCAGAGAGTAGGTCGCGGTTGTACTTCTGCGCCGAACTCAGCTTTCCAGCAAGGAGGTTGCTCTTTTCGAAGGGATCGGCTTGCAGGTCGTAGAACTCATCCCGGGGAGGCGAGGTGGTGAATCGGATCAATTTGTAACGGTCGTTACGAAGCGTCATGCCAGGGAGTTGATTGGCATTCGATGTTCCGAATTGTTCGGTGTAAACGAACTCACGCAGCGACGACTGGTTCGGATTGCGGAGATAGGGAACCATGCTGACACCATCGAGGACGACCGTGGCCGGCACCGCAGCACGAGCGTCGATGCCGGAGAGTTCGGCGATCGTATGGAACAGGTCCGCTGTGCTGACCAGCGACTTGACCTCTCGCCCCGGCGACTTCACCGTCGGGCCACTGATGATCAGAGGGACATTGGTGCCACCTTCGTAGATCGTGAACTTCGCATGATTACTGGCGAACGGCGGCTCCGAAACCCTGCTTCCCGTGCCGTTATCGCCCACGAAGATGACGTCGGTCGCAGCGAGAGTCTTGGCGTCCATCGATTTCAACAGACGCCCGATCTCCGTATCCACGGCCTCGACCATGGCCTTGAAGAAAGGTAGTGGCTGCCTGCTCGGAGTTTTGCCCTGCAGGTTATAGGTATGAAGCGAACTCGGTGGCGCGTGCAAGGGAGTGTGCGGCGCATTGAAGTTGATGACGCAAACCCAAGGCTTGGTCTGGGCCTTGATCCAGGTAAGGCCGTCATTGACGTTGTCGGTCGTGGAATAGACCTTCGAGGTCGAAGCCTTCCCATTGACGACCTTGCGCCAGTTGAAATAGGTATCGTTACCGCGGAAGAATGCGGGCAAGGAGCCGGAGAAATGGCTCCACCCGGTCTGATTGGGATGATTGTCAGCCGCTTTGTTGCCGCCGAGGTGCCACTTGCCGATGCAGGCATTGGCATAGCCTCCCTTGGTGAGGATTTCCGGCAGGGTGTGCTCGGACAAGGGAAGGATGCGTCCGGCACGGCCGACTCCGGTACGAAACCCGTAGCGGCCCGTATGAAAGGTTGCCCTGGTCGCCGAACAAGAAGGGTAGGCGTAGGCATTCCGGAAGAGAACTCCGGATCGGGCGAGGGCATCGATGTTCGGCGTTGGCGCCGGAGCCTTGCCCTCCTTGTAGGTGCTGATGCCATCGACGCCGAGATCGTCCGCCACGAGCATCAGGGTGTTGCCCTGCGCCGCCCCCGCCAGAGCGAGCAGACCAACAGCAGAAAACAGGCCCAAAAGGCGTTGTGTCAAGGTCATGGTTAGCATCTCGAGGGGCAGGGGAAAGCAATCCCAAGGTTATCCGATGGAAGCTTCCTAAGTAACCGTCAGCAAGGCCCTAAGCGTCCACACCAGCGACCTTGGAATACACCTATTTTACAGTGCCCTCCGCC